>JAACET010000001.1 GCA_011682385.1 Actinomycetota bacterium | reverse complement strand
AAATCACTGCGGGAAATATTCGAACAGGCTGGGGCTACGATCGGTCGGCCATCCTGCGCGGCCTGCCTGGGAGGACCGGAAGATACGTTCGGGCGAGTAAACGAACCGATGCGCTGCTTAAGCACGACCAATCGGAACTTCCCGGGCAGAATGGGACATAAAAAGGCTGAGGTGTTTTTAGCATCTCCGATGACTGCTGCAGCAACGGCAATCAGGGGAAGTATCACCGATCCGCGAGATATATAAAAGGTGTGCAAATGGACAAAGTAATACGCGGCAAAGTATATGTGCTGGGCGATAACATCGATACGGATCAGATTATTCCAGCGGGCTATCTGAAGTACGATCCGACCATAGCGGCTGAGCGGAAACTCTTCGGCAGATTTGCCATGAGCGGGGTGCCGACGGAACAGGCGGGACTGCCAGATGGGAATATCGCGTTCGTAGATCAGGAGCGCGAAGAAAATAACCAAAGCGAATTCAAGATTATCGTGGCCGGCAAAAACTTTGGCTGTGGGTCCAGTCGGGAACATGCGCCTCTGGCACTGGCTGAGGCGGGGGTAAAAGCGGTAATAGCGGAATCGTATGCCCGCATATTCTTCCGCAATGCGATTAACGGGGGATACGTAGTCCCACTGGAAACGCCGCGACGTTTGTGCGAGACGGTCCGCAAGAGGTGCGGATCGATACGAGCGGGAACAAACCAAAGATGATCGTAGCCGATCAAGAGCCCATCGAGCTTTGCAGTATGGGGGACGTTGCGGGAATCATCGAAGCAGGCGGGCTGTTCAACTATGCGAAAAAAGAAAGGCCTGAGGCTTGAGACCTGAGGAAGAAACAGAAAGAACTCACCACGAAGGACACGAAGTTCACGAAGAAAAACATAGAGAAAAAAAGAAATTTGAGATTTCAGATTTGAAAAGAAGAAAGACCTGAATTTCACATCTCTGAAAGATGCTTCACAAAGTGTCCAATGACAGAGAAGAAGTATCCGGGGGACAAACGCAATGTCTGATCATCTGGCGATTCTTAAGCCAGTCTACCTGCGATTGATCGTAGAGGGGGTCAAAACCATCGAGTGTCGGCTGACGCGGACACCCAAGCCGCCCTTCAAATCCATAGCCAAAGGTGAACAGATATATCTAAAAGAATCTTCGGGACTGGTGTTGGCTGTGGGACAGGTGGAAAAAGTAGTCTATCGGCAAATCAATGATCCGAAGGACCTGGAAACGATACGCTGGGAATACGGCGAAGAAATAATGGCCCAAGAGCAATTCTGGCAATCAAGGAGAGAATGCCGTTACTGCACTCTGATCTTTCTGGAAAATGTGCGGGCCTTAGCGGAACCGTTCCGGATAGACAAACGCGACATGCGCAGCTGGGTGGTGCTGGACGGCAAACAAGGGTTTAATTGGCCTGAGAATGCGTCTTGATAGCCTCGACGATGGCCTCGGCAACAGAGACGGCGGCAGCACCGTCGGAGCCGCTGACAACGGGCGCTGCACCTGTGCGTACGCAGTTGGTGAAATTCTCCAGTTGCAGACGCATGGGCTCGGCATCGTCGAGAACCAAAGGGGTGGCCTGGACAAGCTGGGTCCAATCGGGGGCAGGGCCGTTGACTTTGGTCAAGGCCTGTTTTATGCGGTCGGTATTCTGAAACTTATCAACCACAAAGCCAGCCTTGGCGTGCAGGTCTAGAGAAATATACAAATCATCGGAAAAAATCCGAAAGGTACGCTGAGTAGCCAAAGCTAAACGCGAACAGCTCAGGTTGGCTACGCAGCCATTGGCAAAACGCAACCGAACGTTGGCCAAATCCTCATGCTCAGCCAATACGCCGGCACCGACAGCGTCGATAGCGACGGGCTCAGAACCGACGAAATGCAAGACAAGGTCAATGTCGTGGATCATCATGTCAAGGACGACACCGACATCCATAGAACGAAAAGGAAACGGCGAAACACGTACGACCTCAATAAAACGGGGCGAAAGATCGTAGCCGTCCAAGGCCCTGACGGCTGGATTAAACCGCTCGGAATGGCCGACCTGAATAAAGGTATTGTGCCGCTGGGCCAAGGAAACCAACTGCTCGGCCTGCTCGGCTGAGGGGGCCAAGGGTTTTTCAATCAGCGCGGGGATGCCTTGGGCTAGGAATAAGCCGGCGATTTGAAGGTGCGTGTCGGTGGGAGAGGCAATGCTGACGGCCTGTACTTGGCCGACGAGCTGTTGGGGATTGGTGAAGGACCTGGTTCCATAACGCTGGGCTAGAGATGCGAGGCGGGCTGAATCAATATCGACAAGGCCAATTAATTGCACGTCCGGCAGCTCGGAATAGACCCGGGCGTGCAACCGCCCCATGCGTCCGGCACCGACGAGGCCGACACGCAGAGGCTTCACGGGCGGGCTCCTTCGCAGTTCTGCTTGAAGACAGCCTGGGCGCCCAGCAAGGATCGTGCCCAAGGGTGTCGGCATCCATCCCAGATTTTACCTTCGGGGTCAACCTGGCCAAGGTAAACGCCTTCCAAAAACCTGTTATGCTGGTGACAGGCACTACGGCGAAGAGACTTGACCAAGTGGATAACGTTCTCGTCGTGGATGCCCTCGTCCTCAAACTCATCAACAAGTTGGCGCTTGGGTAAGCCACTACGGAAGAGCCGGCGAAAAGCCCGCTTCAAAGCAGTAATACTCTCTTCACTAAAACCGGCCATGCGCAGGCCGACTTCGTTAATGCAGCGGATTTTTGAAGGATAGGCCCCGGCCACAACAGTAAAAGGCGGAACATCCCGGGTTATAGCTGAAACGCCACCGATATAACAGTAACGGCCAAAAGTGACAAAGGGGTGAGAGCCAAGCACACCACTGAGCCGAGCGTTGGACTCCAGGTGATTGTGGCCGCCCAAATTGGAACCATTGACTATCAGGCAGTCATCACCAATATAACTGTCGTGGCCAATGTGAGAGTTAATCATGAACATTCCATTGCTGCCGACACGGGTCTCGTTGCGAAACTTGTCCGAACCGCCGTTGACGGTAGAGCCGGCCCGGAAAACGTTGGCATCGCCCATGCGGACCTTGGTCACAGACTTACCATCATAACTGAGGTCCTGCGGGGGAGTGCCAATCACAACATTGGCGAAGAACTCGTTGTTCGCACCAATGACAACATCATTCACCATGGTTACACTATTGTGCAAAATACATCCGGGGCCGATTTTGACCTGCGGTCCAATGACACAAAACGGACCAATCGACGCATCGTCGGCTATCTCGGCAGCGGGATCAACACAAGCAAGAGGATGGATTTTCGGCATTTTCTGCAGCTTCCCCAGTACTATGGCCACTAAATAGGATCAGCATCAACCAACATAAACTTAATATCGGCTTCGGCGACAAGCTTATCGCCCACCAGGGCCCGGCAACGACAGTGGCCCGTTCTGGAACGTATCCTGACCGTGCGGGCCTCAAGGATCAACTGATCGCCCGGAACAACGGGACGGCGAATCTTCACCTTGTCCATACCAAGCAAGACGGCCAACTGACCGGTGTGCTCGAGCTTCTGACTGAAAAGCACCCCGGATAACTGGGCCATGGCCTCGACTATCAATACGCCAGGCATGATCGGTGTTCCAGGGAAATGGCCCTGGAAAAACTGTTCGTTAAAGGTAACATTCTTGACACCCACAGCCAAACGATCGCCGTCAACCTCAATCACACGATCCACCAGCAAAAAAGGATAGCGGTGTGGCAAAAGACGCAACAACTGCTGCACGTCCATAACGGGCGCAGCTAAGGATTTGTCGGCCCTGCTCTTAAGAACCGCAGCCTGCTTCAACTTGCGGACCAATTTGTGAGCCAAAGCATGGCCGGCCCTGCGGGCCACAATGCGAGCCTGCAAAGGCCGACCCAATAGGGCTAAGTCACCCAGCAGGTCGGCGATCTTGTGCCGAACCAACTCGTCGGGATAGCGAAATCTGTTCTTGAGGGGTTTGCCGTTATCTCCAATCACCAGAATATCGGCCGGGGTCAAATGCTTGCCAATGCCCTGCTGCTGACACTGCTGAGCCTCCGATTCCAAGAGGAAAGTTCTGGCTCTGGACAGATCCCGCATATAACCGGCAGGATCAGAGGTAAAACTGAAAACCTGAGGAGTAAGTCCGGGAGTATCCGGATAGTCGAGCTCAAACAATATGGTCAGGCCGGGCTGGTCGGAAGGAAGAGCGGCAATACTGGCTGGACCGTCTCTGACAAACACGGGCTCACCAAGGACAAAAGTCCTGCGATCTACGTCCTGCTGGACTATTCCACCGGAAAGCAAGGCCTTGGCATAAGGCTCAGACGATCCGTCCAGGCCGGGCAGCTCGTCGGCGTCAGTCTGCACAATTAAATTATCAATGCCCAAACCACAGGCGGCGGACAGACAATGCTCAACCAAGTCAACACTAAAAGAACCGTTCTGCAAAGCAGTACGACGCGGACGCGGAGATACATTATCCACCAAAGCCGCTACCTGCAGTACACGCTCAGGGTCCGGGCGAACAAAAACAATACCCGTGTCCGGCTGAGCGGGCTTAAAACGCACCGTGGCCTCGATCCCTTGGAATAGGCCGCGCCCGGTGAGTTCGACCTCGTTAGCTATGGTCTGCTGCTGACTCAAGTTCATCCAACCTCTGCTGAAGCTTCTTTACCTTGGAAACCAACTCAGGCAACCTACGCAGAGCAGCTTGCTCACGTAAGGCCTGCCGACGCTCCAAAGCGGGCACTCCCAGGACTATCGATCCAGCGGGGACATCGTGATGAATGGCTGTTCTGGCTCCGGCAGTTACACCATCGCCCACAGCTACATGATCTCGAACGCCCACCTGGCCACCAAAAACAACTCGCTGTCCCAACCTGGCCGACCCGGCGATCCCAGCCTGGGCAGCAATAAGGCAGTGCTCGCCCACCCGTACATTATGAGCGATATAAACAAGACTATCAATCTTTGTGTCGTCACCAATAACAGTAAAACCAAACTTGGCCCGAGCTACGCAACTGCCGGCACCAATCTCGACGTCGTCGCCGATACGCACGGCCCCCAAATGGGGCACCTGACGGTGGCAGCCGTCACGGGTGCGGTAGCCAAATCCCTCAGAACCAATTACAACATTCTCGCCGAGCATCACCCCGCAGCCAATCCGACAGCCGTCAGCGACGACAACGCCCTGACGCAGATGACAGTGCTCGCCTATGACACAGCCGCGACCGACAGAACAGCGGGCCTGGAGAATCGAACCGGCGCCAATACTGCTGCCGGATTCCACTACGGAATAGGGCCCAACGGATACGTCGTGAGCCAGGACAGCATCAGAAGCAACCAGAGCCTGGGGATGAATGCCAACAGGATCCTGTCGGGGCTGAGCAAAAAGCTCCAGGGCTGTATTTATAGCCTCCGAGACATCCTTGACCCGAATCATAGGCAGCGAGACCGGCGGCAGCGAAGCTGGCAAAAGAACCGCTGAGGCCTTGGTCTGTTCGGCGGCGGACAAATCGGCGTCACTTATCAGAAAGGAAAGATCTCCTTGCTGAGCCAAATGCAACTCGGCCAGGCCAGTGATCCGAATCTCCGGGGAGCCCTCCAAGCGTCCGGCAATATGCGTGGATATCTCGGCCAAGCTGATCTTCTTGGCTGTCATACTACAACTCCCCGAACCACTCGATAACTACAGAACGCACGTCAACCAGATACTCATCGGCCCAGCTTGTACTTGGTATTAAGCAGATCTATTACCTCGGCAGTGATGTCCAGCGACTTCTCGGAGTACAGAACCGGACGGCGATAATATAGTTTGCCGTACAACTCCTCAGGTCTGGCAGAAACCAGGGAAAACTGCTCCTGCGAAAGAACGATAGTAAGCTGCTTCTTCTTGGCCACTTCGGCCACGGCTGCGTAAATGTCTTCATAGCCGCTCTGAGTAATGCGCATGTCCTGACGACGAAGCTCAGCTTCGGAAATCTCGCGCAGACTCTTGGCCTCAATACTCAACTTGACCAGAGCGTTCCGCATTTGCTCATACTCCTGCGAACCCGGAGCAAAAGAACTAGCGGCCAACTCCTCGCTCTTAGCGCGGAGCTGCTTGTCTCTGGACTCCAGGTCCTTCCTGAGCTGCTCGCTCTGCGATTGAAGCGCCTGACGCAACTCTTTGGTCTTCAGGTACTGCCGAAAGACCTGGTGGGTGTCGCAAACAGCCAAAGATACAATCGTAGGCGAGCCAAAGGTTTGAGCTGTGGCCGGCCGACCGGCGTAAAACCACAAACCACACGCTGTGGCAACCAGGAGAATAATAAAGCTCATTCTGGTTCTGTTGATCATAAGTACTCCTTCCTTAAAGCGGTAATGCTCGGCTGAAACAAAAAAAACGCTCCACTTGAATTGAGGTCTTACCTAAAAGGCATGGCTAAACTGAAGCTAAAGACACGGGTGTCATCATCAATATCCTGACTTATGGGCCAGGCGAAGTCGGCTGAAAGCGGCAGAGGAGCAAAGTTGGGGATCATCATACGCAACCCCAAGCCGACAGAAACACGGTAAGGACCTTCCTCGACCGTACCACTATCAACAAATGCCGCACCCCTAAGATGTTCGCCTACTAAAGGAAACGAGTATTCAGCACCGGCTAAGATTAACCAGTCACCGCCCACGGCTACGCGCTCAGAGTTCGTGGTCCAGGGCGGATTGGGCGGGGCAACGGTCCCAAAGTCCCGGGGGCTTACGCCGCGGAAATCGAAGCCACGAATACTGCCCAGTCCGCCGGCATAGTAACGCTCAAAGAACGGGGCATCACCAATAATACTTCCGCCTCTGACACGCAAAGCCAGAACGCCTTTGCGATCCAGGGCGTCGGTGTGTAGAGTGAAGTAACAAGCGTATCTGGCCTCCAAGCGACCGAAATCATACTCGCCGCCAAAAACACCTGTCTGCTCATACGATATCTCAAATATATCTCCCCGGCTGGGCAAAAAGACGCTATCGGTCTTGTCCCTTATGATGGTTCCCTGGACGGAAGTTAAGTTATGAGAGCCTTGGGCTTCTTTGATTTTCTGGGCGGT
This sequence comes from Actinomycetota bacterium, assembly GCA_011682385.1. Classification (GTDB taxonomy): domain Bacteria; phylum Planctomycetota; class Phycisphaerae; order JAACET01; family JAACET01; genus JAACET01. Next base: position 42,276 of record JAACET010000001.1, on the reverse strand, counting down.
CTCATCGTCGGTGAAATCTATGGTGACCTTTTCTAGCCTGACGGCGCCCTCAATCTCCCAGCCGTCCTCAAAACGCAGGCCCAGACTCCACAAGGCTCCTAAGCGGTCCTCATCATAGTCCTCGCGAAATCGGCCCCGCAAATAAATACTCTGGCCAAAACTAATGGGTAAATCGGCAACGTACGGCTCCTTAAAATCGATGGCGAAACGCATCAATTCCGTTCCCGGCTGGGCCTGCAAACGCAAGTACTGGCCGGCACCGTGGAAAGTAGGAAAATCAAAGAGATCGAAGTTGCGCTGGACAAAACTGAAATCGCCGATCACGCCGGCATCCGAGGTTACGCCCACGCCCATCATCAAAAAGGCCGTGTCCCTTTCAGCCAGGTCTATCTTCACATCGCGGACAGGGTCGGAACCCGGGGCGTTAGAAATATCCACCTGGGAAAACAGCGTGGACTCCAGTAATCGCTGCCGGCTACGCTGCATCCTGGAAGTATCGTAGATATCCGTAGGAGACAAAAGCAACTGCCGACGAATAACACGGTCCTGAGTAATCTTGTTGCCGTAGATGTCTATACGGCCGACGCGAACCTGCCGGCCTTCAACGATATCATATACGAAGTCAACCAGGCCGGGCTGATCCTGGACATAAACGCGACGTACATTGATCTGAGCATCAATGTAACCCTGTCGGCCATAGGCCTGGACAATTCGCTGAGGATTAGTCGTATTAACGGCTGACGAAACGGGAACATCGCCGGGGCCAACTTTCAATAGCTCAAGTAACTCTTGGCTGCTGAACTTGTCGAGGCCCTCAAAACGCACCTGGCGAATCTTGTAAAGCGGGCCTTCGCTGATGTTAAATACAACCGTGGCCCACTTCTGGTCGGGTGAAAAGTCGTACCATCTGGCAACCTGGGCATCCAAATAGCCCTTCTCCCGCAAATATAAACGCAACTCGGTGACATCATCCTTAATTAGTTGCTCATCAAAAACACCGGCGGAAAAAATGAAAGAATACGGCTTGGTGCGAATCTTGGAACGCAACTTCCGGGAAGAAACCTGCCGGTTTCCTTCAAAAATAACCTTACGCACCCGAGTCCGAGGGCCTTCCGTGATCTGATAGACAACCAGGCCCTGCCCGGCTAGCAAGTCGGTCTCGGCAGTTACCTGTACACGGTGAAAACCCACCTGGCGATAATGAGCGGCTATGTCCTCGCGTCCGCGGGCCAACAAAAAACCGTCGGCAAAGTCGCCCTCATATACGCGGAGTAGCTTACGCAAATCTTCATCGGAAAAATGGCGGTTGCCCCGCAACTCTACCAAAACGACGACGGGTTCTTCGACCACCTGAAAAATGACCAGGAGCTGGTCGGGGCCGGTCTTGGTCGATACGTAAACAGTCCGGATGCCCCGAAGACGCTGAACAGTCTTGATGTCCTCATTAATAGTTGCGGCGCGGTAAGGCTGGCCACGGCGGGAACGGACCTTGGCTAATATAGTCGAAGAACCGACCCGCTGATTGCCCAGGACCTGGATGTCTGTAATGATGCGGCCTTCAATGTCAGGGGCTCCGGCAGGCTGGGCCCAGGCCCTATTACAGCTGAGCAGAATAATACCGCACAGCAAGAAAACATAAAAACCGGTGCAGGGACGTGGCAAGCAGTTCAAAATGGTGCCTCCTCCGTATAGCTATCCGGTGGTGCCTCGGTCGGGCCAAAACCCTCGTAAGCCTGACCAAAACGAGTGCAAGCGGCATTCCAGGTCAACTGGACCGCACCGGTAGGACCATTACGCTGCTTGGCAACATCAAGCTCGGCCTGCTCCTTGGGAGCCTGATCGTTATAGACACATTCACGATGCAACAACAGGACAACATCGGCATCCTGCTCGATAGCACCACTCTCCCGGAGGTCGGACATTCGGGGCTTGCCTCCCTCACGCTGCTCAGGAGAACGGTTGAGCTGAGACAAAGCAATCACGGGAATGTCCAACTCGCGAGCCAGAGCCTTGAGACCTCGAGACATCTCGGCAATCTCCTGCTGGCGGTTCTCCGAGCGGCGGCCCGTTCCAATAGACGGAGAAAGCAACTGAAGATAATCGACAACAATGCACTGAATGTCGTGCTTAAGTTTGAGCCGACGAGCCTTGGCCCTGAGCTGCAAGACACTCAGTCCGGGTGAATCGTCAATGAAAAGCGGGGCAGACTCCAGCTCCTGAGCAGCCTGGGCGAGATCGCGGTGTTCTTGAGCATCCAAACTGCCGCGACGGAGCTTTTGACTGTCAATCTTGCCGTATGAACAAAGGATCCGCTGGGTCAACTGTTGAGCAGACATCTCCACACTGAAAAAGGCCACCGGAAGATGATTGTCGGCGGCAATGTGCTCGGCAATATTCAAGGCCAAGGCGGATTTGCCCATGGATGGGCGGGCAGCCAAGATAATCATATCGCCCCTCTGCAAGCCACCGAGCATGTCATCCAACTTGGGAAAAGACGTGGTCAACCCCGTGACCCGAGTGCCGTCATATTGCTCTATCTGTTTAAAAGTCTGATGGAGCAGTTCCTTCAAAACAACCGCTTGGCCGGAAACCTTCATTCCGGTTATCTCAAAAATAAGCTTCTCAGCCTCCTCCAGCAGCTCTTCGGGGTCTTCCCGCCCCTGGTAAGCCCGTGAGACAATCTGAGAAGAAGCAGATATGAGCATCCGCAGTAAAGATAAGTCGCGTACGATCCGGGCGTAGTAAACTGCGTTGGAACTGTCGGGTACGGACTCAACGACAGTCACAAGGTAAGAAACACCACCAATCCGGTCCAATTGGCCGCGGCGAGTGAGTTCCTCCCTCAATAAAACCAAATCCAGAGGCTGGTCCTGGTCGTAAAGATCGACAATTACATCGAAAATGGTCTGATGGTCAGCGGAAAAAAAAGCATCGCGACCAATGATCTGGACGACCTCGCCAATCTCGTCGCGATCCAAGATCATAGATCCCAGAGCACTTCTCTCGGCGTCAAGGGATTGCGGCAGAAGACGTTCCGCAGTAGCCGTCGCGATGTTTTTACTACTGGAGGCGGCCATACAAAGCTTTCTCCTGGGCTGGCGGTGCAGCCGAACTCACCAGTCCGCCTGCTCGTCGGCATCGGACAGCTCCTGAGTATCAGTCGAGACATCCTGCGGCTGGTCGGAATCGTCCGGGGCTTTCTCCGGAACAACCCACAACTCGATGTGAGCAATCGCTTCTTCGCTGAGTCTAATCTCAACGGTGTACTTGTCAAGCTGCTTGATGTGCGGGTCAATAATGATGGACTTAGCAGGTACATTATCAACACCCATCTGGGATAAGGCCTGGGCCACATCGGACGGGCCGATACTGCCGAATAAATGACCCTGCTCGTTGGCTCGGGCCGGAATGGTAACCTCCAATCCATCTACAGCCTGGGCCTGGGCCTGAAAGGCCTGGAGCTGCTCGAGCTCCTCCTGTCTGGCAATAGCCCGAAGCTGCTCAGTCTGCTTAAGATTGGCAACTGTCGGCTCCAAAGCCAAACCACAAGGCAATAAATAATTCCTGGCATAGCCGGAACTAACCTCGACGAGATCTCCCGCTCTACCCAACTTCTCAACGCTTCTTTGAAGCAACAACTTCATGGTAATACTCCAGAAACGAACTCCCACCACGGCCAACACTCCAAGGCGGCCGAAGATGTGCCCGGTCTACTCGGCAAAAGCCATCAAGGCCAAAAAGCGAGCCCGCTTCAGGGCGATGATGGACTGACTCTGATGCTTCTGGCAATTGCCGGAGCGCTTGCGAGAAAACAACTTGCCCCTAGTAGTCACCAACTTAGTCAGCACAGACAAATCCTTATAGTCGATCAGGGCTACTTTATCACGGCAAAACCGGCAGCGGTTTTCCCTCACAATCTTTTTACGCTTACGCGGAACATTATGTTTTCTTCTAGTCTGAAAAGCCATTGTAATTTAAAACCTCATAACTCTTGCAAAATTGATCACAATCATATCCGCTACGGTTCAGAAACAACTCACCAAGCAATCTAGAACGGGATGTCATCGTCCGGAGCGCTTCCGGGGGGGACATCCTGCAGCGATTCACGCTGCTCAGACTCGGCTGAGCCGGCAGGGACGGCATCGGCCGGGGCACCCTGAGCGGGACGGTTGGGCGCGCCCAAAAACTGAAACGTCTCCACGATTACACGATGCTTAGAACGACGCTGGCCCTCCTGGGAGGTCCAAGTATCCAACTGCAAACGACCTTCAACAAACAAGGGGTTGCCCTTGCGAACATATTTGTTGAGAGTCTCAGCCTGACGGCCGTAACAACGACAATCCACAAAACAAGTCTCATCCCGCTTAGTTCCGTCCTGTGAAGTCCACCGCCGATTAATGGCCAAACCAAACTCAGTCACAGGAGTCTGAGAAGGCAAATAGGTGAGCTGAGGGTCTCTGGTTAGATTGCCAATCAGTAGCACTTTGTTCAAATTAGCCATAATAGTCTCCCTGGGCAAAGTCGCTATCGGGGACATTAACAGTCCGACGTTCTACTGGTCGTCGCTTTTGTCGGCGACGTCTTTGCCATCCGAATTATCCGAGTCGTCCTGGTCGGGGTCCGATGAGTCCGTCTCGTCAACCACCGTTTTCGGTAGAGGCTGTTCCACAGGGGCAGCTGGAACCGCCTGACGAGGAGCAGGAGCAGGAGCAGCAGGCTGGAGGCGACGATCCGGAACAGCTATGATCTTCTCGAGCTCTTCGTCAGTAATATGGCCGGCCCGAAGAACCAGGACCCGCAGCAGATGCTCGGAAAGCTGCGTGTCCCGCTCAATGCCGCCGATGGTCGATCCGTCGGCCCTAAAGTAACAGATAATGTAGGCGGCTCGCCTCTGCTTCTTAATCGGATAAGACAGACGACGCTCGTCCCACAACCGACATACCAGCAACTCAGCCTTGGCACGATCCATTATCGTCTGAACCATACCCTTGGCTGCCTCCCAGTCAGTGGCTATGCCGGGCTCCACAAGGAACATCGCTTCGTATAACTGTAAGACTCGTTCTGTCAAAACTATCTCCTTAATCTTTAATCTTCACTGTCCAAGAAATCTGAACCGACACCCATAAAGAATTACTAAAGCCCTCCGTTATTCTGCGGGTCATCCGGGGCATTAAACCTATTCATCGCGGCGTCAGAACCCTCAAGGACCCAACATGATACGGCCTGAACGGCTTTGTCAATGGCGGCGCTAATGCTGGGCCATTGTTCGTCGGAACACTTCGCTAACACATAGTCCGCAGAATCAGGCAAATCACTGGGACCTATTCCAATCCGCAGTCTGGCAAAGCTATCGCTGCCCAAATGCTGACTCACACTGGCCAGACCATTGTGCCCGCCAGAAGAGCCCGACCGGCGAATCCGCAATCTACCCGGCGGCAAAGCCAAATCATCTGCGATCACCAGGAGCTGATCCAAATCCAACCTGTAAAACTTCATGGCCTGGCCCACCGAGATACCACTGAGATTCATAGAGGTAGTCGGCTTGAGCAGGCCCACCGGATGATCCTCTAAATGAGCCTTACTAAACAGGCCGGCAAACTTCTCCTGCTCTTTCTGCGGCGGCCAACTCCTGAGCAACTGATCAATGACCATAAAGCCCACATTGTGCCTGGTCTGAGCGTAACGGAGCCCAGGATTTCCCAAGCCAACTATCAGTTTCATCCGCTCGGCCAGGTCCCGGGAACCGGTGTTCGCCATATTAGAACCTCACGCTCGATAGGGCATCCCTTTCCCACGGGCCAGGCAAACTCAATTCTCCTGGTCTGTGTCCTTGTCCTGCTCCTCAGCAGCCCTGCCAATTACCTCCGGCTCAGCGGCGGCATCGGTCGCAGCCTCCTCGCCCTCAGCAGGCTCCTCAGCAGCCTCCTCAGCAACCACAGCCCGTACGACAACTACCAAGGTCTCCGGATCCGAGAGCACCGTGACCTCCGGGGACACGGGCAAATCCTTGACCCGAATTTCATCACCAAGCTTCAATCGACCTACCTGAATCTGTATAGCCTCGGGGATGTTACTGGCTAAGCACTCGACCTCAACCTGATTCAAAAGCTGCTCCACAGTACCACCACCGTGGCTGGAGGCATCGACCGCACCACGCAACTCAATGGAAATCTCCAGCTGTATCTTCTCGTCAAGCGAAACCCTGACCAGATCGACATGGATAATGCGAACACCCAAGTGATCATACTGGACCTCCTTGACCAAGGCCTTCTCAGGCTTCTTATCCAGAGAGATGTCCAGCAGCCTGGCACCGTGGCCGAGCAGCAGTCCTAAATCGTGTTCGGAGATAGACACCGGCAAAGCCTCTTGCTGGTGGCCATAAATAACGGCCGGTATCAAACCCCGGGCCCGCAACCGTCCGCAGGCAACAGTACCAGTGTCCTGACGCAAGCTTATTTTCAATTTACTAGACGACATAATAACTCCTGTGTCTTAGCATAACTATCAGGTAAACTAAGTGGTCTCCCGCTCAAATAGACTGCTCACCGAGAGATTAAAGTGTATGCGTTTGATGGTCTCGGCCAATAAGCCGGCAACACTAAGAACCTTCAATTTGGGAAGCTGGGCCAACTTGTCCGAACTAATTGGAATGGTGTCGGAAACCACAACCTGCTCAATCGGGGCGGCACTGAGCCGTTCAACAGCAGGACCACAGAACACCGCATGAGTGGCACCGACGTAAATCCGGCCGGCCCCACGCTCCTTGAGCAGATTAGCTGCCGCACAAATAGTGGCCGCAGTGCTAATAATGTCATCGAACATCAAAATGGTCCGGCCAGAGACGTCGCCGATAATATTACAGGCCTGGACCTCGGAATCACTGATCCGCCTCTTATCAATAATGGCTAAATCGGCGTTGAGCCGGCGAGCAAATTGGCCATCAACCTTGACATTGCCGATATCCGGGGAAACCAAAGTCAAAGGGCCCAGGTTCTGCTGGGTGAAATAACGTGTAAAAACGGGCTGAGACTGCAAGTGATCCAAGGGGATGTCAAAAAAACCCTGCACCTGGCCGGCATGCAGATCCATGGTGACTACACGGTCGGCTCCGGCAGAAGTGATCAAATTGGCTACGAGCTTGGCTGTAATAGGTGTGCGGCCCTCATGCTTCTGGTCCTGTCGAGCATAGCCGAAATAAGGGATCACGGCAGTGATACTCCTGGCTGAGGCCCGGCGAACACAGTCCAACATAACCAGCAACTCCATGAGGTGGTCGTTCACCGGCTCACAGGTGGGCTGAACAATGAAAACATCCCGGCCTCGAATGTCCTCGTCAACCTTGAACATGATCTCGCTGTCAGGAAAATCGTCTATGCGCGACTTGGCCAAGGGAAGACCCAAATGCGTACAGATCTGCTGGGCCAAAACGAGGTTGGCTCGACCGGAAAAAACCTTCAGATCGTTGCCGTCAACAGTCTGAGTTTTCTGGCTCTGCATGGCTAAGTGCCTCCCTGTTTAGTCGGAGACTGAGTCGGCGTACCGTCCGGACGGGCCGACGACTTATTGTTATTGGGATTCAGCACTGAACCCGGGGCAATTTGCGAATTGGCGGATACGTGCAGCGGGGCTACAAGAATAGAACCGCTGGCTACATAGGTGTTGTCATCAATGACGGTCCGGCTGACCTTGGAGCCATCGAAATTGGCGGTGATAGTGCCGGCACCAATATTGACCTGCCGACCAACTTGGGCGTCACCAATATAAGATAGGTGTCTGACACGGGTGCCAGAACACAAAACAGACTTCTTGACCTCAGTGAAAACACCCAGGACCACGTCGTCCTGCAGTTCCGTGCCGTCACGCAAATAAGCAAAGGGGCCTATCGAACAGTTCCGGCCAATGGTAACCCGGCCACTGATATAAGTAAAAGGATGAATGACCGTGTCCCGGCCAATCGTGGCCCGAGCGTCAATATAAGTATTATCCGGATCGACTACGGTAACACCACTGTCCATCAGGCGATTCAGGATGCGATGCTTCATAACGTTGCCAACGGTGGCCAAGTCGTGGCGAGAATTAATGCTCAAAACATCGCCAGCCTTGACGGCAGTAATGGCCACAACCTTGTGGCCGGCCCGCAAAAGCAATCCGAGGGTGTCGGTTAGATAATACTCCTGCTTCTTATTGTCGGGACGGACCTGTTCAAGGGATTCAAACAATCTGAGAGTATTAAAACAATAATAACTGGGATTGATCTCTTTGATGTGCAATTGCTCAGCAGAGCAGTCGTTGTGTTCAACAATGGCCTGGAAGTTGCCGTACTCGTCCCTGACGATTCGGCCAAAACCGCTGGGGTTGTCCAAAGCACCCGTGGCCAAGGTGACTGCGGCCCGCTCCTGGGTGTGCTTGTTGAGCAACTGAGCAATGACCTCCGAACGGATCAACGGTCCGTCACCACAGAGCACCAGGAGGTTGCCCTGGAAGCCCTCCAGGGCCTCGCGACAACACATCAATGCGTGACCCGTGCCGTGGCGATCTTCAGTCTGAGTGACCCAGGTGATACCGGGCTCGTCGGCAAAGGCAGCTAAGACCTCATCTCTGCGATAGCCCACGACCACTATCAACTCATCAACCCCAGCCTGGCGGCAGGCGTCCAGTACATAAGCCAACATGGGGCGACCGCAGACCTCGTGGAGGACCTTGGGGGTCTGGGTGAGCATCCGTGTGCTCTTGCCGGCAGCAAGAATGACAGCCTTTGTCGAGGACATAAATATCCTAAAAAACCTAAAAACAGCTCGGCCCAAAAAGCTACCCGGCCAGGACTCGAACCTGGAACGGGAGTACCAAAAACTCCTGTGTTACCTATTACACCACCGGGTAATCGTCGCCAGTTTGGCCCGAAAGGGGGACTATACCACAAACCCAGAAACTACTGAAGGGTCTGGATCGCAGCACATTCGGACAAAACCACAGAGGGTACGCGGTCAATGACAGGTTCCTTCTGAGGCTCGAGCTAGCACGCCGCGTGCGGCTATCCCACTGTCACCATACCAGGCGAACGGCCCCGTGTGAAAGACGATCAATCACTCGGCCGAGATTCTAGCGGGCCCGGCGGAGACGGTCAAGAAAAATCTCTGCGGACATTTGTGCCCGGACAGCGGACGAAATTCCTTGGCCAAGACAGATAATCGTGCTAGAATGCCCCCTCACGGAGCGTAGCTCAGCTTGGCTAGAGCGCTGCGTTCGGGACGCAGAGGTCGGAGGTTCAAATCCTCTCGCTCCGATTCGCCTTCGCCTTGGGCTTCGGCGAATAGAGCAGGTGAACAGGAGACAGTAGAACAGGTGGAAGACAAAAAAACTGTTCACCTGTTCAAGCGGGCTGATGGCCAGGAAATCGCTGACTCCCCAAATGGAAAACTTTGCTACTGCACTCAACTGCATGGACGGTCGGGTCCAACTGCCGGTCATCGAGGTGGTTCGCTCCTTCTTCGGTGTTTCATACGTTGATAACATCACAGAAGCAGGGATAGTAAAGTACCTCTCAGACGAAATCGGATCAATCCAAACCAAGTCGGTACTAGCCAGTATCGAAATAAGCGTCAGCAAACATGGATCGCGAGCGATAGCTGCGGCGGCCCATCACGATTGTGCAGGTAATCCCCAAAACGAAGAAAATCAAAAGGCTCAACTACAACGAGCGGTCGAGTTTCTCAAAGCACAATTCCCAGCCTGTAAGGTTATTGGTCTATGGGTGGGAGACGGCTGGACGGCAAGGTGCATAATTCCAACTCAGCGGTAGCGCCCACCGGGCCAATAGCGATAGGCTATCAAGACCCGGTAACCCTATAGCTAAGAATTGCTTGTAGGCACAACAAGATGTAGTTACACTGCTGGGCAAGGACAACACAAGAAAATCCAATCTACGGTACAGAACTATGATTTATCGCCTGACATATATGGTGTGTTTAGTTGCGACTGTGCTTGGTATTACAGGCGGATGCGTGAATCCCGGGCCGACAGATTCGAGCCTCCTGGGCCGATCACAGCGAGCCCTGGCAGACCGCGGCCCACAAGCCAGAAAAGGCGATACGGGCTTAGACTCGCTACGGCCGGAGAAAGATAAAGCCCTGCCCGAATTCGAAGTAGCACAGGACGAAGAAAGCGGCAAAAAGATCGTCCGTCTCGGTCTGGACGAGGCAGTAATGCACGCTCTGGTAAATAACCTGGACATTAGAGTGATCAGCTTCGAGCCAGCGATAGCCCGTGAACAAGTAATCGAAGCGGCCTCCGAATTCGACTATACCGTCTTTGGCGGAGGCAGCTACACCAAAGAGGATAAGCGGAATGCCTCACGTTTGTTTTCGGGAGCTCAGTCCAAAACCTACGCTTTTGAGGCTGGGGTCAAAAAAAAGTTTGTTACCGGTGCTGAGACGTCATTAACCTGGGCGATGATCCGGGCCTGGGATAATACAGGTTGGACTACACCCAACCCTTACTACGAGCCGACGCTGGTATTCGAGATAAGTCAGCCCTTGCTGCGCGATGCCTGGGCCCAAGTAAATCTGGCTAATCTACAGGTAGCTCGGCTGAACCAGAAAATTACTATGGCTCAGTTCCGCGACGAAGTTGAAAGGATAGCCACGGAAGTCATCAGCGACTATTGGGGGCTGGTGCGGGCACGGCGAGAACTCGAGATTGCAGAGTCTCTGCTTAACGACACAGCCAAAACGCTTCAAAGGGTCGAGAGCCGAGGTGAACTCGACGCTACGGCAGTGCAAATCAATCAGATCAGGCGAGCACTGGAAACGCGGCGAGCTATAGTAGTACAGGCCCAGAAAAATGTCTTCGATGCTCAGGATACCCTGGCCAGGCTATTGGCTGATGCACAAATAAATGTGCTGAGCGAATACGAGATCGTGCCAATTGGTAAGCCAAACAGCGAGCCAATGGATATCGACACAAACGAAAGATTGGCCCAGGCTCTAGAGCATAACCCTACTCTGGAACAGGCTCAGTTAGCTATCGAAATGGCTGACATCGACGTCGATGTAGCCCAGCGGCAAAAATTACCCCAGCTGAACCTGACGGCATCCGCGGCTCTGCAAGGATTGGATGATTCGCCGGGCGATGCCCACGATTGGCTGTTCACGGGAAATTACTTCGGCTTCAGCGCAGGGCTGAATCTGGAATACCCTCTGGGGAACCGGCAACGTGAGGCGGAATTTCGACGCAGCAAGTTCAACCGGCTAAAAGCCATCGCTACGCTGCAGAACCTCTCGGATCAAGTGGCGGTACAGGTAAAAGAACGCGCCAGGCAGGTCGAGTCAACATACAAACAATGGCAAATCCAACAAGAGGCTGTCAAAGCGGCCCGAACCGAACTGCAAGCTCTGGAAGATACCGAGCAAATTCGGGGACAACTTACGCCGGAGTTTCTGGCAGTCAAGCTGGGGGCTCAAGCGGCCTTGGCTGAAGCTGAACGAGCGGAACTACAAGCTATCACTGATTACAACATTTCCTTGGTCGAACTGGAACGCACGACGGGGACAGTACTGCAGATGTATCCGGTACCGAGGGCACTGTCGGCAGTGGCAGGTGAGTAAATTACTCTTGCTGGAGTACCTCTATCTGGAGGTTTCCAATCATCTGGGCCAGACCGGCGGATACGCCTCTGAGGGGATCGGAACCGTCGGCAGCGGAAACGCCCAAAGCAATGTGGCCTACATCCACGGGGGCTTGCCGGAGAGCGGCGTCCAAAGATACCCAGGTCCCGTCTATCCATACCTCAGTCCAGGCATGATAGCCAAATTCCATCCGGCGGCCAGCAGAGGCGGGGACTTGTGTCAGACCGACCACTATGCGAGAAGGCAGGCCCCTGGCTCGAGCGAGAGCACCCAGCAGTACGGCGTGCTCGGTGCAGTCGCCCTTACCGCTAGCTAAGACCTTGGAGGCCGGGTCAAAATAGACGACTCCCAAACTCTTGGTGTAAACCGCTTGGTCCACGTATTTCCACAAAGCCAAGGCAACGTCCCAGGGCTTGTCGGAGTCGCAAGGGACCTGCCGGGCTGCGGCTGTGACACTGGGAGTGCGCCAATCGAGGTAAAGAGTGGACTTGAGGTACTTGGCCAACTCCGGCGGAACCTGCTGGGCAGTCACGGAGGCGTAGCTCTGGTGATCCTGCCGGATGACTTCAATATCCACATAGTCTGCGCCCCGAGCTAAGGTCTGCTGCATGTCGGTCTGCGGTAGATCGGCCATAGGGGCCTGAGGGTCCTTCAGCTTCAGGCGATAGACTGCTCTGCGGGCCTTGGCGGAATCGGTGAGCGGAACCTTGGGGACAATTCTCGATATAATGTCCAGATTCGCTCCACCAGACGGTTTCCTGGCCTGGGCCTTACTCGCGGCACAAAGGAAAATATCGAAACCGCCGAACTGCATCCGAGTGGCAATAGGTCCTTCCCGGTCACACCAGGAAATGCTGGAAAACTCGACTGAGCCCATCGTGACCGTAACAGCTACCTTGGTGGCAGAAACGGCTTGTCCATAGGCAGAAATAGTTTCCGGGCCGATCACCTCCAGCGTCATCGGCAGGAAAGGACTGGAACCGCCTTCCAACGAGAGTACAGTCAGCTTCAGACGCTGGCCGGGCTTATCAAGCAGCGGCTTAATCAAAGTCTCGGCAGCGGACTCGGTGACAAAGCCATCGGGGGGAATAGGGAAACGCTCAACCACCTGGCGCCCGAAAAGAGTAGTGGTGACGACCAAATCTTGGCCGTCAAGCAGGGCTGTCTTGGCGATCTCAGCGCCATTGGTGTAGAGCGTCTGGTCCATCGAGATGAACTTGCCGTCGGGGGTCTCATGTGAAGTGGATTTGAATACCATCAGCATATCCTGGCCAAGCTGCCGTAAGGTAATCCGCAGATAGGTCAAGGAGGTAATTTGATCGGCGGACTCACGGACGGCTGTCCGGGCATAGCCACAGCGCTGGTCCTGAAACTCGACCGTATAGTAACGGTCGAAAGTGATCTTGCCGGCTGATGGGGAAGCATCGGCCCAAAGCGAGCCGGTAAACAGAATCGCAAATACCAGGGCCAAGAGGCTGGTACCTTGGAGTGAGTTTTTCATAATTGGTCGCCTCAATCTTTACGGAAGTCGATGACCACTTTGATGTCGTCGCGGTCTTTCCTGGCAAAGGGTATTTCAAACTCCTCGGGTTTGTAGCGAGCGGTGATAATCCGGCTCATCAGTTGAGGGTGTTTCTTCTTGAAGACAGCCAAATACTCCAGGGCCTTGTGAAAACAGCCGGTGTACGCATTAACCGAGCCCACGATGGCCTGGTTGGTACGCACGATATTGGCCATGAGGGTATTGCCGTCAATCTGGACGGTCTTAGGGCCGCGAGGTACGCCAGTGAGAACCATGGTGCCGTTGCGGGAGAGGTAGTTAGCTAACTGGAAGGTTACCTCCGAAAGGCCGGTGGCCTCGAGAATCAAAAGGAAGCCACCCTCACGCTTGACGAGGTCGGTGGGCTGACTGGTAGTAGCATCAAGATAGGGTATACCAAGCTGTTCGATAAGGGTCCGCTGGAAATCGCCCCTGGGCCTTCTGCCCAAAACATAAACATCAAAGCCCTGCTCCAATAACAGGAGTGTGCCAAGAATTCCAATGGCTCCGTGGCCGGCAACTAAGGCTCGCTCACGCTTGCCGGGCTGGGAATAGAATCCACCGAACTTGACGCGATTCAGAAGTGAGGCGGCGACCCGGGTGGCCTTGACGGTAACACTGAGAGGCTCGGCCAGGACGGCAAGGTCCTCCAACCGGGGGGGGACTTTAACCAGATACTGCGGTGAATCGGCGTAAAATTCGCTGAAAAAGCCGTCCTGCTTGTGAATGCCACGCTCAGTGTATTTGCCGGTATAACAATAATCCACATGGTGAGTGTTGCAGGCGTTGCATTGGCCGCAACTTCGGCGAACAAGGGGAACGACCAAATCGCCGACTTGCAGGTCGCAATCTGGGGCGTGAGTCTGGACAACCTTGCCCAGACCCTCGTGGCCAAGTACCAAATAATCCCGGCCGCGAGGTACATCAACTATCTGCCGTTGGATCATCTCGCGATCAGTTCCACAGATGCCACTATCCAAGGCCTGCACGAGGACTTGGCCAGGCAAGCACTGAGGGTCGGGAACCTGGGCCAACTCGACCTGTTTAGCACCCTGACGCAGCAATATCGCTTGCATAGCTAACTTCTAAAGAAAAGGGACCCATACGGGCCCCTTTCAGGCACTGGTCGTCTTTTTTTCGAGCCCTAGGAGCGAGGATGGGCCTTATCGTAAACCTCTTTTAGACGACCTGTGGTCAAATGCGTATATACCTGAGTAGTACTGAGGCTACGGTGGCCAAGCAACTCCTGGACACTGCGCAGATCGGCGCCACGGTTGAGCATGTGCGTAGCGAACGTGTGTCTTAGCGTGTGCGGACTGATAGAGGGGTCCAGGTTGGCCTGAGCCAGGTATTTGTCGAGTTTGCGTCGGACGCTGCGGGTGCTTAGACGCTGGCCCGATTTGTTGACAAACAGAGCCTGCTGATCGACGGATTCTCCGGGTTTGGGCTGTCCACGCTTGGTGAGATACTGTCTTATGGCCTCCAGGGCCTGCTGGCCGACAGGGGAAAGACGCTCGCGGCGGCCTTTACCACGAATGTGCAGAATGGCTTCGTCGAAATCCACGTCAGTGACATCCAAGCCGACCAACTCGCTAACTCTTACGCCGGTGGAATACATGACCTCCAGCATGGCCCAATCCCTCAGGCCCAACAGAGTGGTTCGGTCGGGAGCAGCAAACAGAGCCTCGATCTGCTCGGCCTCCAGAAACTTCGGCAGACGCTTCTCCTGCTTGGGCGTGCGGATGACAGCCACCGGACTGGACTGCAGGTAACCTCGGCGAACCAGAAACTTATAAAAAGATCGCAGAGTGGCCAACTTTCTGGCAGTAGTGGCACGACTGTAATTCCTGTTGTGCAACATCACCAGAAACTCGCGAATGGTAGCGGCAGTGACGGAGAGTATCTCCGCTCGAACCTCCATGGCCACAGCAGTGGCAGTGCCGCCGGACTCAAAGGAGTGCTGGGAAGTCGAGCTGGCCTGCTCGGTGTCCAGAAACTCGATGTACTGCTGCAAATCCGTGTTGTAGCATTTCAGAGTGTGACCTGAAAAATGCTTCTCATATCTAAGGTAACTGAAGAACTCCTGGATCAATGGCGTATTCATCTGCTTTTCCTGCCTATCAGAGGACTAAAAATAATAACTGCAACAGCCACAGTCCTTGCGGCAAACTTAAAAAAGTAAAAACAAAACCCCAGCCTACGGCCAATACTCTTCCTGAGCCTCGGGATAATCCTGGTCCCAGCCAGCGTTCTGGTCAGGCTCTTCAGGATCACGAAAATTCTTCGAAACCTGGTAACTCAAGACCGCAGCGTCAAACCAGTCAAAATCACTCTGAGCATTGGCGGCTAAGCCCACAAAGGCGTCCAGAGCAGCTAACTCCGATCCTTCCTGGTAACGGAACAGGTACCGGTGCTTGCCCTTGACCAACACCACCTGCTGATCAAGCATAGGTTCCATACATCTGTTTCCTTGATTATGACTACTATTCACCGGCTGCTCGCTTGTCTGTTGCTTCTACTTCGGGGTATCGGCAGCGTGAAAGTTCTACCCGCCACCCCCAACGGGCCCGGCTTCACATAACCGGCGGCTGTGAACTTATCGGCACTGTAGAGGGTCCAGATAAGTAAAACCTCCCTAGAGCTAAATTTTTATCCCAACCCCGTATAGGTCCGATAAAACAGGTATCTTTTGTATCGGCTGACAGATTCTAAAACTTTAGGTTTTTCGGATAGTTGCGGGTATCGGCGGAGGTCGGTGGGGCAGTAACTAAGTGAATAGCTCGCGAGGGGCACCAATATCAGCTATGTGGACCTGACCGGTGTAGGCATCAGCGCCAGGAACGCTAAAGCCCTTCTTGCGGGCGAGGAAACTGACCGTGGCCGCAGCTCGCACGGCTGGGCCCAAAGGAAGGCCGGTGTCGCAATCCAGACCGGAAGGAATATCGACGGCCAAAATCGCCGAACCGGAAGAATTGAGGGTCTCAATAACCTCTGCGTAAAAGCCGTGGACCGGGCCGGAAAGTCCGGTACCGAAAATCGCGTCTATAACCAAGTCAGCTTCGGCCAACTCGGCACGTAGCCCGTCGAGTGCCTGTTGATCCTGACTAAGCGTGCGGATGTCCAGCTGCATTCGCTGGATAATCTCCAGATTAGTCCTGGCGTCGCCAGAAATCCGTGCGGGATCACCGGCCAAGAACACGACTACGGGCAATTCCGCATTGTGCAAATGCCTGGCCACGGCGAATCCGTCGCCGGCGTTATTCCCCGTACCAGCGACGATGGTAACTCGAGGATTGGTCAGGCCGGATAATCGACGACGTGCGAAATCAGCCACGGCCCGGGAGGCGTTTTCCATCAGGACAATGCCGGGAATGCCAAAGTCGGCGATGGCCCTACGATCAACTTCGCGGACCTGGTCTCGGCTGAGTGTGCGTTCTTTATCCACGACGATTTCCGGCTGTTCCTTTCTTCGGCTTATCAGCAAGGTCCAAAAGCATTCGAGCTACCCTGTCAGCTGTGCCGCCACGCTTGAGAGGCTCGGCTACCTTGAGCAATTCCCGGGACATCTCGGCCAGGGCTTGCTTGTCGGCAAGCAACTCCAAGACCTTCTGCACAATCGGCTCGGCTGAGCCAGACCAAGGCATAAACTCGGGAACGATAATGCGACCGGCTAAGATGTTCACCAAGCACATGGGTCTTTGAGGCACGAGCCACCAACCAACGAGCTTCCAAAGCACCGGATTGACGTGATACATGACCACCATGGGACGGCCATAGGCGGCGACCTCCAGCGTGGCAGTGCCCGAGGCGGCCACACAAAAATCGCCGGCCTCGATGGCCTGGTGGATAATTCCACGCTCGACGTGAAAATACTGTCTGTCGTCGCTGCTCAACAAGTCATTGACCGTTTCCAAGATTCGCTCATTGGCAGCAGGAACAACAAAACAAGCTTGCGGCCAACGCTCACGGACCCGGCGGGCGACAGTTATCATGGCCGGCATGAGGGCTTTAACCTCATGAGCCCTTGAGCCAGGCAGCAAAACTATGGTGGGAGAGCCCTGCCTTAGATCGGTACGCTTGGAGTGACCCCAAGTTTCAAGATCATCAAACAAAGGATAACCAACATAAGTGGCGTCGATACCATAGCGGCGAAACCATTGCTCCTCAAACGGAAGAATGCAAGCTACCTTGTCAACCAGCCAACGCAGCTTGGACAGGCGATGCCTGCCCCAAGCCCAGAGCTGAGGGGCAATATAATAGAGGCTGGGGATACGCTGATTCTTGGCCTTGCGGGCCATCGGAAAGTGAAGGGCCGGCGAGTCAAGAAAAACGACAGCATCAAACTTACGCTGTCTCATTATCCGACCTACCCGCTCAATTATCCTGACAAAGTAGCCAATCTTGATAAAAGCAGCATAAGTCATGGCTGATTGGCCCATGACCTCAGCCACCAACTCCACTCCCTTAGAGGCTAGCTTCTCGCCGCCGACACCGACAAACCTGGCACCGGGACGCAATCTGCGGACGGCCTCGACGAGATCGGCTGCGTGAGACTCCGAAGATATGTCTGCGGCAGAAATGAAAATCAAGGGGTCGTGTTTCAAGTCCGCTCCACTCCGCACTCGATAATGCAAAAGAAAAAATCGCCTAATCCCGCCGATCGCCTACGCATTGGGCCATTATCGAAGCCGGTTCACCTCGTTCTTTCAAGCGGGCTGAACCTCTAACATGTAACTGCTCCAATTGACTCTGCAATTGGATCCTGATCTGTTCAACTTGATCTTTGCCAGCCCGCCGGGGAACCGTGATAATCGGAGCAATTTCAAAAGCCAACTTGGTAAAAGGACCAGGCACAATGAATTTATCCCAACTGCTAAGCTCTCGGCCAATGCTCACCTGGTAACTTGCCGGAACAATCGGCAATGAGGTTATCTGGGCCAACTTAATTACGCCCGGCTGAACCTGATATATCGGACCACGAGGGCCATCCGTGGCTATGGCTATATCATAACCCTGCCGAGCCATTCTTATGGCCTGAGTGAAACTCCGACCGCCACCCTTGCTGCTAGAACCGCGGATAGTGTGAAAACCAAACCTATCCAGAAAACTGGCCACAAAATCACCGTCGCGCGATCTGGAGGCCATAGCAACAAGATTCTTCAGGTGCATCCGATAGCGGTAAATAAAAGGAAGCACCAACAACCGATTGTGCCAGAAAGCCAAAATAGCCTGCCCGTGCTCCCGGTAGGCGCTAGCCAAGTGCTCGCTGCCAAATACCTCCAGGTACATAGTGGGCCAGAGGGACCGGCCCAACAAAAAAGTAAGCGGCGGACCAACGTGTCCCAGCCAACGCTGTTTCTTCAATAGACTCATAACCGGCACCAAAATCGGGTATCCTGCCCTCAGCCATAGGAGAGTATCTCACAAGGACCAGCTTTAGTCAACGAAACGCAGTACCGCGGACCAATCGACCTTCAAGCAAAGGACCACCACCCGAAAGCTCGGTTTGTCCTTGTAAGCAGGATAATATCGGCTATGATGGCGGCCAACCACCGGCAAAACCCGGTAGTATCGGGCATGTGAGAGCCCCTGTGAGTATCCGAGGTTATAGAAAGGATATAGTACAATGCTGATCGTCGGGGAAAAAATCAACGCCACGCGGAAACGGATAGGACAGGCCTGCAACGAGCGTAATGCCGAACTGATCGTTCAAACCGTCACGGAACAGGCAGAGGCAGGAGCAGATTACATCGATGTGAACGCGGGACTGGCCGGCAAAGAAATCGAAACCATGGAATGGCTGCTGGGGATAGTTCAGCAAACTTCCGATCTGCCGATCATGCTGGACAGCAGTGATGCGGAGGCTATGAAAAAAGGACTGCAACTGACCAAGAAAAAACCCATAGTCAATAGCATATCCATGGAAAAAGAACGCCTGGAATGCTTTACGCCCTTACTCAAAGAGCATGACTGCGGAGTAGTAGGTTTGTGTGTGTCCGATGCCGGTATGCCCGGCGGCGTAGAAGATAGGCTGGCCACGGCCCAGGCCCTGATCGAGCACCTGACGAAAACATGCGGGAAAAAAATCGAAGATATCTATCTGGATATGGCTGTGTTTCCGGTAAGCGCTCAGCCGAAGGCACCAATGGATATGGCTGTAGCTATAGAAAAAATAATGGTCAAATATCCAGGGGTACACACCATAGCCGGACTGAGCAACGTATCCTTCGGTCTGCCGGAACGCAGATCGCTAAACTTGAGCTTCCTGACGATACTAATATCGCGAGGGCTGGATGCGGCTATATGCGATCCGAACTGCGCCGGGCTGCACGCTACAATTGCTGCGGCTGAGCTGCTGAGCAATCGCGACGAGTTCGCCATGAACTACATCACGGCACACCGCGAAGGAAAATTGACAAAGTAAAAAACCCCCGGCACGGAGGCCGGGGGCATTTAAAAAAACGTGGGGATGGCCTCTACTTAGATTTCTTGGCCGGCTTGGGGGCGGGGGCGGGTGTCTTTTCGGGGTCTGCCTTTGGGCCGTGTAGGGCCAACACCTTGGCTCTGATCTCCTCGGCTAAGTCGGGATTGTCCTGCAAAAACTTACGGGCGACGTTTTGACCCTGACCCAAACGTACCTGGCCATAATTGAGCCAAGAACCGGATTTAGTGGCCAGGCCGTTCTCCAGGGCCAAACCAAGCAAATCACCATAATAGCTGATGCCCTCGTCAAAAAGTATGTCGAACTCAGCCCTCTTAAACGGTGGAGATATCTTGCTCTTGACCACCCGGGCCCGCACGTGAGTGCCAATGGATTGATCGCCCTGCTTGAGGGTGGTCACGCGGCGGATGTCCAGGCGGATCGAAGCATAGAACTTCAGGGCCCGGCCGCCGGGAGTGGTCTCCGGACTGCCGAACATTACGCCAATCTTCTCGCGAATCTGGTTGATAAAAATAACGCAAGCGCGACTCTTGGAAATGACGCCGGCTAACTTGCGCATGGCCTGGCTCATCAGCCGGGCCTGCAGCCCTACGTGGACGTCGCCTATCTCGCCGTCAATCTCGCTCTTGGGGATCAAGGCAGCAACAGAATCAACCACAATGACGTCTAAGGCATTCGAGCGGACCAGCATCTCGGTAATATTCAGAGCCTGCTCGCCATAGTCGGGTTGGCTGAATAGCAGGTGGTCGGTGTCGACCCCCAGCCTTTTGGCCCAAGTGGTATCAAAACTATGCTCGGCGTCAATAAAGGCCGCTACGCCGCCTGTCTTCTGAGCATTGGAGATAACGTGCAGAGCCAGCGTGGTCTTTCCCGATGATTCGGGTCCATAGAGCTCGACAATTCGGCCACGGGGCATACCCGCGCCACCCAAGGCTAAATCAAGTGATAAGGCCCCGGTGCTAATGCCTTCTTTGATCAGTGTGGGCTGGTCGGCCAACTGCATGATGGAGCCTTTTCCAAAGGATTTTTCGATCTGGGCAATAGTGCGATCGAGGGCCTCGCTGCGTTTTTCCTGATTGTTGCTGGATTTGGCCATGGTAGTTCTCCGAATTATATAGAAAAAATGAACAAGGCTTCAAATCAATTCGCTATAAACAGCTCCTGCTAAGCTGACCCCGGCAGCGGTGAAGCAGGCTCATCACCAAAGACTGCCCGGCCAATGACCGTGTGAAGCGGGCCATCAGGGGATAACTGAGAAGAAAATATAGTAATCTCCTGGGCCTGTTGAATGCCGACTTCAAAGTCTTTATTCTTCTCGACGGCCAAACGCAGGTCCTGAGCGTTCTTGCCCGAGCGCGCCCTACCCAGAGTAACATGAGGTCTAAAAGCCCGCAACTCGCGGCGTAAACCCAAAGGACCGAGGGTCTTTTCGAGCCGTTCGTGCAGCCGACGGACCGAACCGCTGGGATCGGTTATGCCCACCCAGAGAACTCTGGGCTGGCCGTGGTTGGAAAAACAGCCGGCTCCGTGTACGCCAAACTCGAAAGAAGTAAACTCCGCGGAAACATTTTGGCAGAGCCTACAGACGTCCACGGCCATCTTGTCCGTGAGCTCGCCCAGAAACTTCATGGTCAGGTGTATCTGGTCGCTCTTTACCCAGCGGATGTCCGCTCCAACAGCAGATAAGCGATGCTGCAGACGAGCCAGTTGCTTCTTTATTAAATCATCCAGTTCCAAAGCTAAAAAAACACGCAGCGACATCCGGCAAGGTACTCCAACTAAAAACTGCTCAAGGTGCGAAATTCTTCCAGGCGAGCACGAATATCGTCAAAACTGATCTGCTGGAGCCGAGCCAACGAAAAATCCTCTATCGCAAAGCTGGCCACGACGGTGGCAAAACCTATCGCTCGCCGTAGGGCGGTGAAACTCACCAGCTCATTCGAGGCCAAATAACCCATCAGGCCTCCCGCAAAGCAGTCGCCAGCCCCAGTAGGATCCTTGACCTTATTAGTGGGATAGGCCGGCAAGGCGCAAATGTTGGACCCTTCGAAGAGCAAACAACCGTGGGCGCCCTTCTTGACCACCACAAAGCGAGGGCCTAACTCCAAGATAGACTGCCCGGCAGCTACCATGTTATCCAAACCAGTAAGTATGCTGGCTTCGAAGTCGTTCAGAACCAGGCCCGTGATCTTTGGGAGCAGAGCGAGCAGATCATCACGGTTCTCGGTTATCCAGTGGTCACGAGTATCGGCCACGATCATCTTGGGACCATTGAGCTGACTAAGAAGATCAAGCTGTAGGGCCGGGCTGGTGTTAGCTAAAAAAACAAAATCCGAATCGCGAAAAGACTCCGGGATAGTCGGCGGGGTTTCAGCTAACACGTTGAGCTGAAGGTCGGTGGTGATAGCCTCGTTCATGTCACCAGTGTAATTGCCACCCCAACGGAAGGTCTTGCTGTGAGGGCGGATATCCAGGCCCTCTATATCAATGTCCCGGGATTTAAGTAACTCCAGAAACTCCTTGGGAAAATCGGGGCCGACCGCGCCAACCAGTCGTACGGGAGAAAAGAAACTGGCGGCATACGAAAAATAACTGGCTGAGCCGCCTAACACGCCCTCGACTTTGCCAAAGGGGGTCTGAACAGAATCTATTCCAATTGAGCCGGTAACTAATAAAGACATAAATCCACCTCTATCTGTTTGTCTGTCGTTGCTGTTTTTGAATCTTGGCCCAGGTGTCCCTGAGTGTTACGGTGCGGTTGAAAATGAGCTTGGTTTTGCTGGAGTCTTTGTCCGTACAAAAATAACCCAAACGCTCGAACTGGAAGCGGTCACCGGGTACGGTGTCGGCCACCGAAGGCTCAATACGGCAATCGGAAATGACTTGAAGCGAGTGAGGATTCAGATTGTCGGTACAATTCCTCCCCTCGCCGACGTCTTCAGGGTTCTCGCAGGTAAACAGATGTTCGTAGAGCCGAACCTCAGCAGGCAGTGAATGCTCAGCCGAGACCCAGTGCAGAGTGGCCTTGACCTTTCGGCCTTCAGGGGAGTCGCCACCACGAGTGGCCGGATCATAAGTACAATGCAGCTCAACGATCCGGCCAGCGGCGTCCTTGATAATCTCAGTGCAGGTGATAAAGTAAGCGTAGCGCAGGCGGACCTCCCGGCCGGGAGCTAAACGGAAAAACTTCTTTGGTGGGTCTTCCAGAAAATCGTCCTGCTCGATGTATATTTCGCGTGAGAAGGGAATGCTCCGAGTGCCGGCTGTGGGGTCTTCAGGGTTATTAACGGCCTCGAGTTGCTCGGTCTGGCCATCAGGGTAATTGGTGATGACGACCTTCAACGGGCGAAGCACGGCCATGACTCGCGGGGAACACTTGTTCAAATGCTGGCGGAGGCAGTGCTCTAACAAAGCAATATCGGTAGTACCGGTAAACTTGGCCATTCCCACGCGGCGCATACACTCGCGGATAGACTCTGGGGTGTAGCCGCGACGACGCAGGCCACGCAGTGTGGGCATCCGGGGGTCGTCCCAGCCGTTGACGTGTCCCTCCTCAACGAGCCGACGCAATTTGCGCTTGCTCATAACGGTATAAGTCAAATTGAAGCGAGCAAATTCGATCTGCTGAGGATGGTGTACGCCGAGCTTGTCCAAAAACCAGTCATACAAGGGACGATGGTTCTCGAACTCCAGTGAACAAAGCGAATGAGTGACGCCCTCAATGGAATCTTCCAGGCCGTGAGCCCAGTCGTACATGGGATAAATACACCACGTCCGGCCCTGGCGGTGATGGTGAGCATGAATAATACGGTACATGACCGGGTCACGCATGTTCAAATTCGGCGAAGACATGTCGATCTTGGCCTTGAGAGTACGCGAGCCGTCAGGGAACTCGCCGGCACGCATGCGATGAAATAAATCGAGGTTCTCTTGAACACTGCGGTTGCGGTAGGGGCTGTCTTTTCCGGGCTCGGTGAGCGAACCCCGATGTTGGCGGGTCTGCTCAGCGGTCAAATCACAAACATAAGCGTGGCCGGCCTTGATGAGCTGTTCAGCGTAGGCGTACATCTGAGGGAAATAATCCGAAGCATAATAAAGGTGCTCACCCCAGTCGCAACCCATCCAGCGGAGGTCATCCTGGATGGCGTCAATGTACTCCTGCTCCTCGGCGGTAGGATTAGTGTCGTCAAAACGGAGGTGGCATACGCCGTCGTTCTGGGCGGCAATGTCAAAGTCCAGGCAAAAGGCCTTGGCATGGCCGATGTGCAGATAGCCGTTGGGCTCCGGGGGGAAACGGGTGACAACCCGGCCACCCCATTTGCCGGTCTTCATGTCCTCGGCAACAATAGCCCGAATGAAATCAGCGGCGGAGGTCCTTTCTTCCTTGCTCATGCTTTTTCAAAATCCCTTCATAACCACTGGGTATCAGCGGGGTAAATCTAGACAGCGATCAATACGAGCTAAGGTCTTGTCGTGTCCAAGAATCATCAGCGTGTCGATGATCTGCGGGCTGACAGTTCGGCCAGTCACGGCTACACGGATCGGCTGGGCGACCTGGCCCATGGATAATTCCTTCGTTCGGCAATAATCGTTGATACAAGCTTCGAGTATTTCGTGCTGCCAATCACATTTACTCAGAACCTCTCGCAGCTGGGCCAGTACGGCAAAGCCGGCAGCGTCGTTCTTGCGCAAGACCTTCTTGACGGCCTTGGTGTCGTACTCGAAATCAGCATCGGCCTGGAAAAGCACGCCAACCTTGGCGGGGATGTCGGCAAAGGTCCTGAAGCCTTTGCAAACTTCCAGGACTTGGGCCAACAAATTATCATCGTCCGCAGGGATGGGAGTGTCGTTAAGCGAGAGGTAGTCCTTGAAGGCGGTGAGCAAGCGGTCCGGGGCTGCGTCGGCACAGGCATCAGTATTAAAGGCCCGCAACTTCTCCAGGTCGAACCTGGCGTTTGACTTTCCGATATCGGCAACATCGAATACTTCGCGAAGTTGGGCCAAGCTGAACTTCTCGCGGTTATCACCGGGGGACCAACCCAAAAGAACAATGAAATTGACCAAGGCCTCAGGCAAAAAGCCGGCCCTGCGGAAGCTGTGAACGTCAACGTCAGCGTCTCGCTTGGAAAGTTTCTTGCCCTGCATATCCAGAATCAAGGGTAAATGCGCATAACGAGGTTGAGGGTAACCAAGGGCTTGTCGCAAGACAATGTGGCGCCAGGTTTGTCCCAAAAACTCCTGGCCGCGAAGAATGAAATTGATACCCATCAAGGCATCGTCGACCACATTGGCTAAATGGTAAGTAGGATAGCCATTAGCCTTGCAGATAACGAAATCGTCCATCTGGTCGGCAGCCACCTGGACTTCCCCAAAGACCTCATCTTCAACGGTCACTGCCTGGCTGGGACACTTCAGACGAACCACTACGGGCTTGCCAGCGGAACGGGCCCTATCCGCATCGGCGGCGGTGGGCAAAGGATCAGGACGCGGATAACGAAAAGCCTGCTTGGCCTCCTGAGCCTGTTTGCGAAGGACATCCAATTCCTCAGCGGTCTCGAAGGCGTAATAAGCATGGCCGGCATCAAGCAGCTTTTGAATGTGCTTGGCGTAGATATCCAAACGTTGAGACTGTAAATAGGGGCCCTCGTCCCAGTCCAAGCCGAGCCATTTGAGATCACGAATGATGGCCTCGGCCCCGCCGGGGACATTGCGGGCCTGGTCGGTGTCCTCAATACGCAGGATAAAATGTCCCCCAGCCCGACGGGCAACCAACCAACTAAATAGAGCGGTGCGAGCTCCGCCGACATGCAACGTGCCGGTAGGAGAAGGGGGAAATCGGGTCTTAATGGTTGAACTGGGCGTCACTGGCGTACCAAAAGTATAAAACGAACTCGATGTAAGGTAAATGTTAGGGTGGCGAGCCACCGCTGTCAAGGCCAATCACCGCAGATTATACAAAAAACCTGGTCACTTGGGGCCTAAACTATCGGCAATTTCATCTTTTTCACGACCTTTTTTGGCATCCGGGCAGTTTGTGTATTAAACTTCCCCACGGGTAGGAGTATCCCTGCATGTCAGAAACTTTGGCTGACATGCTGTAAGGAGTCGGATATGAAGACGCTGGCCAAAAGAACGCTGGATTTCGTGTATGGTGAGGACGGACCTACGCTGACAGAGTACGCCGTCATGTTGGCTCTGATTGTGGCCCTCTGTTTCGTGGCCGCCGGCTTGATAGGTACCAAGGCTAAGGCTACATTCACAACGCTTGAAGATGGTCTGCCGGCTGGCAGCTCATAAGCCTGACGGTCTGGACAAACCATACTCCGGCCGGGGGCGCTAAGAGGATACCCAAACGAGAGCTTGAGGGCATTCAAGTAAACCCACCCGTAAAACCGGGGATGAGAACCAAATCTATCTAAACCAAAGGGACCGACTAAGCGGCCCCTCTGGCTAGAAAACAACATTGAGCTGTTCGGCGAACGCTCCCTAGCGTCGTCTGCGGTGTCCGAGCAGAGCAAGGCCTCCCGAGATCAACAGGACCATCAGAGTAGCCGGCTCAGGAACAGTAGGGTATTCTTTGAGCAGGATTCCCTGGCCAACTTGCATGTCGGGATTGGTGATGATGGCCATGGCCCCGGAATCATAGCCCGGACGAAAAGTATCATCTCCCGGCGGCTCATTAACAACCAGGCCATCATAGAAATCAAACTTAGTGGGCAGCCCATCATATCCATTTGAGCCGCTGAGGACGACCGTGGCGAACTGATCGCCGCTGGGGATATACTGGGGGTCAAAGCCGGCCAAGGGAGATCCAATCAGCTCCATGTGGAAGTCAAGCCAATCTGCCGCCGTATCGTTGACGATGTACTCGTCGGTAATGATGATCTGCGGGACGGCTTCTTCGGAATCCTTGACGAACTCCAGATACATTGCCGGTAATAGACCAAATTCGTCGAGTTCACCTGTGAAACGCTTCTGAATCTGTATGATGACAGCGTCATCGCTAAGGCCGTCAACAGCAAAGCTTATGTCCCAGTCCGGATTGACTACAGCCGACCAACCGGAATCTCCCAATTCATAGCCGGAGGCGACGTCTCCGGCTACGGCTGAGCCGGACAGCAGAGCAATAAGTGCTAGGGCAAGGAAAACCAAACAACTGCTACGTGAAAGGACGTTAGGGTAATGTCTCATTTTTTTCTCCATTAGGTTTGAAGTCCACATTTCAATGACTTTTCTTGCAAACAGTTTTATTCCGCTTACTTTTGTCGGGTTCGCCTCAACGTTGCGCTTTTCGTCCACGGATGAATAAAGGTATTATGCCCAAGGCCAGCAAAGCCAGGCAGGTCGGCTCCGGTACCAGGGCAAAGGACAAATCAATAGACCTACCAGCATAGGGATGGCCACTGGGATAGCGCAGCTCGTTCCAATAAAGTCCGTCGGCCTCAGGCACGCCAACGCCATCAGTCAGGCCATCAAGGTTCCGGAAATCGACTTCGGCCCAGACGGCGTCGTCGTTCCAGTGCCTGGACGAAGTCTTCCAGCCAAACTGGGGTGGGGTGCAGCGATTGCCGTCCGATTGCCCACCAACATCGCCCTGTGGGGGGCGTACTAGAGCAGTGACGCCTAACCAGTAAACCATGGGCTCCTCAAGGTCACCCTCCTGGACAAAGGCCTCTGCGGGATCAATTTGGAAATCGTACTGCCATATCTTACGGTCGGCGGGAAAAATGTAATTGCCATCGGGGTTGTACCATCCCTCGGCACGGACAGTCTTGAATAAGCTGACCTCAAAGTCGCCGGGACGAAATATCTGGCCCCAAAGTAATTCGCCGGGCCTGCTGTAGCTTCTTGGGCCTGGCCCAGCAGGAATGTCACTGAAAATACCCAGCCCAAATGTTACTTGGCCGGCTCCGCGAGGAGGCAGTTTGTCACGCAACCACGACCCCCAAATACGGATGTCAGTAATAGGACCCGTTTGTGTGCAGAGAAAATCGTCAGCCAAGACCTTCGGCAACGTGGCCTTGACATCCATGCCCTTCGGGGTTACGTCGGGCGGCTGCAACCATTTAACATCGGGTGTGGGGCCAGGAGGATCCTGCGGCGGACAATAATATTCCGCGCGAACGAAACCAGCGGTAAAAAAGATCAACAATACGGCTACGACAGCAATTTTGGTTTTGCTAAAAATTCCCATTAGTTTTCTCCTTTTGAAAGCTCTCGTCTATTCAAATGCGATCCAAGTCTCAATTCAACACACTCCATCCTTACGTTCGTACGTCCGTTTCTTCACTCATAGGCATTCACTCCCGGTAAAAGAACCCCACAGAAAACCATCCGAGGCGGGGCCTGTCGGCACACATACGGCGCACCGCCTGAGGCACTACATTTCCGCATTGCCCGGCTCAGCTATTTCCAAAAACTGAGCAACAGGCCCGGGAAAATAAGACAGCTAATTGTGGTAAATAGAGAATAATCCTTTTCTCACTATACAAGACGAGAGCAGGACGGCAGTTGTGACGGCAGTAGCAGGAAAAAAAGGGAATATTCAGCCTGGAGTGAATTATTGGGTGTTCCACTGGAGCAGAAATCTACCGTAGCTCCATATATAAGGGTAGGTTACGAAAGGTCGCGGCCCAGAGATGTTCAGTCCACTATTTAATCAGGACCACCGGCCGCTTGCCGCCCAGTCGACCGAAAATCTCCATAAGTTGGGCTGAATATTGGGCCGAGTCGATACCACTGGCGTAGAACTCTTCTGCACGACCAATAGAAGCGATCTCCTGCATGAGGTTCCGGTCAGCATTAAAACCTACGGAGATGGTGTAAATCCGGATGCCCAGCCCGGCCGCCCGACGGGCCTGGTCCAAGGCGTAGGTCTTGGCGGCAGTTTCATACTGGTAGCCAGCCCTGCCCCACTGGTCGACGTTGGCCCGACCGTCGGTCATCAATATGATAACCTTCTTGGCGTAGCCGCGAGCCCGGCTGCTTTGAAGCTCATCAATGGCGATTTTGAGCCCTCCGCCAATGCAAGTCCAGGCGTTATAGTGGCCCGCCTGCATGTTGTCCAAGGCGGCGGCTACATCGTGGTAGTTTTCCGTCAGGTTAAGCTCGTGTTTGGCAGTGGTGGCGTATATCTCCAGGGACATTTGGTCGTTGCTGTCCAGATCGTCGAGTACATCCAGGCAGATTTTGACTCCGTCCTTGACCGCTTCCAGCGGCTGGCAGGGCGCCTGGGCTAATATCGGTGACGCAGCATGGCTGTATCGCCGTTCCAACAGATAATTGACGAAAGTTTTGAGCCCAAAACGATAGCGAAACTTGCTGTTGGCTGAATACATTCCCGTCGAAGAACGCCGCACATAGTTCTTGATCCAGTCTCGCCAGGAGCCCTGGCTGTAAGGATAGGACCTGTAGGAAACCTCGCGGGAGTCGATCTTTTTGTCTCTATCTCTATCGTTCCAATCAGCCAGCCGCAGCATCACCGCCACACGATCAGCATAGTAATCTTTGCGGCGATAAGAATCGTAACGGCCTCGCTTAAGGGCCGCTTTCTCCTTGCTGTTGTACTGGCTCGGAAGCTGATTAAAGTCATTAATGCCATCGTTATTGATGTCCAGGTAGGACCAGTTTTTCCGATAAGGCATGTAAGTCAGGCCGGTGTCGTCTTGGGGCCTATAGGTATCGGAATCGATATCCTCGGTACCCCAATGGACCATGTTTCCCCAGGTGGGGCCGCCGCTTCCCGTGGCCATATCCCGCCAGACCTGGGTCAGGTTGATCGTAGTCTTCCTATAGGACTTAAGTTCACTGTCGTCGTTCATCGATCCCGAAAGGTCGACGGTCATAGCGATGTCACGGGGTACGAGCGCAGCAATAGCCGAGGCAGATATGTTGGTAGTGTTCTTGCCGAAAAAACCCGCAAAAAACAGCGGCACAGGCCCGGAGGATCGCTGGGAGTCTCGCCGTACAATAACCTTGACGGCATCCCAGGGATAGACGCTTGCGGAGAAGGTGTACTTGCCGGTGACATAGTCCCGCATGGCCCGGCCTAGAACCACGTCAGCTTCAGTGTTGATGATATTGCCTGTGCCGGCAGCCTTGTTGGCCAAGGCGTACTTGTAGGCCTGGGCACGAACGTCACCCTCAGCATCCAACGGCACCCCGGAAGACAAAAACGCAGCGGCGGCCATAGCAGCAGAGTCGGCTGCGTTCTGAAGCTCGGCCCTGGTGTCGTACATATAGCCGACGTCCACGGCCAAAACTGTAAAGCCTATCAATACCACCAGAAGTGCTGCCACCAAGACGATAACAGCCCCAGATCTGCTCGATCTCGTCCACAAGCCGGATCGGCGCAAAAACCTGCTTCGATGTTGCTCAGGACTCACTTTTTCGCCCTCTACCGCCCCAAGTTATTTATGCGGAGACATTGGACGCACGCATACCAAGTCCACCGTAAACCCAAACCAACATTCTTATCGGCCACAGCGCAAAGGCGCTTTGGGTCCTGCACTAATCAAATGTAATATTAAAATCGCCTGGATGCCGGGGCTGAGCAGTGGTTATTAAACAAAAACCTGCCGGTGAGAATAGAAATGCTTCAATCTCTGTAAATCCAGGCGATTAGCTCAAGCAGCCACGAGTCGTCCGTGGCTTGGTCAGTGAGGAATAATTCCATCAGAAGTACCGAAGTACGCAGCAATAACTTATCGGGCCCGGCTGGGTCAATTCCAAACTCAGCAGGGCGACTAAAGAGGTAATCGGACCTGCTGACAGAAATTGGGCTGGGCCCTGTAATCACGGTGGAGATTGCAAGAGAGGGGGTGGCTGGCGTCGTTGCGGCGGTGAGGAGTCACCTTACCAACTCAAGGGTGCCGATGAGTCTGTCAGTGGAGGGGGCATTCGGCGAGGTCAGGACACCTGAGCTATAATACGGTACCGGTTGAATTATGATGGCCTTATTCTTGCCGTTAAGATTCACCGCCATTACCCGTCCGAAGCGCATAGCTATCACGTTAAAAGTGGCATTAGAGCCTGTGCCGGAGACACTGTCGTGTAGAAAGAAGCCCACGACTTGCCCGACCTTCTCTTGTATGGCGCTCTCAATCCCAGCCTTGATACCAGGGTTACCGTTAATCCCGTAGCTCACCGCGTTTCCCGAGTCATAGTCATAGAATTTGACCATAGGTTCACCGGTCAGATCAGTGAAATCGTCCTGGCTGATACCGTTACGTATCTGATCTCTCAGAGTGGGTACACCCAGAGAACCGGAACCGATGTGGAGAATTCCGAAATTGCCCGCTCCATTATTACTATTACCGCAGCCTTTGCCTCTTCTTTTACAGCAGCAGCCAGACCCTTCTTTGTTGGGAAAGAGCTTGACCTCCGGCACACCGTCCGGTGAACTTGTTACATCTCCTGTATATTTGTCATAGCCATATCCATCTGCCCCATTACCTTGGATAATCTCATCGTCCCAGGTGTCCACATGGAGGGTAAAAGGTATGGCGTTGCCGCCGCGATAGGCATAGAAGCGGTCGTCCAGCACCGCAATCGCCGAAGCTGACACCTCCGAGGAGTTTATACCCCATATAGGGGCGAAAAACAGTTTAACCTCGCCATCGGTATTGGAACTATCTCGCCGAGCGATTACCTGCACAGCATTGCACTGATCCAGAGCTACGGTTTGTAGGGGAACACTCAGATCGCGCGGATTAGCCAGATAACCGATTTTTATATCGCTGTTGCGATTGACCTCCACGCCTGTGCCCACCACAGCATTTAATCCTGCGTATTTCTCAGCCTGGCTGTAGATGTCGTTGGCCGAGATATATTCACCGAAGGGGGACTCTAAGCCCCGGCCCAGTGCTTGCGCCCCAGCCAGGGCGGCAGCGTCGGCAGACCGCTGGAGTTCGGCACGGGCCACGTAAAGATACCCGACGTCCACAGCCAGCGCAGCGCAGCCCAGTAACGCCACCAGCAGAATGGCGACCATGACTATAACCGCCCCCTTGCGTGCACCACGCTGCGGATGAGACGAAATATCTGCAGGTTGATTGAGCTTGTGCATGTTAGGTTCTCCTTGTGGCCCTACAGCGCAAAGGCGCTTTGGGGCCTGCTCTAATCAAATGTAATATTAAAAGCGACTGGATGCCGGGGCTGAGCAGCGGCTATCAAACAAAAACCTGCCGCTGAGAATAGAAATGCTTCAATCTCTGTAAATTCAGGCGGTTAGCTCAGGCAACCACGAGTTGTCCGTGGACTGGACAGTGAGGAATAATTCCATCAGAACTACGAAGTGCGAGGCAATGACTTATCGGGCCCGGCTGGGTCAATCGCTACAGCGGTCACAGCAGGTATAAACGGTCATACGACGGCCGCGGACAAAGCCGATAACCGTCAGGCCCAGCCCGCGGGCAAGATTCAGCGCTCTGCTGGTAGGGGCACCGCGCGAGGCTACTATGGTGATGCGGGATCGGGCGGCCTTGAGGACAATCTCGGAGCTGATCCGGCCGGTACTCAGCAGCAGCTTGTCCTGCAATTCGACCCGGTTCAACCTGGCCCAGCCAATAACCTTGTCCACAGCGTTGTGGCGGCCAATGTCGTCAGTGCGAAAGATGATCTGGTCGGGAGTGCATAAGGCGGCACTGTGGACGCCGGCAGTCTGTTGAAATACCTGGCTGGAATCAGCCATCCGAGAAACAAGGTGAGTCAATTGCTCCCGGCGGATAGTCACAGGCATAGCCACCAAAGGCTGAGAAGGTGGCTGGGCAAAGCTCTTCCCCCCGGCACAGCCACTGGTGAGTACACGCTTGGCCAGGTCATCGGAGCCGACGAGCGCTCGAGCAGAAATATTCAAGGTGTAACCATCATCCGTCCGGGCGGGCTCCGCGACCGAATCGACGTCGGTGGCGATACCTTCAGAAATCAGATATCCCACAGCCAACTCGCGCAAATTCATGGGGCTACAGGACAAAGTCGCAATGAGCTTATCGTTCAATACGATTTGGCAGAGCGCCTCGATGACTACAGGCTCGGTGAGTTTCTCGGCTGGCCGGCCCTGGTGAAGTTTCAGGGCCTGGAACTCCATAATAATTTCTTCGTTGACGGAAGCCTCCATTATTTCTTTTTCCGTGGCGCTTTGGCCAGTTGGGCTTGAATCTTCTGCTGCAGACCAAACAGACGTATAAAGCCAATGGCATCCTTGGGCTCGTACTCGGCTCCCATAGTGAAACTGGCCAGCTCGTCCATATAAAGTGAATTGGGACTGCTAAGACCCGCGACCGTGGCCCGGCCCTTAAAGAGCTTGACCTTCACCCGGCCGGTTACAGGTTCCTGGGTAACATCGACAAAGGCATCCAGGGCACGACGCAACGGAGTAAACCATTGGCCGTTATAAACCAACTCCGCATAGCGCAGGGCTACCTGCTGCTTATAATGGGCCGTATCACGATCCAGGGTAATACTCTCCAAGGCTCGGTGGGCCTCATAGAGAACAGTGCCGGCGGGAGTCTCATAAGCGCCGCGGCTCTTAATACCTACCAGGCGATTCTCGACAAGATCAGTCTGACCCACGCCATGACGGCCGGCCAAAAGATTCAACCGCTCAACGATTCGGTGAGCTTTCATCTTCCGGCCATCGACGGAAACAGGGGCACCAGAGACAAAGTCAATCTGCACGTACTGCGGCTTATCAGGGGCCTTCGAGACCGGCTTGGAAATGACCCATAATCCGTCCTTCGGCTGATTGGCCGGGTTCTCCAGATCGGCGCCCTCGTGAGAAATGTGCCAAAGATTGCGGTCGCGACTGTAAATCTTCTTCTTGGTAGCGTCCAGGGGTATGCCGCGAGCCTGGGCATATTCCAGGGCGGCCTCGCGACTGCGCAACTCAAAGCGATCATCCTTCCAGGGAGCGATGATCTTAAGCTTGGGCGCTAAGGCCATGTAAGTCAGCTCAAAGCGGACCTGATCGTTGCCTTTACCGGTGGCGCCGTGGGCAACGGCGTCGGCACCCTCGGCCTTGGCCACGGCGACCTGGTACTTGGCAATCAGCGGACGAGCAATAGAAGTGCCCAGAAGGTAGCGGTCCTCATAGACGGCTCCACAACGGAGCATGGGCCAAAGAAAATCCTCGGCGAACTCCTCACGCAAGTCGGCCACAACACACTTGCTGGCACCACTGGCGAGGGCTTTACGGCGAATCCCTTTCAACTCCTGGCCCTGGCCCAACTCGGCGGCAAAAGCGATTACCTGGCAACCATAGGTTTCTCGCAACCAAGGGAGGATAACCGAGGTGTCCAGGCCGCCACTGTAGGCCAATACGATCTTGTTTACCTTCTTTTGCTTCACCTTAGAGCTCTCCTGATATCAAGTATGCACAGTAACTCAACCAACCAATACTAATCGGCGGACGAATATTTAGCAACACAAGGAGGTAAGAAGCCACCTCAAGACCCCAATTTCTGCTGCGAACGGCCCTTTTGCCGCCTGGCGGCGTCACTCAAACTCAAGATATTCTCCCAATATGTATCGTTTTCGCTCCTTGCCAGCCAGCAAAATTGCACGTTCTCGCAACGAAAGCGGGTCTTGAGATGACTTCAAATTGCCTCAGAACGTTTTTTGCTTGACTAGTGAGTATCTCGCTCCTATAGTTTGCCGTCCACTGTGTTTTGCGGACGGCCCGGGTGAAGCCATAAGGCCTTGCTGCGGGGGCTGTTATGCTACTTTTTACTCTTGGGGGAGTGAACTGACGTGGCCAAAAAGGTAACCAAGAAGGCTAAGCCTGCGCTAACCAAAGCCAAGTCCACCAAAACGGCAAAGGCTAGGGTAAAAAAAACCAAAGCCGAAAGCTCAGCGAAGCAGGTAAAGTGCTCCGGAAAGAAGCCCAGAAGACCTAACCCGTCCAGCAAGAGCTCTTTGAAGTTCCTGTCTACAGGGGCTGGGGCGAAGTTGAATGGCAAAATGGGTTCGGCGGGGCCAGTTACCAAAACGGCTCCGGCCAGAAAAAATCGGCGGAAAGGGTCGCCACTGTCGGCAAAAAAACTGGCAGAATTCCGCGATCTTCTCCTGCAGCGGAGGAAGGAACTACTGGGCAGCGTATCGCAAATGCGTGACGAGGCCCTGAAAAAAAATCGTCAGGACGCGGCGGGAAATCTCTCCAAGTTCCCCACCAACCCGGCAGATCTGGGCTCAGACAACTACGAATTGGAATTCACCCTCAGCCTGCTGGAAAGCGAACAGGAATTATTGCGCGAGATCGACGACGCCCTAAAACGAATCGATCAGAAAGTCTACGGAATATGCGAAGGGACCGGCGAAGCCATCCCGCAAACCCGGCTGAAATTCGAGCCGTGGACACGATACACCGTCGAATATGCCAATATGCTGGAAAAAGGGCTAGTGCATCGAGACGAAGTCGATGAGTTAGACGAAACCAAAGAAAACTAAACCGGCTGAGGCCTTGAGGCCACAGAGTTTCCACAATTGATGGGCCACGCTTTGCAAATGAACCAGAAAAAATTCGGCACAGCAGCAAGTGATCCGGCCAGTCATCTGAGGCTGTGGATCACGGCTGGGGTAGGTATGGCTGTAGATCTGCTGAGTAAGTGGCTGATCTGGCGAGCACTGGAAAATGTGCCGGGTCAGAAATATGATATCATCAAGGGGGTGCTCTGCTTTTCGCTGGCCCGGAACCCGGGCATCGCCTTCGGGATCAAACTGGGGTGGTGGCTGATCATGGCGGCAACGCTGGGGGGTATCGTACTGATAATCTATCTTTTCCTGACCAGCGACAAAACGATCAGGGCTGGGCATATCGGAATGGGACTGATATTGGCTGGGGCCCTGGGAAATCTGGTGGACAGGCTTGTGCCACCTCACACAGTACGGGATTTTATAGATTTTCCCTTCTGGCCAACGTTCAATTCGGCGGACATCTTCCTCTGCGTGGGGGTGGGGGTATTGGCTCTGTCAATTCTACGGGGACATAAAGAAACCCCCAGCACGTAGGCTGGGGGCATTACGGTCATACATCAACAGACACTTTTGAGCCGCGAGCGTTCTTGCACTGGAAGCTGAACTCGCCGGGGCCACGACTGTCGTCCGGGACAATGATGACCGTTCTACCCGAAGACTTCTCCATGTTGGCGAGCCAGTGGCGTTTGCTGTTCTGCAAATAAGAGGCCACCGGTCGGGATAACTTCAACTCCACAGAGGCCACATCTTCGTGATTCAAGACCAACTTCAGGGCCCGCATAACGTCGAAAGTGGCAGACTCAGTGCTCTTGAGCAAACCGGTACCACCACAGTGAGGACACTGATCATAAATGCTGCTGGCAAAACTGGGCCGTAAACGCTGCCGGGTCATCTCCACAATTCCAAATTGACTTATACGCAACATTTTAGAGCGGGCTCGGTCGGGCTTCATGGCCTCACGAAAACAGGACTCTACGTTGCGGCGGTGTTTGGCATCGCGCATGTCAATGAAGTCACAAATAATCAGGCCGCCGAGGTCCCGTAGGCGCAGCTGGCGGGCGATTTCCGGGGCGGCTTCCATGTTGATATGATAAGCCATGGACTCGGCGTCGCCGTGGGAACGGGATTGGCCAGAGTTGACGTCGATGGCCACCAAGGCCTCCGTCTGATCTATAACCAGCGAACCACCACAGGCCAGCTCCACTCGACGGCTGTGTATCTTGTCTATTTCCTGTTCAATTTTGTAATGATAAAACAAGGGCTCATTGCCCTCATACAAATTGACCTTGCGCAGAGACCTGGGCATGGCCGCCTTGAGAAAGTCAGAAATCCTGCTGGCTACGTCGGAATTATCGGTAACAATCCTGGAAATATCAGAACTAAAAACATCCCGAATGGTGCGGATGACCAAATCGGACTCGCGGTAAAGCTCACAAGGGGCCTGCTCGGACTTGGCCCGCTGACTGACGGCATTCCATAACCGCAACAGATAATTCAAATCCGCTCTCAACAGCCGTTTGCTGCGGCCCAAACCGGCAGTGCGAACAATGAATCCATAGCTCTTCGGGGGATTCAGGTCGGCTAAGATGGCTTTCAGCTGGCGACGTTCATCCTCGTTCTCAATCTTACGGGAAACACCCGTACGCTGCATTCCGGGCATCATGACCAAGAACCGGCCGGGCAGGGAAATGTAGGTGGTTAGAGTCGGTCCCTTAGTACCCAGCCCCTCCTTGATGACCTGGACAATGATGTCCTGGCCACGCCTGAGGCAGTTCTGGATGAGCGGACGTTCACGACGCGGCTTCTTGCGGCCCACGGGCTCGCGAGCGCTCTGGTCCTGTTGGCGAGAACCAGATAAATACTGCGAGTGAAGATCCGAAATGTGCAAAAATCCATGCTTGGGCAAACCAAAGTCAATAAAAGCAGCCTGGATGGATTTCTCTACATTGGTGATACGCCCTTTATAGATGTTTCCTACATGAGAAGCAGCAGAAGTACGCTCGGTATAGAGTTCTTCCAGTTTGCCATTCTCGACAATGGCTATTCGACATTCTTCGTTTTCGGCATTGATGAGCATTTCCCTTGACACACGAGACTCCTTTTCAGACCTGTTCGACCGCAGCGTTTGACCCAAAGTGAGAGTACTTCAGCGAGCTACGTACTAATTGCGATCGATTATAAAAGCTATCCAAACCCAGCAGAGCCAAGACCTCGACGGGCCTGGCTGAGCCGGTATCACTATGAACGAGTGTAAACGACAGTTGATCGCCGGAAGATTGCATCCGGCCCAAATGCGGCCGAATGTCCAAGCGACGGGACCGGTGGTCCTTGCGTCCGGGACGTTCGACCTCCAGATGCTCGGCCTGTAAGACACAGCTGATCTTCTCAGCCAGGCCATCCAGCTCGGACTGGGACAGTTGCAGGCAGTAGGTCGCAGCTTGAACCATGGGGGATCGGGCTGAGCCCAGATCCATAGAATCAATCAAGCTGACTCCATCGGGTAAGTGAGCGGCCAAGCGCGAGCACAATTGCCGGCAGGAACAATCATCCTGGAGCGTCAGAATGAGTAAATCCCCCCTACAAGATACACCCACCGGCCTAGGTGATACCAAGGCCAAACGCGGACGTGGGTTGTAGCCGGCAGAGTAGGTGAGCCCCAAGCCGGCCCGGCGGCACGCACGGGCGAACAAACGCATCATATCCTGGTGGGATAGGAACCGGGCATCGCCCGATACAGAAAAACTAACGGCGATCTTCCGTCGCAATTGGAGCTCTTTTCCCGAGAGCCACCGCGCTATAAACAACAATGGCCAACCCGATATACGGGCAGGGCAAGCAATCAGAAGATATTAGCCCCGCCCACTGGAATATTGCTTCGCCGCCACGTAGGCGACGTTAGATTCAAGAGTTAGCTGCCATACAGGCCAGCAGATACCCTACTATATCGGCTTAAACCAGATCTGGAAAGACCTTTCTCGTCTCCAGGCGTAAATAATGCATTATCTGCCGATCAGTATGTAAAGTCATTGCCCGGCGAGCCACCCGCTGGGCGTGGGTCATAGTACTGGCCCGAATGACCTTCTTTATCGTGGGAATAGCCTGGGGAGTGACGGAAAATATCCGCAGCCCCAGACCCAGCAACAAAAGGCAAAACTCCGGCTCGGAAGCCATCTCGCCACATAAAGCCACGGGGATGTCATAGCGTTTTCCAGCCTTGATCACGTCTTTGATCATGCCGATCAAGGCAGGATGGGCGGCAGTAAACAGGCTGGCCACGTGCTCGTTAGCCCGGTCCACGGCCAAAGTATACTGAATCAGATCATTGGTCCCAATACTGAAGAAACTGCACTCCGAACCGAACATGCGGGCACTCAAAGCGGCTGCGGGTGTCTCAACCATGATGCCGAGGGGGATATCGTGGCGATAGTCTATGTCTTGCTCGTCCAACTCCTCTATGACCTCGCCCAGGACCATCCGCGTCTGGTGCAGCTCCGTAAGGGTGGTAATCAAGGGCAAAAGGATACGAATATCGCCGTGAGCAGAGGCACGCAGCAAAGCTCGCAATTGCCTGCGGAACAAAGGAAGATTCTCGGGCTGCAAACAAAACCTTATCGAACGACAACCCAGAAAAGGATTACGCTCAGGTGCAGCAGCCCTGGCCTGGGTGTATTTGTCGGCACCAAGGTCCAGAGTTCGGATAATCAAAGGACGATCGCCCATAACCTCCAGAGCCTGGCAATAAGCTTCGTAGTGATCCTGCTCGGAAGGCTCGGTCTCAGAACCCAAGTGCAAAAACTCCGTGCGGTACAAGCCGATGCCCTCGGCGCCGTAGTCCAAACAGGCCTGGGCTTCCTGAGGAAACTCAATGTTGCCGAATAACTGCACCTTCGTTCCGCAACTGGTAACGGCAGGTAAGTCACGCAGGGACTGGAGCTCTTGCCCCAAGCTGATCAGCTCCCGCTCGTATTGGCGATATTGCTGCGTGGCGGCTTCGTCCGGCTTTATAATAACGACGCCGCGAGTTCCGTCGATAATCAGCTCATCACCACCACTGACCAAAGCAGTGACATCATTAAGGCCCACCACAGCAGGAATGCCCAGAGCACGAGCCACAATGGCTGAGTGAGAAGTCCGGCCGCCAGCGTCAGTGGCTAAGCCCTTTACGTGAGTATTGTCCAAATGGGCTGTCTGGGAAGGCGTCAGATCGTGAGCTACAACCACAACGTCGGAATTGAGGTGGCTAATATCCTCACGCTTTTCGCCAATAAGGTTGTGCAGGATTCTACGCTCAATGTCGTAAATATCGGTGACACGCTCGGCCATGTACTGGTCGGCAGACTCCAAGAGCACCAAGGCCTTTTGACGCAAAACAATACTGGTGGCATACTCGGCGGTGACCAGCTGATCGCGGATGGTCTCCGCAATCTCGTTGTAAAGCTTGCGGTCACGCAAGTAGAGCCAATGCATATCGAAGATTGCAGCGGTCTGGCGACCAAACTTCTGGGTGACAGACTCGCGGAGGCTGGCTACCTCGGCGGCAGAGTCAGTCAGTGCCTTACGCAAACGGTTCAACTCGGGACGGATGTCCGAACGGGACAAGTGCCGTCGAGGTATGCGGTAGTCCTCGGCATCAATGACCACGGCCGGCGCAAAAGCTATGCCGGCAGATACGGGAATACCCTTCTTAGTCAGGCAGGAAGCTTGTTCCTTAGAGTCAGTCATTCTTCACCAAACCCCTCGGCAATGAGGCCGGCCAAGGCAGAAACGGCCTGAGCAGCATCATCGCCACGAGCAGTCAAAGTCAGCTTGGTACCCTGAGTGGCTGCCAA
The DNA here is from genome assembly GCA_011682385.1 of Actinomycetota bacterium. Lineage (GTDB taxonomy): Bacteria > Planctomycetota > Phycisphaerae > JAACET01 > JAACET01 > JAACET01. The sequence goes on along the minus strand of JAACET010000001.1, from coordinate 2,370 downwards.
GGTCATTACCTGCATGATACTCTTGGCGTCAACACGCTGGCCGGCCTTGGATATCTCAATCTCGGCAGTAAACCGATTGGCCAGGTCAACCAACTGCATGGCCGGTCTGGCGTGCAGGCCCAAAGAGTTGGGAACCTCCACATCCTGCACCACCTTGTCAGAGTCTGCCTCGGCTTTGTCAACCATGCCCAGTCGCCTTTCTCCAGCGCAAAAAGTCAATTCGCTCCGGCGTCCTCAGCCTGGACAATACAATCCATGATGGCCTGAGGGGTATCGGCCTGCCGGAGCCACTTTCTAAAGGTAGCACGCTGCAGAGGTCGGAAAATAAGCTCCATGGCCTGCAGGTGCCGGTCCTGATCGTCAGGCGGACTGAGCAACAAAAATATCAAATATACCGGGGCCTTATCCAAAGCATTAAATTCCACACCCGTGGTGGAACGACCAACGGCCATCACCATCCGCTTCACAGCAGAGTGCTGACAATGCGGTACAGCCACACCCTTGCCTAAACCCGTAGAGCCATGGGTCTCGCGATCAATCAAAGCCTTAAGCACCGGCTTAGAATTCTCAGGATTAAGACCACCGGTGGCCACCAAGACATCAACAAGCTCGGATAAGACGCCATTACGCGTAGATGAGCGTAACTCGGACACAATGGCATCCTGGCTGAGCATCTGGGACAATTTCATGTAGTTCTCCAGGGCTGTAATAGCCGCTACGAGACTAAAGGAGCTCCGGCGGTGCTAAGCCCTCCGCTAGTCCGGTCTTGTGCTTGCGATTGCGAATCTTCTCTTTGTACCTGGTAATCTGGCGCTCAAGCTTATCCAAACTAAGGTCGATGCAAGCCTGAACGTCAGAGCCGGAACCACGCCCTATAAAACTCTCGCGATGATCAGGCTTGACGATAATCTCTACGGCATAGTCCAGGCCCTGCTTGGATATAACAACATCGACAGTCTGTATTTTATTAAAAAACTGGGACAACTTAGCAGCTTTGGTCCGGGCATAATCCTGCACATGCGGGGACAGATGCAGATGACGTCCACTAACGGATATTTGCATTATCACATCCTTGAAAAAAAGAACTAACTCTGCTTGTCGGCGTCCGGAGGTGAAGGCAGCTTGGCCGACACGACCGGTTTGCCATCGACAAGCTTATCACTGGGTTTGAGCACGCCGCCGGAAATAATGAAACGAAAGGCCTCATCAATGCTAATGGCCAACTCCACAACATCACTCCGCCGAGTACAGATGACATAACCGGTAAGCGGAGTTGGCGAGCTGGGCATGAACACCGAAATGGCTTCTGTATCCAGGTGCTCCTGCAAACGCTTAGGAGCCTGGCCGGTAACCAATCCCAACGACCAAATACCCTTGCGAGGATACTCCACGGCTACTACCTGAGTAAAATTCAACCGCTGAGAACTCAGGAAAAAATCGGTCACCTGCTTGATCTGCGGGTAGACCTGCTTGACCACCGGCGTGCGGCCGAGCAAAGCCTCGATCAGTCGCCAAATCCATCGGCCCAGAAAACTGGCCAGGAAAACGCCCAGGATATATATCAGGCAAATGGCAATGATAAACCCGGTAATGTGCAGATACCAACTGTCCCAAATCGCCTTCAGGTGGGATATACGCTGGCCAAGCTCACCGCCAAATATCAGATATTGAGCATAGGCTACGATTCTAATCAGAGCCCAATTGACATATCCGCCGACGTATTGGTTTATGAACTGGTAACCCTTAACGACCAAAACCAAGGTCAAAAGGCTGGGCAGAATGGCAGCCAGACCCCTGAAGAAGAAGTGCTTGAAATTTGCCCAAAATCCTTTTTTTTGCACGTGTGGTTCCATGGAGATACTATAGCTAGTGGCGCCCCTACAAGTCTCGCCCCCATTTTGCAGGGCCTTATTGCATACAAGCGGAGGGGGTCCGGATCGGACAAAGAGCTCCAAAACAGCCCCTATACTCCACTTTTACTGTTTTTTATAATGTAGGGCTTTCAGGGGCCAATGTCAATCACAAAGACTGCTCGCAAACCGGGGGAAAAAAAGACTTGGTTGACAGACTGTACGCCTGCGGATAATTTCCGGCTGCAATCAAATTCCTCAGTCCACTTCAGGAGATTATCCTAATCATGAAAGTTCTAGTAATAGGTAGCGGCGGTCGTGAACATGCACTCACCTGGAAGATCGCTCAGTCGAAACTGCTGAGCAAACTGTTCTGCGGGCCCGGAAACCCGGGTACGGCTGAAGTGGCTGAGAATATCGACCTAAAAGCAGATGACATAACGGGGCTGCTCAAGTTCGCAAAAAACGAATCGATTGAATTGACCGTGGTCGGACCGGAAGCTCCGCTGGCAGAGGGGAT
>JAACET010000089.1 GCA_011682385.1 Actinomycetota bacterium | reverse complement strand
CTCTTTCTTTTCAGCGAAATCTGCGAAATCAGCGTCAAAATATCTTTCTGTATTTCTTCTAATCTGTGTTCATCTGTGAAATCTGTGGCTAATTCTCTTATCCGTTTCTTTTTCTGCTTTCTTCCTCTCTTCAACTTCGTGACCTTCGTGTCCTTCGTGGTGAGTTCTTCTTTTCATTGCCACGGAGGATTCTCCGGCAGACAGGCGTCGAATTCAGCGATGAGTTTAGTCTCATATTCGCCCGCATATTTGCCGGCCAGGAACATATCCAGCCCTTGGTCGTGAAATCTCTGCCAGGACGCTTCTTCTTTGCCGGGGTTGATCGGATAGAACAGGGCCTTATTTGCCCGTGCCGCCGCCAGGTCTCCCGGTGCGTCGCCCATCATCAGCACGTGGTTTTCTTTGTAACTTCCGGTGGTCATAGCCAGGTGTTCTTTTTTGGTTCCCATTTCCTGCCCGGCAATCGCTTCCACGTACTTGGCGATATCATGTTCCGCCCATTCCCGTTCCAGTGCCTCGCACGGCGTAGCCGAGACCACAATAGCATCTGCCTTGGACTGCATCTTTTCCAGCGATTCGCGCACGTAGGGGAACGGCGGAATATTCCTTACGATTTGCCCTATGACTTCATTTACTTTTATCGACCATTCCAGCACATGTTCCAGTTCCGCTTTTGCTTCGCCGTTAGCCTTGCTGACAGCCGCTTTTAGTCCTTCGTTGCTGAGCAGGCTGTTTTCATCATCTACCCACGCGCAGTAGTGGCCGAAGGTGGGTACTTTGAATCCCAGGTGTTTGACTGCCGGATGATTTGGCAGCAGTTCTCTCAGGATACGTTTGATGGTTTTGTGGCGATTGGCTCCGCGTGTTTTGCTGAACAGGTCGGCAAATTCTTTGCATTTCCTGGCCACTTCTGCCACCGGCTGAAGATCGAAGTACGCGATCATCCAGGGGGTGAAGCACTCGCGTTGTTTGATCCCCATGGTATCGAACGCACAGCCATCGGAGTCGATACCGATGAAGAAATCGTGTTGAGGTTTGAAGTTTTTCAATGTATTTGCCGCATCATACGAAGTCATAGTCACAACATCCTCCATTTGCATTGCTTAGCATATTAATGGCCGATTTCGGGCAACGACAGCCGACCATTGTAGCCGCTGCGTCCCTGATATCAACCCTTGCTTTCTCTCTTTGCGTTTAGCCCCCAGGTTTACCCTGGGGGTTTCTTTCTAAAGCCTATTGACCCCAGTGTTCTCAGGAGGTAATCTTTGATTGTAGAGATGGTTTTATCCTGTCCCTGTGGCTCAATTGGATAGAGCGTCGGCCTCCGGAGCCGAAGATTGCAGGTTCGAATCCTGCCGGGGACGTTTGCTTGTACCAAGCGGGCAAGGGCATATCCCGTTTGGAATATGCCCTTGTTTTTTTTCAGTCCTTGGTACTACAGCACTGGCAGATATTTCTCCAGTTCCCATCCAGTCACTTGGCTGCGGCCTAACGGTCGGGCGCAACTGACGTATTCCCAGCGTCATCGGCAAAAAATAGAGGTTTAAGTGACGCTTCAGTGAGATCGATGATCTTGTCGGCTACCTGTCTAATGTGGTAAGCCCTTGGAAATGCCGCCACCTCAACGTGTTTCCCCGTATCCCGGACAGCCTCGACAGCCTTAGCAAAATCCCCATCACTAGAGACCAGGATAGCGGTATCATAGCCATCTCCAAAGGCCATGCAAAGCATGTCCACAGCTATGGCAATGTCAACGCCTTTTTCAACAAACGTTCCTCGGCGGGGCTCTAGCCGACCGAACCGAATATCGAAGTACGGAATCCTCTGCAGGCGAGCGAAAAATCGCTGTTGTTTCTTTGCGTTTTCCTGATTCTTTATATCTGAAATGGGTACATTATAATAATAGGTCCTGATGAGTTTGCGCTGGCCCAGCAACCAACTGATCAACCGAGAAAAATCGATATCAGCTCGACCGCAAACGCTTTTCAAGCCATGGTATAAATTCGCCCCATCGATAAAGATGCAGACCCGCTCCATAGGATGCCTCCTCTTAATAAAAATCCCAGGGCTGCTGTGCAACCCTGGGGTAGTTAGAATCCTGAGACTGACAGACCTCAATCCCAGGGTAATGATCCTAATCGAAACTATATCATATATCGGCCCAAATACAAGATATTTCCAGAGAATTCTCATACCTCGCTGCAACGGGTACAACCACTTCTCCAAAATGTAACCTGGCCTATACCAATCAGTTAGACGGGCTAGGCGGTCATCCGCACTACAGCACTGGCAGATATTTCTCCAGTTCCCATTCGGTGATCTGACTGCGATACTGGTCCCACTCGATCTTCTTATTTTTTAAGAAGTTGTCGAAGATATGATCGCCCAGGGCTTCGCGTACTATCTTGCTGTTCTCGGTAGCAGCAATGGCTTCGTCCAGAGAACCCGGAAGCGATTCGATACCCGCTTGGTTACGGCTAGACAGGTTCATCTCGAAGATATCTTCTTCTATTGCCTCGGGCAGCTCATAATTATTCTTGATACCTTCCAAGCCGGCCGCCAGCATAACGGCAAAGGCCAAGTAGGGATTGCACGCCGGATCTGGGCAACGGAACTCAGCTCTGGTGGCCTTGGCTTTGTCCGGTTTATACATGGGCACTCGCACCAGGGCTGAGCGGTTTCGACGAGCCCAGGAAATATAGACCGGAGCCTCGTAACCCGGAACCAGGCGCTTGTATGAATTTACCCATTGAGCCACAACCAGGCAGATTTCTTTAGCGTGTTTCAATAGACCGGCAATGTAAGCCTTACCCACTTTGGAAAGGTGCTGAGGATCGTCAACATCGTAGAAGGCATTTTCTTCGCCCCGGAAAAGTGATTGGTGTACGTGCATTCCGCTGCCGTTTTGACCGAACAACGGCTTGGGCATGAAAGTGGCGTGCAGTCCATGCTTCAGGGCTATCTCTTTGACGGTCAACCGGTAGGTCATAGCTCTATCGGCCATTTCCACAGCCTCAGCATAGCGCAAGTCGATTTCGTGCTGACTGGGAGCCACCTCATGATGGCTGTATTCTACGGGAATGCCCATGGCTTCCAGTGACAAGACTATATCTCGACGTAGATCGCTGGCCACGTCCAGCGGGGTTAGATCGAAGTATCCGCCGCGATCGATAATTTGAGGTTGCCCCACACTGTTTTTGAAGAAGAAGAACTCCAATTCCGGGCCGATATAGAAAGTAAGGCCCATATCCTGAGCTTTTTTGACCATGCGTTTCAGGGCCCAGCGTGGATCACCGGTATAGTGATCGCCATTGGGTGTCATCACATCGCAGAACATTCGCCCCACAGCCATTTCATCATCGGATCGCCAGGGTAAGACTGTAAAGGTGTTTGGATCGGGCAGGGCGATCATGTCTGATTCATGGATCCGAGCGAAGCCCTCGATGCTGGACCCATCAAAGCCCATGCCTTCGTTCAAGGCCGTTTCCAATTCAGGTATAGTAACGGCAAAGCTTTTCAGAAAGCCCAGTACATCCGTAAACCACAGACGGATAAACTTGACCTTTTTATCCTTGCACAACTTCAAAACATCTTGCGCCGTTTTGGTCGCCATTGTTTCTGCTCCTTATCAAGAAAAGATTACCAGCGGTCTTCCTTCGTTACCTGGCTGTGGTACTCGATTTTGTGCATTGAGACGACCACAGCAGGCCGAAACTCATACTATCGTCTGCCCCGGTTCAAGGCAAGAATTAAGTAGGCGCTGACTTGCCTGGGGGGCAAGTCGCGCATTTAGCCCCCGGTTTTACCGGAGGTTTCTTCACTTCTGTCCCCAGGCTCTCATCTGGGGGGCTTTGAATGCCCCCGACCTACGTGCCGGGGGTCTAACGCCGTAATCTCCACAAAACCTTTTTAAGTAAGGGCCTGCGCTACCATGCGTAGCTGAGTGTCAGGCCGCCCCATAATTCGTCATTTAGAAAGGCATCGTGTATGGCATCGCTGAAGTAAACGAAAGCGGTCAAACTTATGCTGCCATACTCTTGGGGTATGTTCAGGGCACTGCTTAGGTCATACCCGATATCAAGGCCGTACTGCAGATTGGCTGCTCGCATCGATTTACCCATCTGGCCGTTGTCGATGCCCATCACCAGGGACGGGGTGATGGTGATGTCTTTAAGGACAGGTGTGTTATCCATTCCCAGATCAGCCAGGCCGAAATCATGGCTGATTCCCAACTCCAGCCAAGCGCCATCCACGTCGTCCACATCCAGGTAGTAGGCCACGTAGGGATTCAGCACTGCCTCTTCGGTCCCGAAGAGTGTGCTGTCGTCGAAACTCAGCGAGACATACAATTCATTGGTATAGTAGGCATCATGCCCAGCCTGGGGAAAGGTGTATCCGATCCAGCCCGTCTCGATGGTCGTGGACAGCTCGGCAATCTCGTAACTCCAGTAGATGGTGTAGTCCACCTCCTGCAGACTTCCTTGGCTGCCGGGTGTAAGGGCCGACTCTTGATCGGCGTACCATTCTCCCCAGAACGACACCCCGAAGGTACCCAAGTTAGCTCCCACTTGGCTGGTATCAAACTCCAGACCAACACCCAGTTGGTGATTGAGTTTTTCTCGTCCTTCGCCGGCGTACTCACTGAAATTAGCCCCACGGAAGATGTAGTCGCTCACTATCGTATAATCAAGGCTGAAGGAAATAGGAGTGGATTTTTCCCATTGGCTGGCGGCTGGCTCTACGGCAACCGGGGGATCAGAGGCCCAGGTAAAGGAAGCAAAACAGCCCATCACGAATATGCTTATGAATATCTTGAACATAACTTCTCCATCATTGTTTAAGTTAACCAACGGCTTCATTACCTTCTTGGCCGGTGCGAATACGTACGCAGCGTTCCAGGGGCAGGACGAAGATTTTTCCATCGCCGATTTGGCCCGTCCGAGCACCTTGGACAATGGCCTCGATGGTCGGCTGGACAAACTCCTCATTGACCGCGATCTCCATGCGTAGTTTTTTGAGCAGGTTGACCTCGATATCCACGCCGCGGTAAGACTCGTGGTAACCCTTTTGTTGCCCGCAGCCCAAGGCATTGGTGACGGACATCCTGAAGACCTTGGCCTCGTAGAGGGCCTGCTTTACGTCGTTAAGTTTTTCCGGCTGAATGTAAGCGACAATAATTTTCATAGCTATTCCTGTGCAAAACTTTTTTCATGGACAATTACTGGGTAGTGAATATCTGGAAGCCGCTGTAAGCCTCCATACCGTGTTCGGTAATATCCAGGCCTTTAAGCTCATCTTCCTTGGATACTCTCAGTCCCATCAGGGCTTTGATGGTGTAGAAGAGGATAAACCCACAAGCCAGGCACCAGACAAGCACCGAGACAACAGCCAAGGCTTGGATACCGAGTTGTTTGAACCCACCGCCGAAGAACAGGCCGTTTCCAGCACCACCGAAAGCCTCCTGAGCGAAAAGTCCGACAGCCAATGTTCCCCAGACACCGCAAAAGGCGTGCACGGCCACAGCTCCGACGGGGTCGTCGATATGCAGGACCCGGTCCAGGAACAGGACGGCCAGGACCACTATAAGGCCAGCCACAAATCCGATGATTATGGCACTTGTTAGAGAGACGAAGGCACATCCGGCGGTAATACCGACCAAACCGGCCAAGGCTCCGTTGAGGGTCATACTGGCGTCTGGTTTGCCGAACAGTAACCAGGAGATTAGCATGGCACCTATTGCGCCGGCGGCAGCGGCAATGTTGGTGGTGGCAGCGATGTGAGCAATATCCGGTACCGCCGCCATGGTGCTACCCGGATTGAATCCGAACCAGCCGAACCAGAGTATAAAGACTCCCAGGGCCGCCAAGGGAATATTATGACCGGGTATAGCCCGGGAAGTTTTCTTACGACCATTGGCGTGATATTTACCCAGGCGTGGTCCCAGCACGATGGCTCCGGTCAGGGCCAACCAGCCACCGACGGAATGGACTACGGTTGAGCCGGCAAAATCCAGTACACCCAGCTTGGCCAACCAACCGCCGCCCCAGATCCAGTGTCCGACCACCGGGTAGATAAAACCTGAGATCACCACGCTATAGGCCAGATAGGACACGAATTTGGTTCTGCCGGCCATGGAGCCAGCCACGATAGTTGCGGCCGTGGCACAGAAGACCAACTGGAAGAAGTACTTGGCCTCCAGCGGCACCGAAGCCCAGCTCAGGGCATTATAGACCCCCACATAGGCATCACCGGAGGCTGGGCTGTTGTCCGCTCCAGCCAGGAACCATCCGGTGGTGCCCATAAACTGATTACCGATGGCGAACATGATTCCAAAGCCCACCGCCCAGTAGGCGATAGAGCCCACGGAGAAGTCCATCAGATTCTTCATGAGGATATTGCAGGCGTTCTTGGCTCGGGTAAAACCGGTTTCGACCAAGGCAAAGCCGGCCTGCATGAACATCACCAACACAGCCGTGACCAACACCCAAACAGTGTCCATAGCAACCTTGCTCTGGTCAATGCCTGGTGGCGATGGTGAATCGCCTTCGGCTGCCAGAGCCGACATGCTGGTTGCAAGGACGATCAAGACAATTATCAGAGCTAGTGGAAATCTTCTGGTCATTGTGCCCTCCGGATTAAATCATAACCAATGTACATCACGGCCAAATCTGCGAGAACGTGGCTAATATAACAGTTTCCAATAGATAGTCCTCTAATTCGCATCCAGGACCATATGCGTACGGTCATGATTTACCACGTCTGTCGAAACTGATTATCTACGACTGTGAAGAAGAGCAAATAGTGTGCCAATACGGCCCGCACAACATAGAATAAGGTTTAAGTGATGTTATTGTAAGGATATGCGAAAATTTGGAGGGTGAGGGTTCTTTATTTCTTTTCTGGGTAGCGGATACCGATTGGTATGATTTAAGTCAGCAAACCTACGTAGATGTATGAAATCTCTGGCAATTAATCTCATATTTACGGACTCTTAGCCCCATGAGGCGTTCGCTGATTCCCAGTGCTTTGGCAGCTTTGGCCCGGTTTCCGCGTGAGATTTTGAGGGCTTCCAGGAGTAGTTCGCGTTCGTAGTTTTCCAGTAGTTCTTTTAGTCGGCCTTGTATTTGTGTTCCGCTGGCCTCAGCTGTTTGGAGAGTTGGCGGCAGATGATGGCCGTGAACAACTGCGTCGTTGGTCAGGACTATTGCTCTTTCGATGCAGTTTTCAAGTTCACGGACATTTCCCGGCCAATGGTAGGCCATTATCATATCTATTGCCGGGGTGGAGATTCTACGGACGTCTTTGGCGTTTTGTTTTGCGTAGCGTTCCAGGAAGTGGTTGGCCAGAAGCAGGATATCGTTGCGTCGTTCGCGCAGGGGCGGCAGATAGATGGGAAAGACGTTTAGTCTGTAGTATAGGTCTTCGCGAAATTTACCTGATCCCACCAGTTCTTCCAGCGGTTTATTTGTGGCCGCGATCACGCGTACATTCACTTTTACTGTTTCGGTTCCGCCCACTCGTTCGAACTCACCTTCCTGTAGCACCCGCAGCAGGTGTACTTGGACCACTGCCGGAAGATCACCGATTTCGTCCAGGAAGATTGTTCCGTCGGAAGCCAATTCGAAGCGTCCTTTTCGCTGAGCTATAGCCCCGGTGAAGGCTCCTTTCTCGTGTCCGAACAGCTCCGATTCGATGACTGTTTGCGGCAGGGCGGCGCAGTTGATCTTTACGAAGGCCTTTTTTGCTCGGAGGCTGTTGAAGTGTATCGCCTGGGCCACCAGTTCTTTACCGGTTCCGCTTTCACCGCAGAGCATCACTGTTGTATTGGTTTTACAGACTCCTCCGATCAGGTCGTATACGCGTTGCATAGCCGTGGAGTTCCCCACGATATTGCCCGGTTGAAATCGCTTTTCCAGTTGAGCTTGAAGTCTTACGTTTTCCGCTCGCAGCCGTTCGTGTTCTTCTTGAACAGCTTGGCGGAGTTTTACTGCCTGGGCGATCATGGAGGCCACGGTGGAGAGTAATCGCACGTCTTCTTGCAGGGCCACTTCGGTAGCGAACAGCCGATCAGCGCTGAGGGCCCCGACCGTTTCGTTACCCAGTTTGATGGGCACACAGATGAAGGACACATCCGGCTTGCGTAGAGGCTTTCGTGATCCGGTCCTATCCAGGAACAGCGGTTCGGCGCTCACTCGTGGTACGACCATGGGCCTGCCGGTTTGCACTACTATTCCGGTGACTCCTTCGCCCAGGCGGTATCGGCCGCGTTTCATTTGTTCGGGCGAGAGTCCGTGAGCTGCTTCGATCATGATTTGCCCGCTTTGGCGGTTTAGCAGGGTCAGTGTTCCGCGGGTCATACCCATCTGCTCGGCCAGGGCCTCGAGGACCGGCCCAGCCACTTCGCGGAGGTCCAGGCTGTGATCGAGCGTTTGGCCTATCCGGTAGAGCAGAGCCAGTTCTTCCAGATTTCGGGATGCGGTTGTTTTTTTGTTTCTAGGCATATGGTTGTGATTCTAGCACAATTTTGTATGCTGGCAACTAAAATCCTACCCAAATGTATGTTTATCTGGTTGCCCCAGGTGCCCCATGATTTGACAAGAATCACCTTTCGCGATGCTTTCGGCTATACGGTCATCCCCGAGCCAGCCACGTTGGCTTTGCTCTTGATCAGCGGATTCGCGATTTTGGGCACAAAACGTAGCTAAACGTAGCTAGCTGTTCTGTGTTGCCCTGATAAGTCTTAGCAGAGCTTATCAAATACGCAGGGAGTTCCCTATCCCTGCATGTTTTCGTCGCATTGACCGAATAGTGACGTAACTTGCTATAATATCAGGCGTTACGCTAATGATTGCTCCGCGAGCCTCCGCATTGCCATTTCTGCCTGCAGTCGGGATGAATTAGCGACACCCCTTGAACCGTGATATATATAACATACTGCCGATACAACAGTTATGCTTTTGAAGAAAAATCCATTTTTTTTCTTGCCGGCATTGACAGCCCCCTGTGCCGATGATATAGTAGCGAAGGGTGGTTCAGGCGGGCGATAGAGCGAGAAAATTCGGCTGTTTTAGCCGTGGCAAACTTCCGAGATGGGCAGGATGCTCAGCTCGGAAGTTTCTTTTAACGCTTTTTATTGAGTCTCAGAACTCCCCCGCAGAACCGTAAGGTTGACTATTGAGCCCAGTTCCTTACACTCACCCAGGAAGTTTTTTTATCTACAGAGTACAGTTATGGCCAAGAACCTTGAAGAAAACAGAATCGCTAAGTTAGAGAAGATCAGAGCCTTGGGCGTTGATCCTTTTGGCTCTCGTTTTGAAAAGACTCATTCGTTGGCTCGGATACGCACCGATTTCACTGAAGATGGTCCTGCTCTGGTTGTTCGGACAGCCGGCCGAATCATTTTGTTTCGTTCAATGGGTAAGTTGATTTTTTCTACTATTCGCGATGCTACTGGGGATTTACAAATCTGCCTGCGTAAGGACGACTTACCCGAAGATTTTGCTTTGGCCAAGCTGCTGGACTTAGGCGACGGTGTCGGCGTCGAGGGCGAGGTGGGCAAGACCAGGACCGGTGAGATAACCATTTTTGTCAAGAAGTTGGTCTTGCTGAACAAGTCGTTATTACCCCCGCCGGAGAAGTGGCACGGCCTGCAGGATGTTGACCTGCGTTACCGCCAGCGCTACGTAGATTTAGCCGTCAACCCCGCGGTAATGGACGTGTTTAAGAAACGCTCTGCTATTATTGAGCACATACGTCAGACCTTGTTGGGGCAGGAGTTTATTGAGGTGGACACGCCTGCCCTTCAGCCCATATACGGCGGAGCCGCTGCTAGACCTTTTACCACTCATCACAACACACTGGATATGGAATTGTTTCTGCGGATATCCCCGGAGTTATATCTCAAGCGTTTGCTTGTTGGCGGCATGGAGCGGGTCTTTGAATTTGCCAGAGTTTTTCGCAACGAGGGTATTAGCACCAAGCACAATCCCGAATATACCTTGCTGGAGGTTTACCAAGCCTTCGGCGATTATAATGACATGATGGTTCTGACCGAGCAGTTGATATCGACAGCAGCCCAAAAGGTCCATGGCTCAATGGTTGTGCCTTACACCAAGAAGACCTCCGGACCTTCCCACACGCCGGAAGAACAGACTATCGACATTGACTACACTCCGCCCTGGACTCGCCTGTCCTACACCGAGGCCCTGGCCCGGTACGCCGGCGTAGCTGCCGACGACATTTCCGCCGTGCGCAGCAAGGCTCGCCAGATGGGCCTTGAAGAGAAGAACATGGACGACGCCGTGGTCATTAATAAGGTCTTTGAAGAGTGTGTTGAGCAGCACCTTGTTCAGCCCACTTTTGTTATTGATTATCCTGCTGGGCTTTGTCCGCTTACCAGGCGTCTGCCCGACAATCCTCAGTTGGCCCTGCGTTTTGAAGCCTATGTCATGAACATGGAGTTGGGCAACGCTTATACTGAGCTCAACGATCCTTTCGTCCAGGCGGAGAACTTATCCGGTTCTTTAGCTGGCGAAGACACCGACGAGACTATGCGGGTCATGGATGACGATTTTATTCGAGCCTTGAAGTTTGGCATGCCCCCTGCCGGAGGTTTAGGCCTTGGTGTGGATCGTCTGGTTATGCTTCTGACCAATTCGCCGAGCATCAGGGACGTAATTTTATTTCCTCTGATGCGGCCGAGCTAACGCGCCTATAATTGCATTGGCAACCTTTGCTGGAAGGAATCGACGTGGCCGGATTCTGCAGACGATTCTGCGTTTTTTTGCTGTTGGCCTTGTGTTCATCAGCCCAGGCAGCCTTAGAACCCTACCAGGTCGCTGTCTTAGCTAATAGTAGTTTTGCCGGCTCACGGGAGTTAGCCGAGTATTACTGCCGAGCGCGCAACATCCCTACCAGTAACATTATTTCTTTTGCTATGCCCGACGGCGAGTTGGTGGCACGTTCTCTTTACGATAAGTCGATTGTTCCCCAGGTCCGCCAGGCCCTGGAAAAGATGCCTCGGTTCCGAGATATCCACTGCCTGGTTACTGTCCGCGGCGTGCCTTTGCGCATCGGGTCGGCCAAGCCCACGGATCAGGAGCGTAGCTTGTTGAGCAGCTTGAGTCGCAACCGCAAGCTCGCCCTGGAGGAGTTGAAGGGTTTGCTCGCCCAGGCCAACCGACTGGCTGGCCTACCAAAACCTCCGCTGGCGGACCCGAAGAAGGCCGCTTCCCGGAACCGGGGGGCTGCGCTGGTTAGGCAGACGCTGGAGGCGATGAATCTGGCCGCCGAGAAGATCAATTCACTTCCCGAATCGCTTTATAAGGATAGGGTTGTTAAAGATTTCGATCAGGTCCAGCAGAACCTTTTTGGTTTGGCCAGCCGGCTTGAGCGTCTCAAGTCGCAAGGTCCGTTGGCAGCCACTGATCCACGAGCCGCCGAGTTAGCTCAGTTGCAGGATCAACTTCGCCGGGCCGACCAGCAGGTTTCTCAGCTCATGCGTTCTGGTGTCACCTTTGCCCGGTTGGACCAGGCCGCTGCGGTCACTCGCCGCAGCAGGGGCGTTTTGGGTGTGATTCAGCAGCTTGACGCTTCGGTGCGGTTGATAAACTATCCTTACGAGAAGAGCAGCAGTTCTTTTGATTCGGAATTATCTCTGGTCTTGGCCGATGACTATCCCAAGCGTGGGTTTGTAATCAACAATTTATGCCTGGAATGCCCCAGCAGCAGCCAGAAGCAGATTCGCACCCTGATGGTTTCGCGTATTGATGCTCCGACCGCTTCGATTGCCCGGGGCCTGATCGACATGGCTATAGCTGCGGAAGCTCGTGGCCTCAGCGGTAGGTCATATATTGACACCGGCTGGTCGAAGGCACGCAAGGCCGGCTACAAGAACACGGAGAAGTCGCTGCTGACTGCCGCCGAGATACTTACCAAGTACAGTGGCCTGCCGGTTATTGTGGACACTCGCAACGAGGTTTTTGCTGAGGGTTCATGTCCTGAAGCTGTTCTGTATTGTGGCTGGTACAGTTTGAAGAAGTACGTTGATGCCTTTGATTGGGCTCCTGGTGCTGTGGGCTATCACATTGCCAGTTTTGAGTTGACTACTTTGCGGAACCCCAAGTTTACCGGCTGGGCTACTTCGATGCTTCGAGACGGTATCACAGCCACGCTTGGCGCCGTGGAAGAGCCACTTTTAGCCTCTTTTCCTCCTCCGGATCGTTTTTTCACTTTGCTTTTGACTGGCCGATATAGTTTGGTGGAGTGTTTTTATATGACCAAGCGGTTTAATTCTTGGCGTTTGGTTTTGATTGGCGATCCTTTGTATCGTCCTTTTGCCGGCAATCCTCGCCTGAGCATTTCTCAAGCCGAGCAGATTCTTAACCACAAACTCCCCTAACGCCTATTCTGTCATTCCCGCGCACGCGGGAATCCAGTCTTTTTTCTTTCCGTTTATTTAGCCCCCGGTTTTACCGGGGGTTTCTTCAAATGCCCCCGGCTTACGTGCCGGGGGTCCTTTTCTTATTCTTTTTCTTTGTTTTTATTAACTTCGTGTCCTTCGTGGTGATTTCTTTCTGTTTCTTTTTCTGCTTTGTCCCTTTGTGCCTCTGTGTCTGTCTGCTCTTTCTCTGTTTCTTTCTGGATCAGGTCCGCTACGGTCGGTTTTTCCAGGCTTTGGCCCTTGAATATCCGCTGGACGTCTGAAACGTCCAGCGTCTCGTATTTCAGCAAGGCCTCCGCCAAGTCTTCCAACTGTTGGCGTTGTTCCGCCAGTATATCCTGGGCCTGTTTGTACGCCCGATCCAGAACACTTTTGATCTCTTCGTCGATCAGCCTGGCTGTCTCGTTGGAATGTTCCCGCGGCGCTTGTACTTCGCCCCATGGCGTTTGAGCAGCTTCCTTTGTATACCGTACCAGCCCTACTTTTTCGCTCATCCCCCAGTCGCAGACCATCCATCGAGCCAGCACTGTTGCTTTGCGGATGTCTTCTGCCGCTCCCGAGGATATATCGTCGCAGAACGCTTCCTCTGCCGCTCGGCCTGCCAGGGCCACTTGAATTTCGC
>JAACET010000088.1 GCA_011682385.1 Actinomycetota bacterium | reverse complement strand
TTCGTGATCTTCGTGTCCTTCGTGGTGAGTTCTTTGCTTTCTTCAGCGAAATCTGCGTAATCAGCGTCGAAAAAATCTTTCTTTCCGTTTCTTTTTTCTTTCCTACTTTTTTCCGTAGCGCAAGAGCACGCTGCTGCCGGCCTTTACTTTTTCTCCCTGCCTGACCTGTACTCGGAGTTCTTGGGAGTATTTCAGATATACTTCGACCCGCGAGCCGAATTTGATCATACCAAAGCGTTGGCCGCGGGCCAACTGCTCAGCGAGTTTGCATCCGCAGACGATCCGCCGGGCCAGCACGCCGGCTATTTGTTTTACCAGCACCCGTTTACCGGGTACATCGGGGCAATTCAGCAGTACATTGTTGGATTCGTTTACTGCGCCAGCCTTGCTTCTTAGGGCGTTGTAGAATTTTCCCGGCACATGCTCCAGCATGGTCACCTTTCCTACTGCCGGCGCCCGGTTCACATGGACATTGAAAACGCTCATGAAGATGCCGATCTTCAGGACCTTCCCGGGCAGCAGTGGGCAGTCGTCCGTTTGGGTGATCTCGACGATCTTACCGTCAGCCGGGCTGACCACAAGGCCGGGTTCTTGAGGCACTTTTCTTGTCGGGTCCCGAAAGAAGGCCAGAAGGAAGACCAACAGTCCCAAGAATATTACACTGAGCCAGACCCCGACGTACAGCCAGGCCAGGATTGATGCTCCCGACAGCATTATCCCGAAGACTATGACCTCGGCCATACTGTAGCGTGATAAGGGTACTCGCATAGCTCTCTTGTGCCTGTGCAGACATCCCAGCCCCTTCGAATCAGTTGTATATATTATCTTTAATGTGTCCGGATTGTCAAGTTTTCTTGAATGCCCCCAGCCGGAGCATAGTCACGCCGAAGGTCTCCCGAAGACGGACTACGGTCACGGCGTAGCCTTGGAAAAGCCGGATAGCTAATCATCTTATCCGTTTCTTGCTTTCTCTCTTGCTCTCTTCAACTTCGTGATCTTCGTGTCCTTCGTGGTGAGTTCTTTGCTTTCTTCAGCGGAATCTGCGAAATCAGCGTCAAAGAATTTTTCTCTGTATTTCTTACAATCTGTGTTCATCTGCGTAATCAGCGTCAAAAGTTCATATCCGTTTCTTCTCTTACTTTTTGATATTTGCTATTTGATTTTTGATATTTCTTCTATGGTTCGCCGAAGAGTGAATTATCTTCTGGCCCGAACCACCCGATATTCCATTTTTCGGGTTCAACCCCGTACCATGTTGTTCCCGGATAAGAGAAGGACATCTCGCGTTGATCCACATGCCCGTCGCACCAGGCCACATTGGCTTGCCCCTTGTGGCGAAAATGTATACTGGGTATAGGCCATCCCCATTCGGGTGCTACCTGGTCACCGTTTAGAAAGTATCGCGGCTGAAGGAAGGAGTACTCTATAAGATACTCACCGTTGGCATCTGCCCTGGCTACCGCTGCGTCGGCGAACATGATGGTGTTGGCCAATCCGGCTATTTCCGTATTCCGTGCTCCGCTGGTGATATCTCCTCCCCAGCGGGTCCGCGAGCCGACGTACTCTTTGTTATACCCGTATCCGCCCGCCCCCGATTCGAAGGCATTTGCTTGTCCGCCTTCGGTGATGAAGTCCTGGTAGCTGGGGCAGACTTTCATTTTTCCGTTTTGAAAGTAGGGCGATAAGGGTCCTTTGTCCGGATCGAACGGATCGTTTACTGTCGGCCTATACCCGTGCCAGCGGTATAGCCCCGGGCTTCCCCAATCCATATCTGAAGCTCCCGGCACGAAGAAGCCGTTGTGATTACTCGCATAGAAGCAGTTAGCCAGGGCCAACCCGTGTAGGTTTACGGCACAGAGGGTTTTTTTGGCCGATTCTTTAGCTTCCTTTAGAGCCGGCAGCAGGATGCTCACCAGCAGAGCGATGATGGCCACTACCACCAACAACTCTATGAGCGTAAACGCTCGCGATTTCGCATTTCTCGCAAGCACCAGCGGTACCTCAAATAGACTATGACCTTTTTCGACAGAGTAGTACAACAGCACCTAAGCCCAGAAGCAGGCACGTCGTAGGCTCCGGCGCCGTCACCACCGTATCCATGGCAAAATACGCCGGCGTATTCATGCCCCAGTCTCCGACATCTGAAGAGTTAAGGCTGAATTTAACTTGTTTGACCTCACCCAGACTGGACAGATCCACCCAGGTCCAGCCGGCCACGATGTAATCCAGGCTGTTGTCCGCAAAGCGATAGTCAGCCAGATAGAACTCGACTGTGTCGGTCAAAATATCCTGGCTGTCGAAGCCTTCAATGGTCAACAGGAACCAGTCTGGATCGTTGCCGGTATCTCCGCCGAACTTTTTGGCTGGAGCTGAATCACCGCTGAGCATGGAATAGTAAGCCCAATTGTTATTGGTAAAATAGGCTCCTGCTAACGACACAGGCTGATCCAGGGTCATGGTGGGCAATTCTGTCCAGCCCACGTACCCGATGGCGTAGTTTGCTGAAGCTTGTCCACTGCCCGGCACAGCGGTGTACTGGGCGTCAGTCCAACCTGTTAAAGGCGGAGTTTGTTGGCTCAGATTAGAGTAGGCAAAACCATCCCAACTGCCCCAGGTTGTATCGTAATTGTTATTGAAAGAAGCCGCCCCGCTGCTGAAGTCGCCCGACGAATCAGCTCCGTTCCAGTAGGACTCTGGTGCCAAGCTCAGATCGTCAAAATCCGCCACACTACCTGTTCCCCAGGCCGTGGTTCCCATCGACATTACCGCCGCTACCATTGTTGCTGCCAAAAACATCCGCATTTCTTTCTCCTTTCATACGCTGGATTTAATCTCAAAAACTAAAAACACGTCTTTTATTACTTCTTACTTTCGCCTTCGCAGTAGGCTCGCCAACCCAGCCAAACTCAGCATCAAACAAGTCGTTGGTTCGGGTGCATAGTCTATGATTGCCACAGCATCCAGATCGAATCCGCCCGAGGGGAACTCGGTGGGGTAGGGGTCATATATTGGATTTTGGTAGCTATCAAAGGTCGAGCCGTCCCCGATTACATCGATAATTTTCACGTGGGTGATATTGGATAAATCTACCAGACCGCTTAGAACCTCAGCCTCGTTGGCCAGCTCTGCCAGATCGAATGGTGTTCCCAGCCAGACGCCTGTATTGTTGACGTGTTTGCCGGCCAGATTGTTTACGTTGGTTGGGTCGATGAGTCCGAAGGCCCCTACTTCCCCCGCCGTCAGGGAATGGCTCCTGAAGCGTACGAAGTTGACCCCATCCGAGCTGACCTCTACAAAGCCCAGCTCGGCAAAGACATTTGAATCGACACCCAGCGTGTTTTCGAATACTGCCAGGTCGGGCCCTTCTGAGTCGCTTATGACTACATCGAAGCTCAGAATAGCGTACCCGCCGTCACCCAGGGAGACCACGTCGTTGCTTACTGCGGGCGCAGCCCCGGTTGCGTCGGACCAATTACCGAAGGTTGCCCAGTTCGGTCGCCATCCGGAGCAGCCCGTAGCCCAACCCACAATGGCCGGATCGTTGTAGGCGATCCCATCGGTGATACCATTAGAATAAGGCCCAGCCACAGCCCTGCCGCTGATGCCAGCCAGCCACAATAATGTGACTAATACGAATAGGCAGTGATATTTCCTGCCGGACATAGCTCTCTCTCCTAAAAGTGCCAGCCTCGAAAAACAAAAAAACCTCAGGCCTCGCGACTTCGCGAGATCTGAGGTTTAATAATTACCACTCAAATCAGGAGCTGTTAAACAGCAACGGCCAGGACTCATTCCGCGAAGTCATTGGCTCAATTGCTACGCTGGCAGGTCTTCTGGCTCCCGGATACTTTTTAACTTTGGCTCTGCGCCTTCCCATCCGATTTCGGACAGTGGCCATGGCAGAGCCCATTTTCCGGTTACAGCGGCGCGACCGCGACGGCTTTTCACCGTCTTCCCTTTTTCAGATCCGCTTCTGGCGGATCACCACCGTAGCATCTCGATATTTACTTGTCTTTATTTCATTTACCACAAGGCTTGAAATTTGTCAAGTGCAAAAATTAAAATAAATTCAATCATTCCCCTGTTTTCATAATGCCCCTGACCTACGCGTCGGGGGTCTTCTTATCCGCAATCCCTCTTTTTCCTTCGTGAACTTCGTGGTGAACTCTTTCTATTTTTGACAAAACCCCTTTCTGATGAGATAATTACCCATTCGGTTTTTTTTGATTTGGAGTCCTCCGTATGAGCAATAGCCCCGTTAGCATTTTGGGTATTGAGACCTCTTGCGACGAGACCTCAGCCGCCGTCGTCGCCGATGGCTGCCATGTCCTTTCCAGCGTCGTAGCTGGCCAGGACGAGTTGCACAGCAAATTTGGCGGTGTCGTCCCTGAGATTGCCTCGCGTGCCCATATTGAGCGCATCAATCCGGTCATTGCCCAAGCCCTGGATCGCGCTGGAGTGAATCCTTCGGATTTAGCCGCCATTGCCGTATCCAACAGACCCGGCTTGATTGGTTCGCTGCTGATCGGTGTCACTGCCGCCAAGACCCTCGCCTGGGCCTGGGATAAGCCGCTCATTGACATCGATCACGTCCAGGCTCACATATATGCCGCCTGTTTGGATGCGGATTTTCCTTTACCGTTTCCCGCCGTAGCCCTGGTCGTTTCCGGCGGGCACACTTCTTTGTATTTTTGTCAAGGCCCTTTGGATGTTATTGAGTTGGGTTCTACTGCCGACGACGCCGCCGGCGAGGCCTTTGACAAGGTAGCCGCTATTTTGAAGCTTGGTTATCCGGGCGGCCCGCTTATTGATAAGCTTTCGAGTCGCGGCAACCCCCAGGCCGTCAATTTCCCCCGCAGTTGGCTCAGCAAAGAGTCCCTGGGTTTTTCGTTTAGTGGGATCAAGACATCCGTTTTGTACCATGTTCGCGGCCAAAACGCCCAGGCCAAGAATGTCCATTTGGATGCCGCTACCAAGGCCGACATTGCCGCCAGTTTCCAGCAAGCTGTTGTGGATGTGCTTGTTGGCAAGACCATGTTAGCTCTGAAGCAGCGATCTACCGATCGTGTTATACTTGGCGGCGGCGTATGTGCTAATACTTCCTTGCGAGCCGCTATCCAGCGAGCCTGTGAGCAAGCCGGCACCCAGCTTTTCCTTGCTCCCGTGCGTTACTGCACCGATAATGCAGCCATGGTCGCCGGCCTGGCCTATCATAAACTGCAGGCCAATCAGATTGCCGATTTATCTCTTACCGCCCACACTTGATTTGCACCTCAAATGCCCCCGCATTTTTTATAATGCCCTCGGCCCACGTGCCGATGGTCTTGTTTTTTTCTATGTTTCCTTCGTGGTGAATGGTTTTTCCGTCATTCCGCACTTGATGCGGCTCTTATCACCGCTTTGCCGGTAATCCAGGTCGTTCTTCCTCTCAAATCTGAAATTTCAAATCTTAAATACCCTCTCTTGCCCATCTAAGCCCAATCTGCTAGTATAAAGCTCATCCAGGCCATTCAAGTCGTTCGCGGGAATAATGGTAAAGAATTTGATTCATCAACAGTCTTTCGGGGTCGCTAAATGGTAGATTCCACAGAACAACTTTTTGGTGGCAGTTGGACAGAGGGAAAACTGGAAATCCTAAAGAAATATCTTGATGCTTACCACACAGCGTTAAAGAGACAACCTTTCAAAAGAGTATACATAGATGCATTTGCGGGAACGGGGTACCGCCAGCAACGAGAGTGCCAATACAGTATCAAGGGCTTCTTCGAGGAATTGGAGCAAGATGAGTCCCAAACGTTTCTTAAGGGATCGGCAAAACTGGCCCTCGAAGCGAATCCATCGTTTCATAGATACATCTTTATCGAAAGCGATGAAAGCAAAATTGATGAACTGGGAAAACTGCAAAAGGAACATCCTGAAAAGGCAAGCCAAATTGAAATAGTACAAAGTGATGCCAATGAATTTATCCAGAATTATTGTAACGATGGGGATTGGGCAAATACACGAGCAGTTCTATTTCTCGATCCATTTGCAACAGAGGTCGAATGGCCAACCATCGAAGCAATCGCGAAAACTCAGTGTATTGATGTTTGGATACTATTTCCACTTATGGCGGTCAATCGACTTTTGGCGAAAGATCCACAAAAGATTTCATATGATTGCTTGAATAGAATCTTTGGAACAAAAGATTGGTTTGAGAAGTTTTATAAAACTCGAACTTTGGAGGATATTTTTGGCAAGCCAGTTGATGAAATAATTAAAGCCTGCGACTTCATAAGGATTGGAGATTTTTATAAACGTAGACTAAAGAACATATTCTCTGGAGTGGCCGAACAATCCAAGGTTTTTCGTAATAGTCGTGGGAGTGCTTTATTCCAATTGTTCTTTGCCGCCGGAAACTCGAAGGGAGCACCTATTGCTATTAGAATTGCGGAACATTTAATAAGGAAGATATAAATGGGAATCGATTCCAAAATAGAATGGACAGAGTCGACTTGGAATCCGGTCACGGGCTGTACGAAAATAAGCTCCGGCTGCCTTAATTGCTACGCCGAGCGTATGGCTTTACGCTTAAAAGCGATGGGGCAAAAGAACTATCGTAATGGCTTTAAGGTTACCTGTCACCCGCATGCACTTGATATTCCTTTACGATGGAAAAAGCCACAGATGGTTTTTGTTAATTCAATGAGCGATCTTTTTCATGAAGATGTGCCGGACCATTTTATATTTGATATTTTTGCCACTATGCGACAAGCACAACAACATCAATATCAACTTCTGACCAAAAGAGTCGAAAGAGTGGCAGAATTGTCGCCTGAATTGTCCTGGCTGGAAAACATATGGATGGGTGTTACCGTTGAAGCTGCGGATTATAAATATCGGATTGATTACCTGAGATACACGGGAGCAAAAATCAAATTCTTATCGCTTGAGCCATTGTTAGACGATTTAGGAGAACTGAACCTTGATGAAATTGACTGGGTAATTGTTGGTGGAGAATCTGGGCCTGGAGCAAGACCGATAGAAATCGGCTGGGTCAGAAATATAAGGGAACAATGCCTTGCTGACAATGTACCATTTTTCTTTAAGCAATGGGGTGGTATAAACAAGAAAAAAACTGGCAGACTATTAGACGGCGAAACGTGGGATGAAATGCCAATTGGTTTTCGAGATAATATGTATGCTTGAAGCCTTGTAGGGTATGCAACTCGTTTGCATACGCAGAATCATTAAATAGGGGAGCTATCCGGCCATATTTCATTTTCCGCAATCCGTAACATTTTTTAATTTTGATCTGTAATTTTGCTTTTTGCTATTTGATTTTTGATCTTTCCTTCGTGCCTTCGTGGTGAACTCTTTCTTCTCTGCGTAATCTGCGAAATCAGCGTCGAGAAATCTGCTCTTTCCGTTTCTTACAATCAGTGTAATCTGTGAAATCTGTGGCTAATCATCTTCTCTGTATTTCTGTATCTGTACTATCAGTACAATCTGTATTTATCCGTGGCTAATTCTCCTTTTTCCTTCGTGAACTTCGTGTCCTTCGTGGTGAACTCTTTCCGTTTCTTCTCTTTCTATTTTTTGCTATTTCTTTCGTGCCTTCGTGGTAAAATGCCCCAGTTATGAATCCGACAGAATTGCAGACAATTCTCCAAGCCGTCCAGGCCGGCAAATTGGCTATCCCCGACGCCCTCCAGCGTCTTCGCTCGCTCCCCTTTGAGGACCTGGACTTCGCCCATGTCGATCACCATCGACACCTGCGCTGCGGTTTCCCGGAGGTCATCTTTTGCCCCGGTAAAACTGCCCAGCAGATTTGCGGCATTTTTGAGCGTCTTTTAGCCGGCGGCGGGAATATCTTAGCCACTCGCGCCGAGCCGGAAGTTTATAAAGCCATTTTCGCTCGTTTCCCACGAGCCCTGTATAACGGGCTGGCCAAGACCATCACCCTCACCCAGGAGCCCCCTGCTGAGCCCATTGGCCGGGTGGTTATCGTCAGTGCCGGCACCAGCGATATCCCCGTAGCTGAGGAAGCCAACCAGACAGCCCGGATCATGGGTTCTGCCACCCAGACCATCTACGACGTGGGCGTAGCCGGCCTGCACCGTTTGCTGGCTCATTCCCAGCAGCTTCAGCAAGCCAACACAGTGGTGGTCGTTGCCGGCATGGAGGGAGCCTTGCCCAGCGTAGTCGGCGGCCTGGTATCTGTGCCGGTGATTGCCGTTCCCACCAGTATCGGCTACGGAGCGAGCTTTGGCGGCGTAGCTCCTTTGCTGACCATGTTGAATAGTTGTGCCTCCGGCGTAGCCGTGGTTAATATCGACAATGGTTTTGCCGGCGGATATTTAGCCGCCTTGATTAACCGCCTGGCCGTTAAGGGACCACCCGCAAAAAAAAATGAGGGGACAACATGACGAAACCTAGTTTGAGGACTATTAAGAGTATCCCCAGCCTACCTCGGCGTAGGCGGGATTCGCACAAGGGCGACTTTGGCCGAGTTTTAATAGTTGGCGGCTCACGTGGTATGATTGGCGCACCCGCCTTGGCCGCTTCTGCTGCTTTGCGTTCGGGTGCCGGCCTGGTCAAGATGGCTCTTCCCGCCCGCATCCAATTGACCACTGCTTCACTTGAGCCCTGTGCTACGAGCTTATCCCTGCCGGATACTGCTGCCGGCACCTTTTCTCTAGCTGCTGTGGGCCAGATCATATCTACCGCCAAGGCCCACGACGTGATTGCCATCGGTCCCGGCCTGGATACCTCTGCTGCCCTGACCAAACTACTCACCGCCGTTATAGCTTTGCCCAACAAGCCTGTTGTTATTGACGCCGATGGTTTGAACAACCTCGCTTGTATCAAAGCTTGGCCCAAAAAGACCCGCGCCCGATTGAT
>JAACET010000020.1 GCA_011682385.1 Actinomycetota bacterium | reverse complement strand
AGAATGTTACCATCGGCCTGAACTGGTATCTCAATCCGAACGTCAGGCTGATGTGGAACTACGTACGCTCCATGGTGGACGGAAGCGACACCGACGAGGCCGCAGACATAGCCATGATGCGTGTCCAAGTGGATTTCTAATTCTTTAATTCTAAGCAAAAATTTAACCAGTCTTTATCGAATCTTTAAACGAACACGGTACAAAATAGTCAACGGAAAGGAACCAAATCATGAAAGCAATGTTAGCCGCGGTAATAAGTGCTGCTGTAATCTTAGCCCTAATCCTGGTTGTTACCTTCACCCGCAATGACAAGCAGGCCCCCCAGGAAGGAATGCTAGCCGGCACGGTTCAGGTGGATGGATCAAGCACCGTTTTTCCCATCACCGAAGCCGTAGCTGAGGAATTCCAAAAAGTACATCGAAGAGTCCGCGTGACGGTTGGTATTTCAGGGACCGGTGGCGGCTTTAAAAAGTTCTGTATCGGCGAAACGGATATTAATGATGCCTCGCGGCCAATTAAGCTCACAGAGATAGCCAAGGCCTCGGAAAACAATATCAGTTTCATCGAGCTACCGGTTGCTTTTGACGGAATCTCGGTGCTGGTTAATCCCCAGAACCACTTCGTGGATTTCTTAACCGTTGAAGAACTCAGAAAGATATGGCAGCCCGGGAGCACGGTGAAAAAATGGAGCGACGTCCGTCCTAACTGGCCGGACTGGCCCATCACGCTTTACGGTCCGGGAACCGACTCTGGAACCTTCGACTATTTCACGAAAGCGATCAACGGCAAGGAACAGGCCTGCCGGCCGGACTTCACCGCCAGCGAGGATGACAACGTCCTGGTGCAAGGCATCGCCGGCGATAAGAATGCTCTGGGGTTCTTCGGGTACGCTTACTATGCGGAAAACCGTTCCATACTAAAAGTCGTTCCCATACAAACAGCCAAGGGGCCAATCGCCCCCTCGGAAGTCACCATCAACAATGGAACCTACCAGCCGTTGTCCCGGCCAATCTTCATTTATATCAGCAAGCAGTCAGCCGAACGGCTGGAGGTAGATAAATTCGTAAAGTTCTACCTTCAGAACGCACCCACGTTAACCAAAGAAGTCGGCTATGTACCTCTGCCGGCCAAGATCTACCAGTCGGCGTTGCGGAGGTTCGAACAGCGAAAAACCGGCTCTGTGTTTTCAGGAGGAGCTACAGTAGGTCTCAGTCTGAAAGAACTCTTGAATGCTGAAAAATAAGTTAGTGCAAAAACGCCGTCAGCCGGAAAAGTCCGAGGCTATAGCTCTCGGAGCCAAGCTAAAATACCACTGGAAAGAAGGGCTCATTAAGGCGGGCCTGTTCTTATGTGCTTTCCTGTCCGTGGTGACAACCATAGCCATCATCACGGTACTTGCCCGGGAGGCGTTTCCTTTTTTTCGGGAAGTACCCTTCCTTGATTTTGTGGCTGGAACCAAGTGGACGCCGCTGCTGCAGCCGCGATCTTTCGGCGTGCTTCCATTGGTTTGCGGAACACTTCTGATCGTGGCCGGAGCTGCCTTGGTTGCTCTTCCAATTGGACTGGCCAGCGCGATCTATCTCGGTGAATATGCCTCGCGACGCGTGCGAAGCATTATCAAGCCGGTTCTGGAAATTCTGGCCGGGATTCCTACGGTAGTCTATGGCTACTTCGCTCTGACCTTCGTGACGCCACTACTGGCCACGTTCTTTCCCAGCACGCAAGTTTTTAATGCCGCCAGTGCCTCCATCGTGGTCGGAATCATGGTGCTTCCCATGGTGGCCTCGCTCTGTGACGATGCCCTGCGAGCAGTACCCGATTCACTCCGCCAAGGAGCATACGCTTTGGGAGCAACACAGTTCGAAGTAACAACCCGGGTCGTGCTGCCGGCCTCCCTGTCCGGAGTGGTCGCCTCGTTCGTCCTGGCAGCTTCACGAGCTATCGGAGAAACCATGGCTGTCACACTGGCTGCAGGAGCCACGCCTAAGATGACACTTAATCCGCTTGAAAGTATCCAAACGATGACAGCTTACATCGTTCAGGTGAGTCTGGGCGACGCGCCGGCGGGAACCGTGGAATACAAGACCATCTTTGCCGTGGCGGCTTTGCTGTTCGCGATCACACTCGGGATGAACATCGTAGCCCATAAAGTCCTGCGTCAATTTCAGGAGGTGTACGAATGACCTCCAGCAACTTGGCTCGACGCCATGCTATCGCCAAAGTCTTCCGACTGTTCTGTACCGTTGTCACCTGGGCTGGTGTAGCTATGCTGGGCATTCTGCTCTTCCATGTCAGCAGGGATGGACTTCGGTGGCTGGATCTGCAATTCCTGAGCGAATTTCCTTCACGTTTCCCGGAGAAAGCGGGGATCAAATCGGCGCTTTGGGGTACGGTGTGGCTCATCAGCCTTACGGCTGGATTCTCGATCCCCATCGGTGTTGCGGCAGCAATCTATTTAGAAGAATACGCCAAGAAAGGCCGAGTCAGCCGGTTTATTGAGGTCAACATCGCCAACTTGGCCGGGGTTCCGTCAATCGTCTACGGCATCCTGGGACTCGTGATATTCGTGCGGTTTTTCGGGTTTGGCCGAAGCGTTCTGGCCGGAAGTCTGACCATGAGCCTGCTAATACTTCCCGTCATCATAATCGCATCCCGCGAGGCTATCCGGGCTGTGCCCAGCTCCATCCGAGAGGCCGCCTTCGCCCTTGGAGCTACCCGCTGGCAGGTGGTACGGGCCCACGTGTTACCGGCCGGGCTCCCTGGAATTCTCACCGGCGTAATCCTGGCCCTATCCCGGGCTATCGGCGAGACGGCTCCCTTGGTCATGATCGGGGCCCTAACGTACGTGGCCTTCGTACCGGAGGGGCCTATGGATGCCTTCACGGCCCTGCCCATTCAGATATTCAACTGGGCCTCGAGACCACAAAAAGAATTTCACCAACTGGCTGCTGCTGGAATCATCGTGCTGCTGATCGTGCTTCTGCTTATGAACGCAGCCGCCGTTTTTATCCGGCACCATGCCGAGAGGAAGAATAAATAATGATCACCAACACTCAACGCCAAGCCATCAGTAATCAAGTATCAAAACGCCGAACGATATTTCAAACATCAAACGTGACTATTCGCTATGGTGACAAACCGGCAATTCGCAATGTCTGCCTTTCAATTCCTGAGCATCTGATTACCGCTATTATTGGTCCATCGGGCTGCGGCAAGAGCACCTTGCTCAGAGCCTTCAACCGTATGAACGATTTCATCCCCGAAGCGAACATGAAAGGCCAAATTCTTTTCCTAGGTACGGACCTCTACGTGAAGGATATCGACCCCGTCGACGTGCGCCGGCGCATCGGGATGGTTTTCCAAAAACCAAACCCCTTCCCCAAGTCGATTTTCAGGAATGTGGCCTGGGGGCCTATTGTTAGTGGTTATCCCGGGAACATAAACGAGCGAGTTGAAAGCTCGCTACGCCGGGCTGCACTATGGGATGAAGTTAAAGATCGTCTGCAGGATTCAGCCACAGACCTCTCCGGAGGACAGCAGCAGCGGCTCTGTATCGCCAGAGCCTTGGCTATGGAGCCGGAGGTTATCCTCATGGATGAGCCGTGCTCCGCCCTCGACCCGGTGTCCACAGCTCGAATTGAGGATCTGATGTTCGAACTCAAGGAAAAATACACCATCATCATTGTCACCCACAATATGCAACAGGCCGCTAGAGTATCTGACTTCACTGCTTTTCTGGATAGCGGTAGCCTGGTTGAATTCGGCCAGACCGAAAAAGTCTTCACTCGTCCAGAACAGAAGAGAACTGAGGAATATGTGACCGGCCGATTCGGCTAAAGGAGAACACTATGTCCAAGCATCTGCAACGAGACCTGGAATATCTGAAAAAAGAACTTCTGAGCATCGCCTCCTTAGTGGAAGAAGCCACGAACAAAGCCATACTTGCTCTTACCGAGCGAAGATCCGAACTCGCTGAAGAGGTGATTAGCGAGGATAACCTGATCGACCAGAAAGAGGTCCAGGTAGAGGATGAGTGTCTTAAAGTTTTGGCCCTGCATCAGCCGGTAGCGGCTGATCTGCGGTTTATCATCACCGCACTAAAAGTCAATAATGATCTTGAACGCATGGGTGACTTGGCTGTAAATATCGCCGAACGTGCCGCATATCTTTCGACTCACGAACATCTGGGTGCGGCGCTGGATTTCCCTCGGATGGCTGAGGGCGTCCAAACTATGCTCCGCAACAGTCTTGATGCGCTTACCAACATGGACGCCAAACTTGCCAGGGGCGTACTTAAGATGGATGACGAAATCGACGCCGCAAATAAACAAATGTACGTCATCTTGCAAAAGTGGATGCACAAAAACCCAGATAGCATTGAACGGGCAGTCCACCTGCTTTCCGCTTCTCGACACCTGGAGCGAATCGCTGATTTAGCCACCAACATTGCCGAGGACGTAGTCTACATGGCCGAGGGTGAATTGATCCGCCACCGTGTCGAAGATTTTAGCGAAAAGAAGTAATTTGTGATGGTCCCGCGAAACTGAAAGCGTATATTCAGCGAGAATGTAAAACCCTTCACCCCTTTTCCCGCTTATTTTCGATGGCCGAACGCATAGACACCTATCTTGTTGGTGCCAAACTGGTTGACCACGAAAAGAAGGTATTCCGCCTCAAAGTCTTTGCTCACAAATCGGCGGAAAACATTCAGACTCGTGGCGTCGATAGCCAGGCCCGCTGGTAACCCCATGCCCTCGGGTTTGCTGCCGGCCCCGCCAAAGTATATCAGGAGCTGTCCATCCGAGGAAAATGCCTGAACGATGTCCCACTGAGCGTCCGCTACGTATAATCGCCCCTGCGGGTCGATGGCGATGCCCTTTGGACGGGCAAAATACCCCGGACGATTTCCCGGACCTCCGATCGTCTTGATGAATTGGCCCTCTGAGCTGTACTCCTTGACCATAGCCAACGCAGTATCCGTCACGAAAACATGACCCCGCTGGTCCACCGCCAGGTTCGTGGGCCTACGCAGTTGATCCGGTCCACGGCCTTTGGTGGCGATCGTCCTCAGGAACTTGCCCTCCTTCGACCACACCTCCACCTTTGCTCCGGCGATGTCCACAACAAAAAGCTCATCCCCAAAAATGGCCAAGTCGATGGGAACGCAACGTTGCGGGTCTCCCAAGTAGCGTAAGAAACGATCCTCAGCATCGAATACCGCTACCATGCGCTTGCCCGTATCGCAGACATACTTCGTCCCATCAGCATCAATAGTGATATTCACCGGATTTCGTATTTGATCCGGCGTGCCCAGGACTCCGTAGCTCTTCCGGGGTAGGTCGATAACGTGAATGAGGCGGAGGCCCAGATCGCAGATATAGAGCCGGCCATCTCTGGCCGCGATCCCGTAGGGACTCTTTATACTACCGCGTTTCTCTTGCTTGGCCCCCACTACAAAATCCGCAAATGGCGACCCTCTTTCCAGCCAACTTGCCACGTCACTGAAACTCACCAAAAACTGTAAGCGCGGAGCATCAGGGCTGGGAGGATAGAAAATAGGCGCCGACACATTCGCCGGCCTATGGGAAACGCACCCAGAGAAGTACGGCACTATCAAAATCGTAACAACCCAGAGGAATCCGAATGGTTTGCATGCTCTCATTACCAGCATCCTCAACTGTTACACAATATCCATGTTGCTCTCAAACCTGAGAATGTATTCAGCCTACGGAAAGTACTGCTCCAGACCGTATGTCGGCCAGGCCACGACCTAAGCAGGCAACATAGCACAGATCGTGCCATCCGACAGACTAACTCCAACAAATCTCCGGGACATTGGTTTTCCATCGCGGCCCGGCACTGGCACATCGCCCTGCACATCTACCTCTCACAGGCTTCCGCCAGCAGAGCCAACGCCGAGGGGATAGTACTGCATTCTTCATGGGTCTCCAGCATTCCAAGGACGGCGTCGCCCTCCTTGATTCCCACAAATGAGAACAGGATGGCTCTACGGGATACCAGCACACGTTATCATACACGTAAGACCTTGTTTTGTATACAGATGTACCTTAGCCGGACGCTGGACGCTTGGTAGAAATCCCGGCATAAGATTTGCACCCTTGGATACTGGAAAGAAACAGGCCCTGTAGGCTCCTATGACACGGGCTTTTATCATGTAGTACAATCGGTTATTCTGTTCCGAAATGGCCTAACTGCCGATAATCTCTAAGAACGACTGCTTCAGATGATTCCTGAGAGAAAATACGCGAAGCAGTTTATTCCGAGCCGAACTATGATCATGCATTCATTTGGGAAAATCAGCCTGCCGGCAGACATTGTACGTGTGTTATCAAGCACACACTGTGTTTATGGAGGACCGAGCTGTCAAGTCGAACTACCCTCGGAACAGTTCAGAGAATCCTAGCGTTCTCGGTCGTTCGCAGTGTTTCTTTCTGGCAGACTGTGTCCTAAGGCCCAGTCCGCTAAATAGTGATCTTGCCACACATGAACATCATCAGTAAGACCCAACGCGTAGCCGTACCCACTATTTTACTGCTTGCGGTTTGCTTATTATATGCCGGCTGCAGCGAGGCCGCCCGCTATCGCGTTTTGTCTTTCTTCTTCGATGGTGTGCCCCCACCTAAGGGTATGGAGCCCAAAGAAACTGAGGCCCTCGCCGA
The DNA here is from genome assembly GCA_011682385.1 of Actinomycetota bacterium. Taxonomy (GTDB): domain Bacteria; phylum Planctomycetota; class Phycisphaerae; order JAACET01; family JAACET01; genus JAACET01. The sequence goes on along the minus strand of JAACET010000020.1, from coordinate 18,180 downwards.
GGATCGCGCTGGCCAGGCTCAGACCGCCAAAACCAAGGCCGCAGCCCAGAAACCTACCGTTTTCATTTATCATGCTCCTTATAAAGATCGCCTCTGTTTCCAGTGCCACCAAGCCGAAGGATCTTACCAGGCACCAACCGCGGGGGCTAAACTCTGCCAGCGATGTCACGCCTCCTACTTTCGCTTCGAGGAATCCGACTGGGCCCATGGGCCAACCGCTGTCGGGGACTGTGCTTTCTGTCATGAACCACACAAATCAGAGTATCAGAATCTACTCACAGCCGACCAACCTGATCTGTGTTGGAAGTGCCATCAAGCCTCAGATGTGCTAGCCAAGCCCTATCACCGCCAGGCAAGCAAAGAGCCCTGCTCGAAATGTCACGATCCGCACTTTGCCGGAAACAACCTCTTACTGGCCGATTCCCGTAGCTACCTGCGAAGAAAACAAACCGCCAAGACCATCCAATCTACCCACGCCAAGTGGTCCAAAAACGACTGCACCAAATGCCATACCGCTCAGGAATCTTATGAACTCGTAGAAGATGTCAATACTGTCTGCCTTACCTGCCACCAAAAAGTTCTCGAAACGGTCCCCGGCCAAAAACTCCACAGCCCCGTTCGTCAGGAGCAATGCGTGTTGTGCCATACGCCGCACAAATCATCTCGGGACCATCTGATCCGCCCAACCGCCGAGAAAATCTGCTACAACTGTCATGAACCCGATGAGATCCGCACCGGAAACCATCCGCGGGTCAATCGTGTCGACTGCCTCTTGTGTCATGCCGGCCACAGCTCGGCTCGCGAACATCTCTTGAGGCCAGATATTCCACTGGATCATTAGGGAACCCAGCCCATGACCAAAACAACAGTAAGTGGTTCCATCCTGCAAAAAACGCCCGCCCTCGCCACCGCCGGGAGGATCTGTTAGTGGAGTTGCGCCTGGGCCAAAGTCTGTTCGTGTGCCTATGTATCCTGGCCTTTATTCCCTTCCAAGCCCATGCCCAGCAAAAGCATTACCCCATTAGAGCCTTCGTCATGTATCCCATAAAAGGCGAAGCTTTCCTTCGGGGTGAATTCCGGCTGGAAGACGAACAGAACACCGGATCAGGTTTCGACAGCCGCGAAGAAGACTTGTTCTTCGAAGAGGGGCTGGAATTGCGCAGCGGAGGATATTTCTACCATCCCAATCTAATTGAATTCGATGCCACCCTCCGTCTGGGATTAGAACAGCAACGAATTGATATCAACGATCAAGACTACGACTCCGAGGGAACCATTATTGGATATGATCTTTCCGCCATTATCTTGAGAGAAAAGCCCATCTCCCTGCGGGCCTTTGCTTCCGCAACCCAGGATTTTCTCGATCGCGATTTTGGCCAACGATTGGAAATCAACAGAACTCACCAGGGCCTGGAGATCTTCAGCAAAGGACATTATCCCATGTCCTTGCTCTTTGAGAACTTCAGGCTCCGCCAGGAAAGCGACCTACGCAATGAGGACCAACGCACCAATCAATTCCGCTTTACCATCAGCGACCAACGCAGCCGCGACTGGACTGCCAAGCTCATCTACCAGCACGAAGATACCGACCAGACCTCCATTTTCAGTCCTCCCGGTGGTGGAGCGGATATCCTAAGCGATCTGCCCGTCCGCCGCGATGAACTCAATATCAACTATCACCGTCGCTTCGGTCCGGCAGAAAGACAGCATCGCCTGACCGGCAACGTCCATCTCACCAATCGCCGGGGATTCTTCGAAAATGAGCGGATCAGTACCACCCAACGCCTGGACCTGGCCCATTCCGATACTTTCTCCAGCTACTACCAACTGCTGGCCAGTTCCGATAAGACCGAGGCCCAGAAAGATCAGGTTATCGGTGGGGAAGTCGGCTTCAGCAAACGCTTTTATCAGAGTCTCGAAGTAACCGGCCGGGCTCTGGCTTCTGGCCGTGAGTTCTCCGATGGTTCTGAAGATATCGTCGGCGCTTATCTAAACATGGACTATCGCAAGAAAACTCCCCTGGGCCAATACATCGCCGCCTTGACGCTGGGGATAGAACACCAAAAAGAAAAATCAGGCAGCGGACAAAGACTCATCTTAGATGAGGTTGTCACCCTTACCGGTGTGGCCTTTTCTCAACTGATCGAACCTAACGTGGTACCCGGAACCATCGTAGTTACCAATGCAGCTAACACCGTCACCTACGTTGAAGGTGTCGATTACACACTTATCACCATAGGTGCTTTCACCCAAATCGCCAGACTCATCGGAGGGGGAATCGCCGACCCAGAGACCGTGTTGGTCGATTATGATGTCCAGGTGGCTAGCGATGCCGCTTTTACCACCGATCATCTCGATTTTTCTAATCGTCTGAAGCTCAAACATCTGCCCCTGACCGTTTATTACCGCTACCAACTCCGCGACGACAGACTCCGTTCCGGAGACGATCCTGGGAACCTCGATACCCTCAGGGGCCAACTGGCCGGCGTAGAGCTAGACTATAAGGGACTTAAGCTCACCGCCGAGCACGAAAGCCAAGACCAACTGCTTTTCCCGCCCATAGATTCAATACGCTTCAAACTCAATTACAGCCGACGCCTTAGCCGAAACTTCAATTTGGCCCTGGGGACAGAGTACCAAAGGCTCAATTACGACAAAGCTGTACAGTTCGGCCTGGATCCCAACAGAGCTTTTCTCAATACCACCAGAGCTTACGGTACTCTTACCGCCAAAATCCGGGCCAACACCGTCCTACGCCTCAAAAGCGACTACATTCGCACCCAGGGACGTGAAAATGACAAGCTCTTGCGTCTCGGTGTCAACCTCGAATGGAGATACCGCAGACTTGATTTTTCCTTAGAAGCGCGGCACGATATATTTAAACAGATATCGAACGAGGGCACATCGGATTTCCTGGGATTCTATCTAAGACGCCGTTTTTGAGATCAATTCTATGCTATCAAGCTCTAACCGACATGTTCTGCGTATCCTTCCCTTCCCGGCCATGGCTCTGCTCGCAGCCCTGATAATTATTAGCTGTACCGCCAAGACACCCCCACAGTCCTCCCAGCCGCAAATCCTGGCTCTTTGGCCTAACCCACCCACACCAGCCCGCATCGCTCTGCTGCGAACCCTTACCGACTCGGCAGAGATTGAACGTCCCGGCTTTTTCCAGCGCTTGGGCCAAATCATCGTCGGTCCAAAAAAACACACCATCCTACGACCCCAAGGCATTGCTATCCAGGATGACCACCGTCTTTATGTGACCGACCTGGAATTGCAGGGCGTGCACGTTTTTGATCTAAACTCGCACAAGAGCTCTTTTATCGACCGCATCGAGGATACCTTCTTCGTTTCTCCCGTAGGCGTTGCCGTCTGTGATAAACTAATCGCTGTCTCTGATAGCGCACTAAAAAAGGTCTTCCTGCTCAAACCCAATGGCCAATTGGAAAGGACCTTGCAAAAACCAGGGGGCTTTGAACGCCCCACCGGATTAGCCTTCGATGCTCAAGAAAAACTGCTCTATGTAGTCGATACCTTAGCCAACGAGATATGTGTCTTTGATCTTAGCGGACGGCTGCTCCGCCGTTTTGGTTCTGCCGGCCAAGACATCGGTCAATTCAACTATCCTACCTATATTTTTGTAGACAAAGATGGTCGGGTTTACGTTACCGATTCGCTGAACTTCCGCGTGCAGGTCTTCAATCGTCAGGGCCAATACCTTTTTGATATCGGGAAACTCGGCGACGCCTCCGGATACTTCGCTGTACCCAAGGGAATCGGGGTAGATAGCTTCGGACATATCTACATTGTCGATTCATACTTCTCCGTTGTCCAAGTATACGACCAGCAGGGCCAATTTCTGCTGGACTTCGGCGGACCGGGAAAAAACGCAGGATCCTTCCAGGTTCCGGCCGGGCTAACCATCGATAGCCAAAACAGAATCTTTATCTGTGACAGCTACAACAGCCGAATCCAAATCTTTCAATATATAGGATCAGACAATGAATAGCCGTATCCTAATCAATAGTCTTGTTGTTTGGAGCTTTTGCCTTTGGCCTTTAGGCCATCTACAGGTCCAGGCTGCTTCTAGAATAATCAACACCAAACACAATCTCACCGCTACTGGACCGGGACCTATCAAGGTGGCCGGCGAAACCGAGATCTGTAAGTTCTGCCATACTCCACACTCAGCCAACCCTATCGCCCCCCTTTGGAACAGGCAAGCCTCCGGTGACTACTATCAGACCTATGAAAGTACTACCCTGCAAGCTACCGTAGGCCAGCCCACGGGAACCTCACGTTTGTGCCTGAGCTGCCACGATGGTACCGTGGCTCTAACCACGGTCTATAACTCCCAAAATCCCATCCAAGGTAGCGCCATCTATATCACCCCCAGTGATACCGGCTACGTGGGCACCGAGCTGACCGACGATCATCCGATTTCTTTTACTTATAACTCCCTGCTGGCCATAAACAAGCCCGGCCTGCGTGACCCAGCAGCCCTACCGCCGGAACTGCCTCTGGACCAACAGAATCAACTGCAATGTACCACCTGTCACGACCCCCACGACGATACCTATGGTGATTTCCTGCGCATCAGCAATATCGAATCCCAAATGTGTATCAGTTGCCACAATCCCGACGGTTGGCCCTCATCGTCCCATGCCACCTCAACTGCTTCCCTAACCGGAGCCCAGACGGATACGTGGGACAATCTCCAGGGCACCACCGTCCGCCAAGCAGGATGCGAAAGCTGCCATCGACCCCACAGTGCCGGCGGTAGGGCTCGCCTCTTACGCCGAGAAGCCGAAGAGGATAACTGCCTGTCCTGTCACGACGGCTCTGTGGCTACGGGAAACATCGCTTCTGAACTTTTATTAAAATCTTCCGTCCACCCGGTCGGTAACACCACGGGTATCCACGATCCCACCGAGGATCCCCTGACCATGAGCCAGCACATCGAATGTGTTGACTGCCATAATCCTCACCGAACTGCCAACTCACCTGCGGCCAACGCTCCTCTCATAAAGGCCACCATGGCCGGAGCCTCCGGGATCACCAGTGCGGGTACTTTCACCGCCGAAGCTACTTATGAATACGAAGTCTGCTTCAAGTGCCACGCCTGGGACAATCCCGTTCGTTCGCCCATTGTCGATCGGATCGTTCGCAACAACAACGTAGCCGATGAGTTCTCTCCTTCCAATCCCAGCTACCATCCTGTCGAGGCCCAGGGAAAGAACTCAGACGTGCCCAGCCTGCTGCAACCCTACAATACTACCTCGATCATTTATTGTACCGATTGCCACGGCACCGATTCGACGGCCAACGGAGTTCAAGGCCCCCACGGTTCGAGTTACCAACCGCTGCTGGTCGACAACTATGTAACTATCGACGGTACCAGCGAAAGCCCCTCAGTCTATGCCCTTTGTTATCGCTGCCACAGCCGAACCAGCATTCTCAACGATGATAGCTACAGAGGCCACAGAAGGCACATCCAGGCAGACGCCCCTTGCTCGGTCTGTCACGATCCTCACGGAATCAGTGCCTCCCAGACCGGCGGCAGCAGCGGAACCCACCTGATAAACTTCGACCGTGATGTCGTTGGGCCGGCCAATTCAGGCATCGGCCCCATTTTCGAGGACCTGGGCTTTAGACGCGGCTCCTGCACCCTGAAATGCCACAACAGAAACCATAAAAATAAGCGTTACCCGATGCATTGAAGATAATGATTAACCGTAGGCCAACCGCGAAGTCCGAGCCGCCGGAAACCTCAACCGTTCGATGAGTTTTGCTTTTATTAATACATTGTGGCCGCGATTGTACTCAGGGCAGACACTTTTGACCTAGGTTTGTTCCGGCATGGGCTCTGCCGGCGTCTTTTCCGGCATGGGCTCTGCCGGCGTCTTTTCCGGCACGGTCTCTGCCGGCGTCTTTTCCGGCGTCTCTTCCGGTAAGACCCCTTGATAGACCCCGAAGCCATAGACGTTAATCTTTCTTACCCCCAGCTGATTGCTAACAAAGATCAGATACTCGATCTTAAAGTCAGGATCAGCATATTCGGCAAAGCGATCTAACCCCTCGTAACTGATCATCACCTTAGCCGGCAGCAACATATCCCCAGGCCCGTCGCCGGCAGCCCCCAGCATCAACAGAAGTTTCCCTTCCGGATTGAAAATCTGCACCGACTCGGTGGCCGCATCAGCCACATAAAGCCTGCCCTCCCGGTCCACGGCAATTCCCTTGGGGCGTACCATCTTGCCCAGAGACAACCCCAAGGAACCGATAAGCTTGATCAGTTTGCCGGTTTTGCGGTCGATCACCTGCACCCGGGCGTTGAGCGTATCGCAGACATAGAGATTTCCCTTCGGCCCAAAGGCCAGATTCGTAGGCCAGAAAAACTCGCCCGGTTCGCTGCCCTGCTTGCCCAGCCGTCTGAGCAACCTCCCACTGGACGGATCAAGTACCAGGATAGTATTGCTCTTTAAATCGGCTACGAAGAGTTCGCCCTCATACCATAAGGCATCGCAGGGCTTCAGGAGTTGGGGATTAGTAATTTGCCGTAGCGGGCGGTCCTGCCGGTCAAAAACAAAAACGGCCGCCGCAGTGATATCGGTAATATATTTCTCACCTTCAGGACCCACACTGACATTTATGGGCATCTTGAAACGATAGGCCCCCTTCTGACCGAAGGTCCGAAATTTCCGGCGCTTGAAATCGAAAATAACCCCTTTGCGATCCCCCGAATCGCACACGTAGAGCTTGTCCTCCCACAGAGCCATGCCGTAGGGACGTTTGATTGGTTGATCTTGCCTCTTTCCAGCCTCTTCTCCCAGCACAAAGAGTTCCAGAGCACCTGGGCCAGGCTCGACGTCTTCTGCATAAGCCAGGGTGCGCAGGAACTGAATCCGCGGTTCTTGAGGCAAAGGAGGATAGAACACCACTTCTGCTGTTGGCCTTTGTACTGGAGGAGTACATCCAGCCCCGCCCAGAACCAACAGCACCGTCTGAATCACCAGAATCCCAGCAGCCCATCTACTCATAGAAATATCCTCGAAGTTGAGCAGCATTTGCCAAAGCACACGGACCTAGAGCACCCTGTTTGCTCTATTATAACCGAAACCTCCCTGGCCTGCAATAAGTGTCGGCCGGATAGAACCCTTCCCTGCCCAAGTATCGAATCGGCTAATTCTCAAAAGCCAAAACGCAGATTCCAGCAATGGAGGTGTATACCGCCTCCATTACTGGAATCATAAGGGTCTCTGGAACAATTAGAGAACCTGTGCCCTGCCGACACGACCTACATATCGTGACAGGTCAAGCACAGCGCACTGGAAACATTGTTAATCTGCAGCAATTTCTCGTTACCGAGCTCATCATGGACATCATGACAGGAGGCGCATTCCAACTTGCTGCCGATCAGCAGATCCTCGTCGATCGTTCCACCCAGGCTCGTCGTATCCGTAGCTGGGTCGAAAAGACCACCGTCATCCGTAGCCAGAGCGCTATTATAAGTAAACGAAACCGGGTGAGAGCCGGACAGGTCCGTACCCAGGTTCGAGTCTCCGGTGATCATGTTAGTACCCGTGGCACCACCAAAACTATCGATGGCCACTGTGCCGTCGTGACAGCTCAGGCATAGCTTGGAGGTCCCGCTGGGCTGCCCCACAGAAGCATTCAAGGTTGTACTCGAATAGACGGTGTAGGTAGCCACGCTTACCGCGTGGTTCCACAGCGGCGCACCTGATACGCTTGTATTCGCATCATGCGGCGTGTGGCAGGGCGCACAAATCTTTCCGCCAGACCAAGAGCTACCACTAAAATCGTGGTCCGAACCAGCGATCCCTGCCGCCATGGCTGGACCGACTCCAATCACTAGACAGGCCCCAAACGAAATCAGGCCAAACAACCATTTCGTCTTCATCTTCCGCGCTCCTTTCTTAGAGGTGCTTCTCTAGGTGCCAGTCCGCTGTGGACTGAAATTCCACCTAACCATTCCTGTGCTTTACTTAGGCAAAATGCCTTACCAAATGAGTCTGTTCGCTTCATTAGAGTGCAAAGGCTGTGCCGAAAAGTCCCACTAGCCCAAGACCTTACCAAACATCTCTGTAACTCTCTTTTCTATAGGGGAATATCCCTCTCTCCGCTCGGTGATAATTTCTTCCCTCTGCAATCCAGAGATTCTTTGCTTCCCAGTTTCGGGAAACAGCCCCTAAGTGTCTTACCAGTACTGGGAAGGCACTTAGCTTAACCAAAAACAGTTGGCCCGATAACTACTTATCGAAAAAGAAGATAGCATTGCTAAGCTCAATCTGAAGTCCGCCCCTTTCCCAGTCGATACACTAGTCGCCTTAGGTACCAACAAAATCTCGTCTTTTGTCACAGGGGTGTGCGAGGTGCAAGCCAAACTTTCCATGATTGCTATAGCTGCCGCCTTGTGTTTGGGTGGAAATGCTTTCCTGAACACCACGGTCTATGCCGCTCATTCCGACTTCGGCTGTGGCGATTGCCATGCACCCCATCGAGCCGGCCAGGCCAATGATGCCGGCGCTTACGGTGTGCCCTTATGGAATACCGCTAATACAGCCGACGGACTGCCCGCCTTCCAACTCTATAGCAGCAGGACCTTGGACGCTCGCGATATCTCACAGCCCGACGGCCCCAGCCGGCTATGCCTGGGTTGTCACGATGGCAGCTATGAATCTTCCAAAATGCCCAGCCAGGCCATCTTCGAACCCGGAGACCTAGCCAAGATCCATCCCATTTCCTTTACCTACGATTCCAGCTTAGCTGCCAGAGATGGTACCTTAAACGACCCGCTGACCAGTGCCTCAGGATTTGGCGGAACTATCGACCAGGATCTGCTCGATGAAAAGCATAAACTGCAGTGTTCCAGTTGCCACGATGTTCATTCCACCGGGATCGGTAAATACCAACTTCGCTGGCAGTATAGCGACAGTGATGCAGTCATGTGCAGTGTCTGCCACAACAAGTAAACCCCGGCACAATTGCGGTGCTTCTGTCGTTAACTGTTGGCGACTCCAGTGTAACTATTTGATTCCGAGCAAGTTATGTTCGCAATTTGTGAGTTTTCACCTCGTAAATTGTGCAGGTAATAGCTTTATTTTCAATGAGTTACCGCGGCACTACCAACAATGAAGGGAACAAACACCAGAAATGGATTCTTAGCCCCCCCCCCAGCCGGGGCCCAGAGTGATTGCCTGCCCATTAGAATTCCGGAGAGGCTCTCGCATCGCCGAGTAAAGTTGGGTATCATATTGTTATAAGAGCCCAGCAGTGTAGCTGGGCAGAGGTTGCCCGTAAATCCTCGATAATGGAGCCAAAACATGTTTGAACCTCTCGACAAACTGTTGCTTGCGGGCCTCGGTGCGCTCAGTATGACCCGGGAGCGGGCGGAGAAGATCTTCGACGAGTATGCCCGCCGGGGACAAGCAGAAAAAGACAGTCGTAGCGGCTTCGTGAAAGAGCTGCTGCAAACCGCGGAAAAAACCCGCAAGGACTTGGAAGAAATGATTTCCGAGCGGGTCCGCGAAGCAGTCGATAAGCTCAATCTGGCCTCCCGTGAAGACATCGAGCGGGTGGAAAATAAACTCGATGAACTTCTGAGCCGAAAACAGTAGCCCATGGCTCGCTGGAACTTGCGCCTCAACCGCAGCCTGAAACACCTGCGCCGATACCGACACATCATGGCCGTCCTGATGAAATACGGCTTCGAGGGGGTAGTCAGTGCGCTGCGAAGACGGCTTACCATAAAACTGGGCGGGAGGGTAATTCCCTCACGTGTCAAACAAGCTGCTGATGGACGTAGCCGGGCCGAACGTGTCCGGCTGGCCATGGAGGAATTGGGGCCCACGTTTATCAAGCTGGGACAGCTTCTGAGCACTCGTCCAGACTTGGTGCCGCCGGAATACATCAAGGAGCTGGAGCATCTCCAGGATCGCGTCCGCCCGGAGAAATTCTCTCGGATTCAATTCGAGATTGAAGAGCAACTGGGGGGCAAATTAGACGACTTGTTCTCTACTTTCGATCCTACACCCGTAGCTGCCGGCAGTATCGCTCAGGTCCACCGTGCTGTTACACGGGATGGCAAAGCGGTGGCGGTGAAGGTCCGCCGACCGGGGATCGTTGAGGTTCTACACACCGAGTGCGAAATCCTCGAGGACCTGGCCAGATTAGCAAAGGCTACGATCTGGGAACATGAAACGATTGATCCGGAGCATATGGTTCGGGAGTTTGTCGAGGCTGTGTCAAAAGAAGTAGACCTGGCTAACGAGCGGCGGAACCAGGTACGCTTTATGCGCAACTTTTCGCAGGATACTACAGTACACGTCCCGGAAGTGTACGAGGATTTGTGCTCCGAGGGGGTTCTTACCATGGAGTACGTCGAGGGTATCAAGCCCAGCAACGCAGAAGCTTTGAAAAGGGCTGGACTTGATCCCAAGGCCATCGCTCAGCGGGGGGCGGACTTCGTGCTCAGACAGATATTCGAGTTTGGTTTCTTCCACACCGACCCCCATCCGGGGAATTTCTTTCTTCTTCCAGGAAATGTGCTGGCTCCGCTTGACTTTGGCCAAGTGGCCCGCTTGACTTCCTGGGATCGCCGGCTCATGACTGATGTCGTCCTGGGTGTTGTCGATCACGATGTGCAGCGCATAGTTCAAGCTGTCCAGCGCGGCGAACTAATAACCGAGCAGACCGACATGTCCCAACTGGCCCGAGACGGCGAGGACATGCTTGATACCTATTATGATTTGCCCTTGAAGGAGATTCCCTTAGGCCAGGCTATAAGCCGCTTCTTTGACTTGATGCGCCAGAATGGGTTACGTCCGCCGGCGGAATTTGCGCTCATGCTGAAAAGTATGATGACCATCGAGTCGCTGGCAACGTCCTTGGACAGCGATTTTGAGATCATCCAGCATCTCAAACCACATGCCAGGAAATTGCGACTTCAAGAGCTGGACCCGCGGAGATTAGGACGCAGTTTTCGCAAAACGATCAGGGACACCGAAGAACTGATCTCCAGACTGCCCGAAGATTTAGTCTCTATTATCGGCAAGTTCCGACGAGGCCAATTCCAAATGAAGGTTCAGCACGAACACTTGGACAAGCTGGCTAACATGCTGGATAAGAGCTCCGACCGCATCAGTTTCTCCTTGATCATTGCGGCCCTGTTGGTAGCTTCCAGCCTGCTGATTTCTCAGGAGGGAATGGTGCTGGGGCTTGTCAGTCTGCAATCGCTGGGTATAATCGGCTACGTCATGGCGGCCGTTATGGGAATCTGGCTGATGATCTCCATTATCCGTGGCCCCCATGTCTAAGCGGGCCAGAGTTAGATGCGGCTGCGTGATATCAAGGAGTAAAGCATGAACGGAACATTCGACCAACAAATTGAATTCCCCATAGGGGACTATTGGCGCCGCTATCATCGGCACATAGGGATTGGAGCTGTGGTCATCCTGGCCATCGTGGCAATCAGCTCCATCTTCTACAAGGTCGAAGCGGACAGTGAAGGGGTGCTCCTCCGCTTCGGCAAGTACGTCAAGACCACCGAGCCTGGGCTTCACGTGAAGCTCTTTTGGCCGATCGAGGAGGTCCACGTCGTCCCGGTGCAAAGGATTCAGTCACTGGAATTTGGATTCGCTACCACTACTGCCGGTCGGGTCACGCAATACGCTCAAAAGACCGCGGAGCAGGGAGATGTAGCCCGGATGCTAACGGGCGACCTCAACTTGGCTCATGTGGAATGGGTGGTTCAATATCGCATCAAGGACGCTTACAACTACCTTTTCAAGATCGGCGGAAACCCAGACTCGGCTATGGCTGTAAACGATACGATCCGCAGCGTATCCGAGGCGGTTATGCGAAAGCTGGTAGGGGATGCCAGTGTAGATGAGGTTATCACCATCGGCCGTGATCAGATCGCCAGCGATGCTAAGCTCGAAATCCAAGAGATGTTGAACAAGTTCAATACGGGGGTGGAGGTTGTGACCGTCAAGCTGCAGTCAGCTACCCCGCCCGATGCAGTTAAAGATGCCTTCGATGAAGTCAACCGGGCCAAACAGAACAAGGAGCGGGTGATTAATGAAGCTCGGGGTGAGCGCAACCGTCAGATCCCCGCCGCCCGTGGAAAGCGGGATCAGGCCATTTCCGAAGCCCAGGGATATCGTGAACGGGTAGTCAAGACCACGACCGGGCGGGTCAACGCCTTCCTGGCCCAATTGGCCGAGTATGAAAAAGCTCCGGAGGTGACCCGAACCCGGCTCTATCTTGAGACCATGGAAGAGATTCTATCGGCGGTAGACAGCAAGATCATAATCGACGAATCAGTCCGGGGACTGCTGCCCTTGCTGGATCTGGGATCAACCGGCCCCTTGCCGGCCACACAGAAAGGAGGTGCCAGATGAGGATCACTCTTATTATAATCAGCATCCTGGTCCTACTGGCAGCCATATTGGCCAAGGCTTCGCTGTATGTCGTGCAAGAAGGTCAGCAGGCAGTCATTACCCAGTTCGGCAAGCCGGTCAAGGTTGTCACCGAGGCCGGCCTGAACTCTAAGACGCCTTTTATCCAAAAGGTCCACCGCCTAGAAAAACGACTATTGCCCTGGGACGGTGATCCGGAAAATATGCAAACCCGAGACAAAAAACGTATCTTCATCGACGTTTGGGCCCGCTGGCGGATCGTCGATCCTATGAAGTTCTTCCAGGCTGTTCGCACCGAGCAGCGGGGGTACAAAATCCTTGATGATTTGGTGGATTCGGCTGTCCGTGACGTGGTGGCCCGGTATAACCTGATAGAGGTCGTACGCAGCAGCAACCGCGAACTTCAGTACGAAACCGAAGAGTTAGCCAAAGATGCCGCCACCGGACGGGAGGTCATCACCGCCGGACGGGCCAAAATGGAGGCCGAGATCCTCCAGGTGGCTAGTGCCGACCTCAAAGAGCGCTACGGCATGGAACTGACCGTCGTTCATGTAAAGCGAATCAACTATATCGAGACGGTTCGCAGGGCGGTCTACGATCGCATGAAGTCTGAGCGGTTGCGCATTGCCCAACTGTTTAAATCTGAGGCTCAACAAGAACAAAACATCATCCTTGGGCTGATGCGTAAAGAACTCGACGGAATCGAGGGGGAAATGGAGCAGAAGGCAGCCGAGATTCGCGGTCAAGCCGACGCCGAAGTTATCAAGATCGCCGCGGATGGGTATTCGAAATCACCCCAGTTCTACGAGTTTCTCCGGTCTCTGGAAGCATACAAAAAAACGCTGGGGCCCGGAACCCGTTTGATCCTGTCCTCGGACAACAAATTCCTTGCTCAACTCCGAGAGCCATCGACCGAGCCGAAAGGCCAAAAACCATAGGTTGAGCCAGGGGCGGGTCGATAGACTATATGGGGGAAGTTTGCACGCCATTCTTACGCACGGATGGAATTTTCGATACCAACACCAACAAAACAGTTCTTATCGGCCCTGACGACTATTTCCGGGCTGGAGTTTTCCAAAGTCTAAGCGGCTCAATTATTTCAGTAATAACAGCCCTCCCCTAAGCCGAAATAGATTATGGGGAGCAGTACAAGGGATACCGTCCATACAAGCATCGGGGGACTCTAAAGCTCTGAAGGTGTGGAACTTGGAAGACGGGACCGGCCCTCCCACTATTCTTCGGAACCACAGCAAAAGCACAACTCCAAGGTGAAGCTGCGATAGCCATCGGAGAAAACTCGGTGGCCGTTTGGACCATAAATCTCGGCAGTCAGGCGAAATCGCCGCCTGAAAATAGAAAGGGGATAAACAATGGCGGGCAGAAAGATACAGCATATTATTCCCAGTGCTGTGGTAGCTATGCTGGTGGGATATGCAGCCTTCTATGTGGCCGGGCTTCATAAGGTCTTGGACCCTTTAGTCGTGGGAATCGTTCTGGGAATGGTTGTCAGATTATTCATTGGCCAACATGATTTCTTCGATGAAGGGCTTAATTTGGTTGCCAGGATGATCATCCCCATTGGGATTATCATCTATGGTGTTAATATAAAGTTTCACAAACTGGATATAATTCCGTTCGCCACCTGGCTCCAGATCATAATAGGCGTAATCATTATTTTCGGACTGAACCAGCTACTATGCAAAAGACTATCCGTTGCTTCCGAAACAGGTCTGTTGATATCTGTGGGGACGGCCATTTGCGGAGCTTCAGCCATTGCCTTTGCCACTCCGGCAGTCAAGGCCAAATCCGAGGATACCGGCACCAGCTTATTGGTTATCACCATCTGGGGACTAGTTGGAGTGATCTGCTATCCCTGGTTACAGGAATGGCTGAACATGAGCTCCGACAATTATGCCCTCTTGTGTGCTACCACCCTGCACCAAACCGGTCTAGTCAAAACAGCTGCTGCTCAGCAGGGTAGCGACTGTTTACAGGTTGCTATGACTATAAAAATGGCCAGGACCTGTATGATTATCGTTATAATTTGCCTGCTGCCCTGGCTAACAGGTCCTAAGAAATCGGCGGAAAGAGGGCCTAAATGCCGCAGCCTGTGGTTCCTGGGCGGTTTCGTTCTGGTCGGGCTGGCCTTTTCCTTTTTACCCGGGCTGCGACCCTATGCCACGAAGGTAAAACCCTTCGCTTCGCTCATATGGACTATGGCCATGACCAGTCTGGGGCTTACCGTCGATTTGCGCAGCGTTGCTCGCAAAATGGCCAGGCCTTTGTTACTTGGCCTCGTGCTATGGTTGGCTGTGGTAATAAACTTTTTCGTCGGATACTACGGAATGGGTTACTAACCCATGGGGGCACTTCCAGGTAAAAGGCAGGTTGATGATGCAACCTAATGATGGACTTAGAAAAGCGGCATTTGCGGTAGTCTTTGCGGCGATTATTGTTGTCGTAATCTTGCTGGCCCGTGCAAACGCCAGATATTTTGAGCGCACCATTGTCACACAGAATCAAGAGCATCTGCTGACTCTGGCTAAATCGGAGGCTATCCACATCGAGGCCTTCATTAGTGATATTCAAGATAAACTACGAATGCTGGCCCTGAACCCGAAAATCAAAGAGGTCATTACTCGCGGTCACCGATTAAAAAAGATATCGACCATAGATGAGTATTTCGCTGGTAAAGCCAGTACTATATATGCAACCGATGCCCGTGGAACTGTAAAATATAGTCTACCCTACAAAGATATGCCCGGAGGTGATTATTCAGCAAATATCGGCGTCAAAACCGTCATAAAGAGTCACCAGCCTTATACAACTGGACTACTTAAAACAAAATCAAAGCAGAAATTCATTTCCGTTTGTTATCCCGTATTCAAGAATAAGAAATTCGTTGGCGTATTGGCTGCACTGATCCGTTTGGATGCCATACCTGATTGTTTAAAGGATAGCAGAGTTGGCGCTGAGGGTTATGCCTGGATGATAGATCAGACAAGAATAGTAGTTTCGCACCCTGAACCGGACTACGTTGGCAAGAACATAATAGCAACTATGGAAAAACTTTTACCGGATCATGATTGGCTCGAACTAGAAAACATTATTGCCAAAATGATCAGCGGCCAAGCGGGTGTTGGTAGTTACTACTCGGTGGGCTGGCAGGATGAAAAGCCCCGACTGACCAGGAGGTTGGCCGCCTTTGCTCCTGTTAGAATTGGAGATCACTTATGGTCAACAGCCGTGTCCATGGATTATGACGACATTTCAGGCCTGCTCAATACTCAGACCCGAAACATCTTTGTAGGTGCCGAATTCCTAATCCTGATCTTTGTGGGGACTGGAATCGGATTGTTCAAACTTCATCAGAAGAAAGTCCTACTCGAAGTGCAGACCGAATCTGCAGAGAAACTAAGATCAATAAATAAACAACTGGAGTCAGAAATCACCGAACGCAAAAACGCGGAGAATGCTCTCAGAAAAGCAAAGGAACAGGCGGAAAGGGCCGGGGCTGAAATTCAACAAATCAACAGAAATCTGAAGGTCTCCATCGAACGAGCGAACTTACTGGCTGAAGAGGCCATGGCGGCTGATCGGGCCAAGAGTGAATTCTTGGCCAACATGAGCCACGAGCTACGCACACCATTGAACAGCATCCTGGGATTCAGCGAACTGCTGACTCAGGAAGAGCTTATGGCCGAACAGAAAGAATGGCTCGATACCATTAACGCCTCGGGGCAAAGCCTGTTGGCCCTAATAGAGGACATCCTGGACTTTTCCAAGATTGAGGCCGGCAAACTCGATATCAAAATTATCGAATGTTCGCTGGAAAAGATATTGGCCGAAGTCGATTCACTATTGCGTCCACAGGCTACCAAGAAGGGGCTGGAATTCAAGGTGTTGCCTTGCGCCGGACTGCCAGCGATAATCAGGACAGATCCAGCACGGCTTCATCAATGCCTGATTAACCTGGTCAATAACGCTATCAAATTTACCAAGAGCGGGTATGTCCATCTCCTGCTATCTCTGGAAGAACGCGGGGATAGCTCATTTATCCGCTTTGACGTGGCCGATACCGGAATCGGAATTTCCCCGGATGATCAACAACTAATATTCGAGTCCTTCTCGCAGGCCGACTGCAGTTCCACACGAAAATACGGCGGCACAGGACTGGGCTTGGCCATTACCAAACGCCTAGCGGAACTGCTCGGTGGTGAAGTAGTGCTTCGAAGCGAGCTCGGCAAAGGATCGGTCTTTTCGCTGATTATTCCAAGTGGAGTCGATGCCCAATCTGCAGCTCCCCTGCAGAAGGACAGCATTTCCGCCCAGGGGCAGGGCCACAACAAATTCCCCCAACAGAGATTTACCGGTCGGGTTCTGGTGGCGGAAGACAATCATACCAATCAACAGTTTATCGAGCTGCTTCTGCAAAAAATGGGCCTGGAAACAATGGCAGTTGCGGACGGACGGCAAGCAGTCGATAAAGCCACGAGGGAATCATTTGATCTGATATTAATGGATATCCAAATGCCCAACATGAATGGATATGAAGCCACAAAGACCTTGCGCGAAAAGAATGTAACCACGCCAATCATCGCTCTTACTGCCCACGCAATGGTTGGTGATGCCGAAAAGTGTATCGAGGCCGGTTGCGATGATTACCTCCCCAAGCCCTTTGATCAACAACAGCTATACGAAATCATGGCCAAGTATTTGCAACAAACCTCTTCTAAATCCTCCCAACAAGTCCCGGCCAGCGCAGGTCCAGTAAACATTGCAGGTGCATAATTCTCTTGTAATCTCATAGTGCGCCGCCAGCAAGATTGCCCTCTGTGCTCGACTTTGCTGTGTCCAGACGCAAAGCCTTGGGCACTTCTGTCGTTAACTGTTGTTAACTTGCTGTGCCGACCGAAAACTCCGTCCTGCTTATCAAATAAGGAGTTATGAACCTTGAGCAAATCTCTTTTTTGGACTGATTATTTGCCGGATTTCAAAGCCAAGATAACAACCTATTTATGAACAAATGGTTAGACAATAGAACCATCAAAATCGGTGGACCAGTACAGCATGGCTGGTGTCCGACGGATTGTTCCAAACTGCAGGGCCATGTGTGGGCGGATGAAATTGTAATGGCATCGCAAGAGTTCCAGATGCTCTTCTAATCTGTGCGGCCATCGGGCGGGTGCTGTACTTTTACGGTGAAGGTAAGAAGATCCTTGTCCTCGTTGCATGTTGAACCTCTTAAGAGAAATACATTGCCAAAACTGCAAGCAAGTCTTATCATCTCAAGAAGTTAGATGCAAGCTAACAACAGTAAACGGCAGAAGTACCGAAAATCTGATAAATTGGAGTCTAACAAGTGTCGAACGAACTCAACAATGCACTCCCCAGCGGCCAGGCCTTTCCATTAAACGTAGTCATTGTTGGTGCCAGCCACCGTAGCACTATGATGTATAAGTTTTTGGAGAAGTATCCCAGCTACGGAAAAGTAGTTGGAATTTACGACAAAGTTCTTGCGAGGGCCAAGTATCTGGTTGAGCAGTACGGGCTGAGCGATGCGATTATCTACGAATCCCTGGAACAGGCTGTTTCAGCACCTAAGGCACAGGTCGTTTTTGTCAGCACCGCTGACGGCGAGCATGTAAAGCCCGTGGTAGCTGCCTTGAAGGCTGGCAAACACGTCTTCTGCGAAAAACCTATGGCCATCACCCTGGAAGATTGTGACACGATCATA
>JAACET010000087.1 GCA_011682385.1 Actinomycetota bacterium | reverse complement strand
TCTTTCTGTCTCTTTCTTACAATCTGTGTTCATCTTATAATCAGCGAAATCTGCGTAATCAGCGTCGAAAATCTTTCTTTCCGTTTCTTTCTCTGCTTTCTTCCTCTCTTCACCTTCGTGGTGAGTCTTTCGTTTTCTTAAGCGAAATCTGCGTAATCAGCGTCAAAAAGGTCTTCTTTCTGTTTTTTCCTCAAGCCTTTTTCGGACTTTTCTCTTGACTGCCCTCAACCCCAAGCCCTATAATTGCCGATGTATTATATAGCTAGCGGAGTCTACCTGATGTCCTACGGCAAGTCATATAACAGCCTGGAGTTGTTGCTTGGCTTGTTGTACGCCTATTTGGCGTAGGGCTTTAGCGACTGACCTCGCTTTGATATTTCGGCCCTGCGCTTGGCTGCGTAGGGCTTTTTTCGTATAGGCTGGGAGTTGTCCGGTTATCGGACCTTCGGAGATTTTTGTCATGGAACCTCGTACAATAACGATATTTGACACTACACTGCGTGACGGCGAGCAATCGCCGGGCGCCTCGCTGACCATTCCTCAGAAGATCGAGATTGCCCATCAGCTCGAGGTTTTAGGCGTGGATGTTATAGAGGCTGGCTTTCCGGTTAGTTCTGCCGGCGATTTTGAGGCCGTCAAGGAGGTCTCCGCTGTGGCGACCAAGACTACCGTCGCCGGCTTGGCCCGTTCACTGGAGAAGGATATCACCGTTGCCGGTGAAGCCGTTTCCGCTGCCGTCCATCCTCGCATTCATGTGTTTTGCGCCACCAGCGAGATACACCTCAAGCATAAGCTCAAGCGTGCTCATCAGGAGATAGTGAAGCTTTCGGTGGACGCCGTCCGTTTAGCCAGGAGCATTGTTGACGACGTGGAGTTTTCCCCGGAGGATGCTTCGCGCACTAAGCCGGAGTTCCTTCGCGAAGTTGTCCAGGCCGTCATCGAAGCTGGCGCTACTACGGTGAACATTCCCGACACGGTTGGCTACGCCACTCCGGAGCACTTCTATCAGATTATTGCCGATTTGATAGCCAACGTCCCCAATATATCCCAGGCCGTCATTTCCGTGCATTGTCACAACGATCTTGGCTTGGCTGTTGCCAATTCATTAGCTGCTGTTCGCGCCGGCGCCGGCCAAGTCGAGTGTACCATTAATGGCCTGGGCGAGCGGGCCGGTAATTGTTCGCTGGAGGAGATCGTGATGGCCCTGAAGGTTCGGCCCGATCATTATGGTGTCCGCACCAACGTTGACACTCGCCAGATTTACAAGACTTCCCGGATGGTTTCTACTCTGACCGGCCTTCAGGTCCAGCGGAATAAGGCCATTGTTGGTGCCAATGCCTTTGCTCACGAGGCCGGCATCCATCAGCATGGTGTTTTGGCTGAGGCCAGCACCTATGAGATCATGCGTCCCGAGGATGTCGGCGTACCCAAGACCGCCCTGGTTCTGGGTAAACATTCCGGTCGGCACGCTTTCGCTCAGCGCATAGCCGACCTTGGCTATACGCTTTCGGACGATCAGCTCACCGAGGCCGTCGCCCACCTCAAGGCCCTGGCTGATAAGAAGAAGGAGATTTTTCGCGAGGACATTGAGGCCGTCGTGGAAGACCTCCTGGAGGTTACTACGCGTCATTGGTCTTTGGAATCCATGCAGATTTCCAGCGGCTCTAAGGTCATTCCTACAGCCACGGTTTCTTTGTGCAACGCTGCCGGTGATTTGATCCAGGACGCCGGCACAGGTGATGGTCCCGTCGATGCGGTTTATTCTACCGTTGCTCGGATCACCGGCGTTTCTGCCAAGCTCACCGAGTATTCCATTCGGGCCATTACCGGTGGCAAGGAGGCCCAGGGAGAAGTGTACATCAAGCTTCGCTACCAGGATCGCTCCTATCGTGGCCGGGCCTTTAGCACCGACATTATTGAGGCCTCTGCTTTGGCTTATTTACAGGCCATCAACCGGATTATTACCGCCAATGGTAACGAGAGTGCACCCCCAGCCGGGTTATGATTATGTCATTGCCCCAGCGAACATTACTAGCCGTTCCCATTACTGCCGCTGACACCGTCTTAGCCCGGCAGCAGATTTTATCTGCGCAGGCTGCCCGGGCCGACATCCTTGAGTTCCGTTTGGACCTCATGGCCGACAGCGATTGGTCCGCCTTACTTGCTGAGACTTCACTGCCGGTGATTGCTACTGCCAGGCCCACGGATCAGGGCGGAGAGTTCGCCGGTTCCGAATCCCAGCGATTGGACCTGCTCAAAAAAGTCGCCCAGGCCCGCCCAGCCTTTATTGATTTCGAATTCCCCCACTTTATTGGCTCAGCCAAGGCCCGCGAGTTTATCAGTTCTATTACTTGCGATTCGATAGACGCGGACAAACCTGGATTGATCATGAGTTTCCATGACTTCGAGTCGGTCCCGAGTAATCTGGACGACATTGTTTCGCAGATTTCTGACACACCGGCCGCTGTGGTCAAGATTGTTTGTTTTGCTCAGTCTATCCAGGACAATTTTTCTCTGTTTGATTTTGCCCATCAAGCCTCTCGCCCCTCGATTATTCTGGCCATGGGTCAGGCCGGCCAGATCTCGCGTGTATTGGCCGCCAAACTGGGTACATTTTTGTCTTTTTCGTGCCTGTCAACAGCCGAGTCCTCTGCTCCCGGCCAAATCTCTGTGGACCGGTTGCGCAGTTTGTACCGCTGGGACCGGATTTCCCGCAGCACAGCCGTTTATGGCGTCATTGGTTTTCCGTTGGGCCATTCGCTCAGCCCAGCCATTCACAACGCAGCCTTTGAGGATATTGGTTTCGATGGCCTGTATCTGCCGTTTCTCATCGAGCCCGCCTATGAGCGTTTCGCCGCCTTTATGGATAGCTTTTTAGCTCGTGAATTTCTGGACCTGCGTGGCCTCAGTGTTACCATTCCGCACAAAGAGAACGCCCTGCGTTACCTCCAGCAGCACAATGCCTTTATTGATCCACCAGCCCAGCGGATCGGTTGCGTCAACACCATTGTCATTTCACCTGATGGGAATTTGGCCGGCTACAATACCGATCTTGACGCTGCTTTGGACGCTCTTACTGCCGGCGCGGGGATTAGTCACGCCGACTTGGCTGGCCGGGCCGTTGCCGTTTTGGGTGCTGGCGGAGTTGCCCGCGCCCTGGTTGCCGGCCTGACCGCAGCCGGTGCCGACGTGTTTATTTATAATCGCACTGCCGAGCGTGCTCGGAGTTTGGCCGAGGAATTCGGTGCTACGGCCATTGACCTCGCTGAATTGCCACAGACCACCGCTCGGATTATCGTCAATTGCACCAGCCTGGGCATGCACCCGGACACGGGGGCCTCACCTTTCCCTTGCCGGTGTCTCAGCTCCGACATGATCGTATTTGACACGGTTTATAATCCGCCGCGTACTCGTTTGCTGACCCAGGCCGTCCAGGCCGGCGCCAAGACTGTCAACGGCACAGACATGTTCATTAACCAGGCTGCCCGCCAATTTTCTTTATGGACCAATCAGCCCGCACCGGTGCATATCATGCACCAGGTCCTTAAAGACGTTCTGCTCTGATCTGGATGTATCCGTCTGTCATTCCGGACTCGATCCGGAATCTAGTCTTCTTTCTTTGTTTTTACCTTCGTGCCCTTCGTGGTGAGGTTTTTTCCACCCTTGACACCGTATATTAAAACCCTCTAGAATTATTCTCATGGCCCATCCCATGTTGGCATCACCTGAATTAGCATATCGGCGATTGCGACGCGTCTTGAACGTATTTATGACTGTGGTGGCCGTTTTGGCCCTGGTCAGCCTGATCTGCGAGCATGGCTTTTATGTCCCGCCCATTAATGTTCAATGGCTGCATAAGCTTCAATTTGCGGTACTGGGGTATTTCCTGATCGACAAGTTCATTCGTTTTCTGATCACCCCGGACCGTTGGGGCTATTTACGGCACATTTGGTTGCACTTGGTTTTGATTGCCCTGATTGTCGGTGCGATTCTTTTGGCCGGCCGATTGGGTTATCCGTTTACTTCTGCCGGCATGGTTTATGTTACCATTGTGCAGGTTTATATTTTGGGTCTGTTGGGTTTGAATTTGTTGAGTCTGAACGTTCGCTTGTCCGAGTCGGGCCTGCCGCCGGCCAGACTGTTGATCATCAGTTTTCTGGCGGTGATTATTTGCGGCACCGCTCTGTTGCAGTTGCCTCGAGCTTTGCCCGAGTCGTCTGCCGAGCAGCGCATCCCCATTGTTGATTCGTTATTTACTGCCGTCAGTGCCACCTGTGTTACCGGCCTGGTGGTTCGCGACACCGGCCGGGATTTCTCTGTTTTCGGTCAGATCGTAATTTTGGCCATGATTCAGGCCGGCGCCTTGGGCATTATGATGTTCGGAACTACTTTTGCGTTGATGGTTGGCCGGACCATTGGCTTGCGTGAGGGCACGTTTTATCAGGGGTTGTTATCGGAGAATATTTTCGGCAAGATTGCCCGCATGTTGAAGTTTATTATTTTAGCCACATTGATCTTGGAGTTATTGGGAGCTGTTTTACTGCTTTCGCTTTGGCCCGAAGATTTCACCCAGCCGCAGCGTATTTGGTACAGTGTTTTTCATTCCATTTCAGCCTTTTGTAATGCCGGGTTCGGTCTATTTAGTGACAGCCTTCAGCGTTTTGCCGGTTCCTGGCAGGTCTATGCGGTTTTTTGTCCTTTGATTATTATTGGCGGCTTGGGTTTTCCGGTTCTCTACAATGTAGTTCAGATGTTTTGGGCCAGCCTGCTGGGTTGTTTCCGTAAGAAGCGGCATTTCGTTCTTGGTGCGGAGATGGCTCCCTCGCGTCCGCGTTTTACCTTACAGACGAAGCTCGTTGCGACTACTTCGATTTCTTTGATTGTTCTGGGTACCATAGCCTTGTTCCTGCTGGGCAGCGGCAGCTTACCCGGTGCTTTTTTTCAGAGTGTTACTGCCCGGACAGCAGGCTTTAACACCATTGTAATCAAGGACTTACCGCCGGGCGGCTTGTTCTTGTTGATTACACTGATGGTTGTCGGCGGTTCGCCGGCTTCGACTGCCGGCGGTTTTAAGACCGTTACTTTAGCCGTCCTGGTTCTTAGCGTTTGGGCTACTTTGCGCCGCCGCGATAACGTTGAGGCCTTTGGGCGAACCTTAGCCTTGGAGACTTTGCGCCGTGCTGCCGCCTTGGTGATACTATTTCTTGGACTCTTGGTTGTTACCACGTTAGCTTTGTCGTTGGCTCAGCCCGGAGAGTCTTTAGCCGAGTTGCTTTTTGAATCCGCCAGTGCTTGTGGTACTGTTGGTTTGAGTACCGGTTTGACTGCACGGTTGACTACAGCTGGCAAATACATTCTGATGGTAGCTATGTTTTTGGGCCGACTTGGACCTTTGACCTTTTTGATAGCGGTCAGTTTACGGCATCGGCCGGCCAGGTATGATTACCCATCCGAACCTTTGGTCATTGGCTGATCGGCTTGTATTGGTGGGAGGATTATTATGGATCGTTATGCTATTATTGGCTTGGGACGTTTTGGTTGTCGTTTGGCCGGCCAATTGACTGCCGCCAACGCTGAGATTATTGCCATTGACCGCGATCCTGACATCATCGAGCAGGTCCGCGATGATGTCACCTTGGCCTTGCGCATGGATTCCACAGACGCCCGGGCCCTGGTTGCTCAGGGCATAAACAAGGTTGACGTAGCCGTGGTGGCCATGGGCACTGAGTTTGAGGCCGCGGCCATGACCACAGCCGTGCTCAAGTCGTTGGGTATTGGGCGTATTATTGCTCGGGCCACTTCCAGTGTTCGCGGCCACATTCTCCGCAGTGTCGGCGCCCACGAGGTGGTTTATCCGGAGGACGAGTCAGCTATACATTTGGCCCGTCGTTTGGTTCACCCTCATTTGTTGGATCCTTTGCAGTTGGCTCCCGGTTACAGTCTCGTTCAGCTCAAGGCTCCGCTTTCTTTTATCGGCAAGGATTTGCGTCAGTTGGATCTTCGCAACAAGTATAACATCAATGTGGCGGCCATTCGTCGTGAGTCGCTGGACGATCAGCGTCACGATTTTTGTGTTGTGCCTTTGCCTGACGAGGTGATCTCGGAGGGTGACACTTTGATTGTTTTGGGTGGTGATTCCGACCTACAGTCCCTGCCCGCCAATTAATCCCCCCCTGGCCTTTCTTGGAATGCCCCCGGCCTACGTGCCGAGGGTTTTTTGTCTGTCATTCCGCACTTGATGCGGAATCCAGGTCTTTTGTGTTATATTTAGCCCCCGGTTTATCCCGGAGCTTTCCCGTTTTCTATATTGGTCACTTTATTGACTCGGCGTTCGTGCCTACCTGCGTCGAATGACGTTTCCAGGAAGATGCGGATGATTTTGGTCATTTGTTTTTCACCCAGCCCGTCGGCTGACAGGCAGAGGATTCTGGCGTCGTTATGTCTGCGGGCCAGGTCTACGCTGACTTCGTCGTGGCAGAGAGCCGCTCTAACTCCTCGTACTTTGTTTGCAGCGATGGACATTCCGATACCGCTGCCGCAGAGCAGGATGCCGAGTTCAGCTTTTCCGTCAGCCACTGCTTTTGCTGCCGGATAGGCTATATCGGGATAGTCGCAGGGTTTGGTCGAGTCGGTTCCGCAGTCGATGGCCTCGTGTCCCAGTTCAGCCAGGAAGGCCTTCATACGTTCTTTAGCCTGAAATCCCCGATGGTCCGATCCGATACTTAACTTCATATCTTCAGCTCTTTCAGATGGTTATCGATTAATTTACTCAGGCGATCCGCACATTTGCGATAGACCACCTGTCCCTGCCCTATAGGATCGCTGATATTGCCGTTTGGGTCAAGGCATTTTGTTTTGTTTTTGGCTTCCGGCACCAGAGAGAGTACTTCTCTCAGGTGTGTTTTGGTCATCACCCATATCTGGTCAGCCTGCTGAATATTTTCTATGGTTAGTGCTTTGCTGCGATGTCTTCGGATATCGGCTCCCATCTCAGCCGTTGCCTTTATGGCCTCTTTTGTTGCCGCTACTCCGATCAGCCCCATAGTCCCGCTGGAATGCACTTTAAAACCTCGAGCAACCAGTTCGCTCGGTTTGCATCGTAGTTTTTTGGCCAGTTTAGCTTTGAGCAATCCTTCAGCCATGGGGCTTCGGCAGCTATTGCCCGTACACACGAACATCACTCTCATCTGAGCCATATTGGCTATTATGCGTTTATCCAGCACACCTTGCCGGATTATCTTGTATTGGCCTCGTTTAACTTCGACTATGGTGCTGGCTCGCCCATACCGACAGCTTCCGCCGTCCAGCACCAGGTCCAGTTGGCCATTCAGTTCTGCCAGCACTTCGTCGGCTGTGGTTGCTGGTGTTTGCCCTTTGCGATTGGCGCTGGGGGCAACCACCCCAAATCGTGATTGCTCCAGGATGCTCCGAGCCACCGGCTCTTCCGGACAACGTATGCCTATAGTCCGACGGTAGTACAGATTTTTCACCTGGCTTGTGGACATCTTTTTCATCGCCGCCGGATTTTTCTTGCCCAGATGGAATATCAGAGTCAGCGGACCCGGCCAGCCGCGTTGCAGAAGTCCGATCCCCGGCCAACTCAGCTCGCCTACGTAGTCTGTTACTTGCTGTTTGTCTGCTATAACCAGGCTGAATGGTTGGTTTTTCGGTCGTTCTTTGAGTTCGCGTAGTTTTTTTATCGCTTTTTCATTGCTGGCGTTTGCAGCTATCCCATAGACTGTTTCTGTTGGAAAGCCCACCAGTCCGCCGTTGCGGAGCACTTGTGCTGCCTCTTTAGCTGCTTGGCTGATGCTTTTGCCCCGCCCTGGTTTTATCACTTGTGTTTGCATATTTTTGTTTTATTCAAACTAACCGATATTATGACATACAGTAGGGTTTCTCATTTCCTGCATGGTGAGTTCTTTTTGTCTTCGAAGGCCCCCAGCCTATGTGCCGAGGGTTCTTTCTTTCCGTTCCTTTTTCTGCTTTGTGCCTCTGTGCCTTTGTCCCTTTCCTTACCTTCGTGTCCTTCGTGGTGAGTTCTTTGTATTTCTTCTCTTTTTTTCAGCGAAATTTGCGTAATCAGCGTCAAAAAGGTCTTTCTTTCCGTTTCTGTGTTTTTCCATTACAATCATGATACTTTATACAGCCTGATTTACAACATTTTACCATTCGGTTTTTGTTTATGCCCATAGAAGCGGTTATTTTCGATTTGGACGGCACTTTACTGCACACGGAATTGGATTTTGATCTTATCCGTCAGCAGATCGGCATTAGTTCCGGACCGATCCTGGAGGCCTTGGACTCCATGTCGGATGCTGATCGGCGTCGGGCCATGAAGATTCTGGATGAGCACGAATCCAAGGCTGCTGGCGAGGCTCGTCTGAATGTCCATGCCCCTGCTGTTTTTGAAGTCTTAGTTGAGCTGGGCATAAAGACTGCCCTTTTGACTCGGAATTCACGTGCTTCGGTTAAGACCGCCATAGAGCGTCACAACTTGAAGTTTGATTTTGTTTGTTCGCGTGAAGACTTATCGGGTAAGATCAAGCCTTCGCCTGAGCCGGTTTTGGCCATTTGTGCTGCTTTGCAGGTCCGCCCAGCCGATACTCTTATGGTTGGCGACTATTTATTTGATTTGCAGTCAGCCAACGCAGCCGGTTCCCGTTCGGTACTGCTTCGCAATGAGCGTAACGCTGAGTTTATCCCTTTTGCCTGGCGGACCATTGACAGCCTCGAAGAGCTTATAGACTTTTTGGGCTCTGACTTGACGAACAATGAATAACATTTATCACGTCATTCCCGCGAAAGGGCTTGTTGCCCAACCTGAGTACTGGTCTAATGCCCCCGGCCTACGTGCCGGGGGGCTTTGATAGGCAGGCCCCGAATGGGGTTGTCATTGCGAGCACCTCACCTGATTCTCAGGAGGCATGCAAAAGAAACGTGTTTCTGTATAATGGAGCTTTGTGTGAAGCTCTTGCAGTCATGG
>JAACET010000019.1 GCA_011682385.1 Actinomycetota bacterium | reverse complement strand
TACAGGCTGGAGGGGGTGTAGTGGCTGACTCGGTTCCCGAGGCGGAGTACGAAGAGACACTCAATAAGGCCCGGGCCTTGCTGCGGGCTATCGAGTTGGCCCAGAACGGCTTTGTGGACTAGCTGCGCTGAAGCTCAGTTGCTCATAAGAAAACCGGTGCACTCGACACGAGTCAAGTGCAACCGGTTTATCCGCCCCCCCCCAACCCAAACGCTCCGAAAACTCGATAGGGGGCTTAGTTTCGTTCTATTTTACTATCTTAGCCGTCGCCGGGACGCCAGGAATCCCGCCCCCCCCAGCAGTAACAGCAGGCTCATGGGCTCAGGAATTGTGCCCATAGCTACAATGTCGCCGGTTACATTTACCCAGCTGTCGTCTTGCCCATCACCACTGAGATCAAAGTACATGGTGAAGTCGATCGGGACTGTAAGGGTGACATCCAGACCTACGATGACCAAGCTCCCGTTACTCGCTTGGTTCAAGTTGGAGTTCCCCGCCAGGTCTTCCCTGCCCTGGTCATTCCCAAAAGCCCCAGCCGTGTTCCAATCCATGTACCCCTGAGTGGTTATGATCGTAATCGACGAGGCATCGAAACTGTTACCGGTCAACGTGATGGGAGCACTATTCATGTCGAATATAAACTCCCGGACTGCGGCGTACAGATCGGTAAGTAAATAATACGCGTAGGCACCGTAGTCGCCGGGGGCAGTATTGAGATTTCCAATACTATCCGGCAGGTAATCTCCGCTGACGTCAGCGTCAGCGACCGCGATGTCAAACTGGATGGTTGATCCTATTTGCGCATTAATCGTGCCTTGGTACGTTGTCGTTAGACTACCTGACGATTGCTCCTGCAAAGGGACTGAGCCCAGCGCCTCGCCAGAAAGAGTAAGACTGCTGCTCTGCTGGTCGATGGTGAACTCTACTGCCGGCGCCCTTGACGCGCAGGCCAACACAACCGTTGTCATTATGGCTATTGAGAGGCCACCTTTAAATTTAACTGCTTTCATCTCTCTCTCCTTCAGGCTTTCTCCTCCGGGTACACTGTCGAATACCAAAATTCTCTGGAGCTACTCCCCCTAAGAAGCCCCCGTAACACCGGGCCCTCTGGCCGCAATGCCATCCAGAATTAATTGGCTAACATGATTAATCCACTGTTCCATATGGGCTGGTAAGTCTAACTCCAGATCGAAAACCACCGAGAGCGTATGGCGGTTGGTAAAGTAATAGCTGCACAAACCCAGACAGGCCATCATCAGATACTTGACGTCCACATCCTCACGAATGCTCAGGGTGGTTTGTTCGTGATCCAGGGCCTGCCGTACAGCTGTCATGAACGGCTGGGCCAGACCTTTCAGATCAATCTTCCTGAGCCCCTCAGCCCCGCTGGAGTTTTCCCAGTTGAGCAAGGATATGAACTCCGGGTTCTGTTGAAGAAAACCAAAATACTCCCGCAACAATCCGTCCAGAAGCTCACGGAGATTGCTAACCTTGGCGATTATCTCCGTGCCGATCTGTCCAATGCGCTCGTAGACACTCTTCAGCACGCTTAGGTACAAGCCTTCCTTATTGCCAAAGTAGTGATACAGCATCCGTTTGTTAACACCGGCCCGGGCAGCAATCTCATCGACAGTAGTTCCATTCAGGCCCTTAGCGGCAAACAGAACGGTGGCGCTACGCAAAATCCTGGCCCGTGTACGCCGTGGGTTTCTTACGGTTGTCTTGGGATTGTCTCTCTCTGCACCGACCATCTCCGCTCTCTCTTTCTCCCCAGGCTATGAACACCACTTGGTCACTTACAGCAAGCTTGTAAATAATTGGTTACAGATAGTAACTAAATCGTTACCTTATGTCAAGAAAATTATCTCCATTTTCTTTTTTACCAGCTTTTGCCCCGCCCCCACGAAAGACCTAACTATCGGTATAACAACAACTAACAACTGACGGCTGGGGCCTATTGTTCATCAGTTCGTGCATGTCATGTTTGTAGGTACAAGATAGTCGGGTATGGTTTTGGGGAAAGGGGTTATTTACTTTAGTCAGGTAGACCCTATATATGGGTATGTTCTGTCTTTGGTTTCTCGACCTCTCACATTTGTTTCTGAAGCTCCCCAATAGGTCTCATTCACTTCAACGCTTCCTGACAGTCGTTCTCGACCGGGTCTTACCATGGCCCGGCGAAGTCGGTGTAGCTAAGTCCCAGGATTTTTTGCAGGCCCAGGGCACTGGCTCTGGCTTTTGGACTTGTTACCCACCAGATTGCCCAAAACCATAGCGTCAAGGGTTTACGAGTACGGTGAAAAATGGTCCCTGATGTTATGGAAACTTGGTAACCGCAGGCTTCACATTCTATTAGGCTGTTCCTGGTCAGCAGGCAAACTTTAAAGTAATAAACACTTCGATTAGGGCAATTAACTCAGTTGTAGCTCACCCGCTACGCTTCACCCCGAGCTTGGCCAGGATGTCCTCCATCAGACACCACTTCGTCAGCGATGACTGAAAAAGGTTCGCGCCTACAAAAGCGGTGAACCACAGGAAATGCCAGCTTACGAATCTGGCCAGCAGCACACTTGTCAGGATAAAAACTCCCGCAATGAGTCGAATCCAGCGTTCCATACTCATTCAAATACTCCTTCTGGGGGAAATTCCGATCAGTGCATACGCCATACTGTCCGATGTCGATATATGCGTTGCACGATTCGTCCGTGTACCACCCTTCGCGGGGACATTCTACCACAGGTGTACGCCCAGCAAAAGGAGACAAATCAAGGGCTGGCCCCTCGGTTCCGCCCTCGCACACGCAAGGTGATTGACTTTAGCCGAGCTTAGGTGTATGCAATTATCACCGATGAAACATCTTTTTAACCTAACGCTGCAAGAACTCATCACCGAACTGCAGGCTATGGGCCAACAGGCCTATCGGGCCCAACAGATAGCCGATTGGGTTTGGCACAAAGGCGTCTGCGATTTCGGGCAGATGAGCAACCTCTCGCCGGGGCTTCGGGACGAATTGGCCAAAACTTTTTGCATACTGACCGGCCAAGTCGTCCAGGAAAACCAGAGCGATGACGGCGTAGTCAAGCTATTGATTAGTTTCCCCGATCAGCAGTGCGTCGAGTGCGTGCTCATTCCCGATGGCCGACGACTAACGGCGTGCTTATCTACCCAGGTCGGCTGTGCGATGGGCTGTGTCTTCTGCGCATCGGGACTGGGCGGATTGGGCAGGAATCTTACCGTTGGGGAAATCGTTGAACAAGTTTTTCACCTGCAAACCGTCTGCCCAGGGCGCATCAGCAACGTGGTGTTTATGGGCCTGGGAGAGCCCTTGGCCAACTATGCAGCTACAGTTTCGGCTATCCGGGCCATTACCGATCCGGAGCGACTGGGAATTTCCGCTCGGCGAGTGACATTGTCCACCATTGGTTTTCCGGAACTGATCCGAAAACTGTCCGCAGAAGATTTGCCCATAACCTTGGCCATCAGCCTGCATGCGGCCACTGATCAACTGCGACGTGAACTTATCCCCGCGGCGAGTAATACCTCTATTGAAGATTTGATCCGGGCCAGCCAGGATTTCTTCGCTAGCCGAGGCCGGGAGCTTACGCTTGAGTATTTGCTATTAGATGAGGTCAACGATTCGGTCCAATGCGCACAGGAGTTGGCTCAGTTGGCTCGGCGATTGCGGTGTAACGTCAACCTGATCCGTTTCAATCCGGTGGCGGGGTTGAATTTTCGTCGGCCCAGTGAGCAGGCCGTTCGGGCCTTTCGTGAGGTGTTGGTGCAATCCGGGGTGAATGTTCACATCCGAGTGAGCCGGGGGTCCAAAGTCCATGCTGCCTGCGGGCAATTGCGCCGGATTTCGCCAAGGCCATAATCCGGATGGATGTCATAGCAGAGACGGCTTGTAGCCGACGCTCCAATCTGCCGCTTTACCTGGTTTGGGGTTATTGCTATCATGGCTGAATCCGGCGGACTTGGCTTGCTCCTTAGGGCTCTCGCTCTGCCCGCAAGACCAAGCATGAGAATGTAGGGTCTACAGCCTGGTCTGCTGATGAAATTGGCTGGGCATCAGAACGTCTCCGGTTTCAAGGACTCCATCGCCAATTATGAGAACTTTAAACAACTGCTCGATACCCTTAGTGAGAAACTTCCCGAGTTCTATCTGCTGCAGGGCAAGGAACACCTTCTAAAGGATTCCCTGGCTGCCGGTGCCTCCGGACTGGTGGTGAGTCTCTTGCACGTTCATCCCCAGCCGTTCGTTATGCTCTATGAGTCGGTCAAGAATGGCGATCTGGAAAAGGCCGATGTGATTCAGCAGGCCATCAGCAGTGTACTACAATTGATCACGGGCTGTTTCTCCAAAGAACCTGCGACTTCCACACTATTTCATTTCCTGAACCACACCCTTAGACAGCGAGGTCTGGAGGTGAACATTTGCCTTGAACACGAAGGCGATTGTCCGGACTGGATAGCCGAAAAAGCAGAACGAGCCTTGCAGATCTGCCGGCAGACTATTGATGCCGCAGCAGTCTGATGAAGCTCTATTCGTATTCTTTTTCGACACCACAGATCAGGACCAGGTCCTCATCGTCTGAGAGGTTTTTGTATTGATGCTTTTCGTTTGAGCCCACCAGGGCAAAATCACCCTTCTCTATGCTGTGTTCGCTATGATCCTCAGCCACGATAGCCCCCTGGCCGTTGATTACGTAGTTCAGGTGCTCAAAAGGGTGCTCATGGAACGGCGTATGCCCGCCCGGGGCGATGGTAAAGACGCGAAACGAAAACACGGATGAGCCGTCAGCCTTGGATATGGGTATCTGTTTATAGGTATCCTTGGCTCCTGCCATATCAGCTTTTGCCTTGGGAACGTTTTTAAGATTGGTAATTTGCATGGGAGTCCGCCTTTCTACGTTTTGAGGGCATCTATGTTTCTGCGTGGGCGAAGGCAGCCAGGGCCGCGTCGTGTAGCAGGCCATTGGTGGCTAAGGCATGGTTGAAAGGCAAATCTTCCTGCCCGTCAAGGCTGGTAATTCGCCCGCCGGCCTCGGTGATAATCGGAACCATCGGAGCGATGTCCCAGGGAAACAGAACAGGGTCAACAATAATCTCAGCCCGGCCGGTGGCGACCATCATGTAGCCGTAACAGTCGCCCCAGGTGCGCCCCTCGCGAGTTTGCCGGAGCAGTTTATTAAATCCCTGCTGCCGATCATGTGTCAGCAGATTGTTGAAATTGCTGGTAAGAATTGTGGCCTGCGATAAATCCGCAGTCTGCGAGACCCGGCACCGCTGGCCGTTGTGGAATGTGCCGTGGCCCTTGATGCCGATGACCATCTCCCGGACGGCTGGCATATTGATAAGGCCCAGCAGAATCTGTCCGTCTTTCTCGACAGCTAAGAGTGTGCCGAACAAGGGCACGCCGTGAACAAAAGCAATCGTGCCGTCGATAGGGTCGATAATCCACTTATAGCCGCTGCTGCCTTCTTCCGAGCCGAACTCTTCGCCGAGCCAGCCGTCGTTTGGCCGACGCGTGCGCAAGAGCTCGACAATACATTCCTCGGCTTTCTTGTCGGCGATGGTTACCGGTGAGCCGTCCGGCTTTCGCTGGATATCCAAAGTGGAACGGAAGTAGGGCAGAATCACTTCGGCAGAAGCCTGGGCGGCAAGCTCGGCCAATTCCAGCAGTTCCAAGAGTTCGGGTGCGAGCTGCTCTGTATTCATGCGGATAATTTTAGGGCATTGTCGGGCTGGCTGCAAGGCGCGAACCCGTTTGCGGATGCATTACCGGCGGTAAGATCAAAGTGGCCACCAGGGCCACGACTATCCCCGCGGCAATCAACAGGGGCATGGCCAAGCTGTAGCCGATGAGTGGGCCTAGCCAGGTTACTATTAATGGGGCCGCAATGCCTGAAACTCCCCAGGCCACACCCATCAGGATAGAAGAAACCACAGCCGATGACTCCGGTATGAGCCGTTGGCCTATGGCTGTAACCAGCGGGATAGTTGAACCAACAGCCAAGCCGGCCAGAACGATGATAACCAAGAGCCAGCCACCGCTAAGCAAAGGGAACGCCGTCAGCAAAGGGCCGGCAATAATAAGCGAAATGATGATACCCCGCTTTTCGACCTCCGGGCGGATGAAGAGCCCACTCAACAGTCCGCCAAAACCGACCGACAGGCCAAATAAAGCCGAAGCGTTACCGGTACTCAATAAGTACCGTGCTTTATCGGCAATCTTCTCAGACATCAAGAAGGACATACCCACTGGAACGATAATGATGGAGAAGCTGCGCGAGGCGGACAGGATAAACAACAAAATCAGCGAGCGCGAAAAGATACTCTCACGCAGGCTGTGGGTTTTGGGGTGAGTTTCGATCTGGGGCCTGGGCAATCTGCGGCAGGTACGAAAAGCCAGCAGGGCTATCACAAAAACAGGAACGGCAGGTACAAACAACCAAGCAGTAGCCCTCAAGCCTTGAGCATTAACCAAACGGGTAATCAACACCGGTGCGGCAGCTACGCCCAAGGCCCCGGCACAGACAAAGATAGCGATTGTTAAAGGACGCCTCTTGTCAGCCAACCCTCCCGCCAAGGCTGCACCGCCCGGGTGAAATGCGCCGATAGCCAAACCCGCCGCTACGACAAGTACCAGTAATAGAGCAAAGGAATCTATCAGACCCACGCAGCCCAGGCAGACGCCGGCGACGAGAACAGCCAAGGGTATTAGCCAGTAGGCGCCGAACCGGTCGTAAATATAGCCGAACAGCAACTGGGAGAAACTCAAGCTGGCAGACAAAAGGGCAGCCACCAGACCCATAGCCACATCCGCAGCGTAGTATTTGCTGCCCAGGGGTTCCAATATCGGATTGACGGTGCTGGCCGCCATATCAATGAACAGGTGCGTGATAAGCAGGCATATTAAAAGGTATATGTGCATGACTAGGTACTGCTGGCCGGCTCACATACCTAACGCCTGCAAGCCCTCCAGAGTAACTACGTCCGGGCTCATAATATGCAGCATTCGGGGAAGGTAGCCGGTAGCGCGCAACAACTCCGGCAAATCCTTACCGAGTTCGTTAGTCAATCTGCTTTTGTCATACACCAGGTTTAGGTTGATGAAAGGCAGGTAAAGCAAGGCCTCGTATAAACTACCCAAGCCCTGCTCCTCGATGGTCTGCTCATGCTCTTTATGCCACTTATCAGGTGGAATCAGTGTTGGTCCTTCCAACCTCGCAGCCTTGCAGCACACTTCACACACGTCCCCGGCTGTGACACTGGCCTCCGCTCCGGCGGTAAGATGATAGCAGTTGTGGGCCAGCTTGTCTCCACGAGCAATCAGCCTCATGGTGCTCTTGACCACAAAATCCAGAGTTACGATGTCAAGTTTGGAGTCGCGCTTGACCGGGATAAACGGAAGCTGGGCCATGATTAAAAGACTCCAGAGGAATAGCCGTGCGTATTTGGGATCGTCCAAGCTATTGGCCATGACAATGCTGGGGCGTAATACCAGCAAGGGTAGGTCCTGAGCTTGCTCCCACAGGATTCTTTCAGCCTCAGCCTTGGTGCGAGTGTAGGCGACCACGTGCTTATGATTGGGATTGGGGGACTCATCCTCGGTAATTATTCTGTTAGGCAAATAGCCACACAAAGTAGCGGTACTAAAGTGAACCAGACGCTTAAGGCATTTGGCCTGGTCTATTACCCCTAGCAGGTTTCTGGTGCCGTCTACATTGGCAGCCTCGCAACTAGCCACGTCCACAAACGACGTCGAAGCCGCACAGTGGATGAGAAGGTCTGTTTCCTTGCGCAATTGGTCCAAATCACCCTCGGTCATCCCCCAGAGCTTTTCCGTAATTTCCCCCTCTGCCACGCGGACGCGGGACATGACCTTTTTCAGTTTCCCTTCCTTCAGACCAGCCTTTATAAGCCGCTGAGAAAGACGCTCCAGGCCTGCTTTGTCTTTGACGGGACGAACCAAACAGGTAACCGTTTCGATCTGGGGTACTTCCAACAGATCGTGCAGTATTTGGCCCCCGATCAACCCGGTCGCGCCGGTCAAGAAGACTCTCCGGTACGGCCAACCCGCCAAAATGTTGTGTGCATGCTCTGTTACCGGTTCACTCATGGGTATCACTATTCTTCCTCTATTAACGGTATTCAATCAGTGGGTCACTGCCGAATCGTTAGAATCTATCAGCTTATAGCGACCTTTTCAAGCCTGGGAATACTTCCCGCTGGCCTTACCAGGGCATTTTACGGGAGAGGGCCGAACATATCAAGCCAGCTAAGGCATGGAAAATCCGGGTGAAAATTCGCAGATTCAGGCTTTAAAATATCCGACGGCGTTGGCGAAGATGGCCAATCCGTCTGGCTGACGCTCAGCAGGCAGACGAGTCCAGCGAGGATGATGAGTCCGGTGGGTATGACGTTCAGGATGGGGCATTAGACCCAGGATTCGCCCCGTCGGATCGGTGATGCCGGCGATATGATCGATTGAGCCGTTGGGGTTGTCGGGGTACGACGGCTCAGATCCGTCCGGATTGATATAGCGAAAGGCCACTTGGTCGGACTTCTGGAGCGCTTCCAGCACGGCTGGGTCACTGACGACAAACTTGCCCTCGCCGTGAGCTATAGGCAGGTATATGCGCTGGGGTTCCTGAAGGAACACACACTTTTTACTACAGGCAGCCAGGTGGACCCAACGGTCCTCGAATTTGTCGGAATCGTTGTTGGTCAAGGTAACGATTTGTCCGTTGCCGCCGACCGGCAGGTCTTGGCCCAGGTTGCCGGGCAACAGACCGGTTTTTACTAGGACCTGGAATCCGTTACAGATGCCGATGATGAGTTTGCCCGCCTCGACGAACTCGTGGAGTTGATCAGCCAAGTGATGGAGCAGTTGATTGGCTAATATCTTACCCGCGGCAATATCGTCGCCGTAGCTGAATCCGCCCGGCAGAGCCAGAATCTGGAAGTCCTGCAGCAGTTTGGGATTGCCTAGAACACGATTAATGTGTAGGGCCTGGACCTTTCCGCCGGCTGAGGCGAAGGCGTAGATCGTTTCGCGGTCGCAATTGGTTCCCGCTGTACGCAAGACTAAGACATTTACATCAGCCATAACTCTCTACCAAACAAGCGTCCCACTTACCAGCGCAGTGTTCGTTGCCAGGATTCCTTCAGGGCTTCGATAGGTTCATCAATCAGAGTGTTCTTCCGGGCACCCACCACGATCAGACTGGGCTTGGCGGTTACAAGTCCTACCTGTCCCACGTGGCAGGGCAACACGGTGGAGATGAAATCATTATAGTGCTCCGGTCTTACCTCCAGCAGATAGCGCGACTGCGATTCGCTAAAAAGTATCTGCTCGGGCTGCGCTACACCCGGAGCCAAGGGTACGCCGGCTAAGTCCAGCTTGGCTCCGAGTCCGCCGGCAAAGGCCATTTCCGCCGCCGCTACAGCCAAACCGCCTTCGGATAGATCATGACAGGAAGCAACCAGGCCGGCCTCAATGGCTTTGGCCACGGCCTGGTGCACAGCCGGTGCGGTTGACAAATCGACCTGGGGCACATTCGCACCCAGCTGATCGCTCAAGGCATAATAGTGTGAGCCGCCCAGTTCATTTTTGGTTATCCCCATCAGGAACAGATGATTGCCCGGGCTCTTCAAATCCATAGTGACGCATTTGGTTGTATCGGGCACGATAGCTATCGCTGAGATCAGCAGAGTAGCTGGTATGGCAATGGTAGTGCCGTCGTCGCGGGCAAACTCGTTGTTCAGGGAGTCTTTGCCGGAGATGAACGGTGTGCCGAAAGCCATCGCGGCGTCGTAACAGGCCTGCGACGCCAGGACCAGCGAACCGAGCCGTTCGGGAACATCGGGATTGCCCCAGCAAAAATTATCCAGCAGAGCCAACTGACTCAGGTCTGCCCCCACGCAAATGGCGTTGCGAATGGCCTCATCGACGCCGGCCAGGGCCATGTAATAGGGGTCCAGGTCTGAATACTTGGGATTCATGCCGCAAGAGATGGCCAAGCCGCGGTCTGAATCCAGTAACGGCCGAACTACCGCAGCATCGCCGGGGCCGTCGTTGGCTACACCCACCAAGGGCTTGATGGCCGAACCGCCCTGGACCTCGTGGTCGTATTGGCGAATGATCCACTCTTTGCTGGCTACATTCGGAGCGGCCAGGATATCGTGCAGCGCCTGGCCAAGATCCGGAGATTCCGGCAGGTTCGGCTCGGAAAGCTCCGGCACAGTCCAACTGGCTCGGCGGGTATAGCGAGGCACGCCGTCGTGGAGGAACTCCATCTGCAGTTCGCCGACGACAGTACCTTGATAACGAACTCGCAGGATGTGGTCGTTGGTGAACTCGCCCAGGCAAGTGGCCTCGACGTCCTCGCCGGTAAATATTTCCATAACCCTTTCGAGGTTCTCAGGCGGCACGGCAATTACCATCCGCTCCTGGGCCTCGGATATCCAGATTTCGGTATAGGAAAGCCCTTCATATTTCAGGGGCACCTTTTCCAGCTCAACGTCTGCGCCCAGCTCTTGGCCCATTTCTCCGACGGCCGAGCTTAGTCCACCCGCCCCGCAATCAGTGATGGCGCTGTATAGTCCCTCGTCGCGGGCCTGGATAATGGTATCGGCGAGTTTCTTTTCGGTTATGGCATTGCCTATCTGCACGGCATGGGAGAACTCGGTATCGGAGGAATGAGTCAGCTCCCCGGAGCTGAAGGTGGCCCCGTGGATACCGTCACGCCCGGTTCGCCCGCCGGCTACGATGATCTTGTCTCCCGGCTGGGCTTCGCCAAAACAGCCGTCGATGGGCAACAGCCCGACGTTGCCGCAATACACCAGGGGATTGCCCAGGTAGCGTTCGTCGAAATAGACCGCTCCGTTGACGGTGGGAATTCCCATGCGATTGCCGTAATCCCGAACGCCGCCGACTACGCCACGAAGGACTCGGGCTGGATGCAACACGCCTTTGGGGATCTCTTCACGAGGCATGTCCGGCGGAGCGAAGCAGAATATATCGGTATTGGCGATGGGCCTGGCACCCAGACCTGTGCCCAGCGGGTCGCGGATCACCCCGCCAATCCCGGTGGCGGCTCCGCCGTAAGGCTCAATGGCGCTGGGGTGGTTGTGGGTCTCGACCTTGAAGCAAACGGCGTGGGCGTCGTCGAATCGAATGACGCCGGCATTGTCCTTGAATACCGAGATACACCAGGGCTTGTTCAGGTCCCTGGTGGCTTTCATTATAGTCGAGCCGAGCAGGTTATCGATGGTCTGTCCGTTGAACTCTATGACCCCTCGCAGTGTCTTGTGGACGCAGTGTTCCGACCAGGTCTGAGCCAGCGTTTCGATCTCCAGGTCGCTCGGGTCTCGGCCCAACTGCTTGAAGTGCTCTTGAATTGTCTGCATCTCGCGCAGGTTCAGGAACAGGTCGCGGTCCCGACTGAGCTTTGTCAGCTCGTCATCACTGAGTTCGTGAATGGGGACGGTAATTACTTCCAGTTGATAAGGGGCCAAGTCCGGCGAAGGAGGCTCTCCTGAAGGATCGAACAAGACGGTTTCGATACAATCGTTGGCCAATACGCCGGCGGCTATATTCTGTAGTTCGACATCGGTGACATTGCCCAGCATCACGTACTTGCGGGCTGTGCGTACCGAATCGGCTTTAATACCCATATCTCGCAGGGCCATGAGGGTCGAGCCGGCCACGGGGTCCGTTACACCGGGCTTGAGGTGCACCTCGATCGTGGTAGCCTTGGCCAGCCCCGGCGGAGGCTTGGACTGGCCCAGATAAAAATCCTCTGTAACCGGATCGGACAGCAGCTCCGCCGCGGCCGTTGTCATGGCCTGGCGGTCCGCTTCAGCCTGGATGAGGAAAACTCTGATGAAGCGCAAGGCCTGCACCGTAGTTATGCCCAGATCATTGATTTGGGACAACAGGGCCTGCCCGTGGGTATCCGGGAAGTCTTTACGGGTGCTAACCTCAACTCGCCAATTCATGGTGGTCAAGCATCCTCTGTGTGTTTTGCCTAGAGGTTCTAAAAGGAAGACACAGCTTACCTATCCAGCCGGGGAAGTCAAATTTTTTCTTGCCCAACAGGGGCCAAAAAGCATAGTATTACCGCGGATTTGGAACATTCTGTATCAGTGATAGGCTTTGGAAACAGCGATTCTGTGAAGTTCGAGCTGGTCTTTCGGTTTCCAGAGAACCCCCGGTTTCCTAAAACGACCTGAGAAAGCGTCTTTATGCCAGATTCCTTGGCCGGCTATCCTTTGCTGAGCATGCTCCACCAGACTGAGAACTACACGGTTTGGCGGGCCTATGACAGCCGTAACCATCGCGATGTGGTTATCAAAACCATTACGCCATCGGTGCGAAAACTCAAGCGTGCCCTGCAAGGGCTGGAGCGAGAGGCCCGCATGGGCCTGAAACTCTACCACAAGAATCTGGTTCGCTTCGAGAGTTTCGCCATCGACGGCGTGAAAAGCTATCTGGTGATGGAGTTTGTGGCTGGCAAGCCCATATCAAATTGGCTCAACGAGAACCCCGCTCGAAAGGCGGACCTGAAGCGCTTACTGATGGAGGCTGCGGACGCCTTAGCTTACATCCACGAGCAGGGCTTTGTGCACCGCGATGTCAAACCGGGCAATATTCTAGTTAACGAAAGCGGGGAATTGAAAATTATAGACTTTTCGATTTCCATCAAGGCCGGTTTTGATTTTCGACGTCTGGTCAGGTCCAAACCCAAGATATCGGGCACGCGCGACTATATGGCTCCTGAACAGGTTTTGGGACGCCGGTCCGACGCACAGGCAGATATCTACGGACTTGGGGCCACGATGTATGAGTTGCTTGCGGGTCGGCCGCCGTTTCATATGGACAATAGCAAAAAGTCTATGCAGCAGCATCTGACCGAGACACCCAGACCGGTGCGCAGCCTTAATTCTAATATTACCCCCGAAGCCGGCGAAATGGTGATGGCCATGTTGGCCAAACATCCCCAGAATCGGCCGGCCGGTATGCGACAGGTGGGCAAGAGGCTGCAAGAGATAGAGCTTTTTTCAGACCTTGCCCCCTAACCCCCAACGTGTAGTAAGATAGACTCAGCAAGTACGAGGGTTCCAGCATGGCCAATGGTAGTAATACTCCCGGACCGGGCGGGTCTTACCTGGTCTTCGAGAAGCCCATCGCCAAGCTCGAAAGCCAGATCGAGGAACTACAGCTCGCCCAGGAACAGCGGGATGAAACCGGACGTGATTTCGCCGACGAAATCAAGAAACTGCGGGCCAACCTGGTCTCGCTGGTACGCAAGACCTACGCCAATCTGAGCGCCTGGGAGACCGTACTGGTAGCCCGGCACCCAAACCGTCCGGTTGTAGCGGATTACCTGGATATGATCGTGGATGATTTCTGCGGTCTGCATGGTGACCGGCGGTTTCGAGACGATAAGGCCATCGTGGCCGGCTTCGGGAGAATCCGCGGCCGAAAGGTCATGATCATCGGCAATAATAAGGGCCGACAGCTCAAAGAGAAGGTAGCCTGTAACTTCGGCTGTGCTCACCCGGAAGGCTATCGCAAGGCCCTGCGGGCGATGAAATTGGCCGAGAAATACAACCTGCCCATCGTCTCTCTGGTCGATACCTCCGGAGCCTACCCTGGAATCGGTTCGGAAGAGCGCAGCGTAGCCCAGGCCATCGCGGAAAACCTCATGGCCATGAGCCAACTACGGCTGCCGATAGTCTGTATGGTGGTGGGCGAAGGCGGTTCCGGGGGGGCACTGGGTATCGGCGTAGGTGATCGCATCGGTATGCTCGAGTATGCCTATTATTCGGTGATACCGCCTGAGGGCTGTGCCGCCATTTTGTGGAAGAGCGGCGAATACGCCAAAGAGGCCGCCCTGGCTCTAAAGCCCACAGCCAAAGAGCTGGTCAAGCTGGGTATTGTAGATGACATTATTCCTGAGCCTTTGGGCGGGGCTCATCGCGATCCGCAGCAGACCGGCTTGGCTGTAGAGAACTATATCAACCAGACGCTGCGTCATCTGGTCCGTGTGCCTATAGATAAGCTGATCGAGAGGCGTTACCAGAAATTGCGTCTGATCGGATCGCTTACGGATGGCTCGATTAAATTGGCCGGCGAAACCGATACCAAAAAACCAGCCAGGAAAAAAATATCGACGGCTAAAACGAAGAAGTCGAGAAGTTAAAGAGCTAAGCCAGGGAGTCAGTGATGATAAGTGATACCATCAAGAAAGGGCCCGAACGCTCACCCCATCGCAGCCTGCTGCGGGCCGTCGGGCTGAAGGACGAAGATTTCACCAAGCCCTTCATCGCCATAGCCAACAGCTACACCGACATCATCCCCGGCCACGTCCATTTGCAGAAAGTCGGTGAGGTCGTCCGCCAGGCCATCCGTGATGCCGGCGGCGTGCCCTTTATGTTCAATACCATCGGTGTCTGTGACGGCATTGT
Source organism: Actinomycetota bacterium (assembly GCA_011682385.1). Lineage (GTDB taxonomy): Bacteria > Planctomycetota > Phycisphaerae > JAACET01 > JAACET01 > JAACET01. Next base: position 10,463 of record JAACET010000019.1, on the reverse strand, counting down.
CATGGGACACACCGGGATGAAATTCTCCCTGGCCAGTCGCGAGATTATCGCCGACTCGGTGGAGACCATGCTCAGTGCTCATTGTTTCGATGCCATGGTCTGCATTCCCAACTGCGACAAGATCATTCCGGGTATGCTCATGGCCACTGCTCGCTGCAATGTGCCGACTGTTTTCGTCTCCGGCGGTCCTATGCTGGCCGGCAAAACTCCGGACGGGAGAACTATCGACCTGATCTCTGTCTTTGAAGGCGTCGCTCAGCAGGCTGCGGGCAAGATTGACCAAAAGCAGTTGGAAACGCTCGAACGTCATGCCTGTCCGGGATGCGGATCGTGCTCCGGAATGTTCACCGCCAATTCCATGAACTGCCTGTGCGAGGCTATGGGCATTGCTCTGCCGGGCAACGGGACTATTCCAGCCGTCGATCCCCGACGTGAGCAATTGTACAAGGACGCCGGCAAGTTGGTCGTTCGCCTGGCCAAACAACAGGGCCCCAAACCCCGCCAGATCATCACCGAGGCCAGTATCAACAACGCGTTTGTTCTGGACATGGCTATGGGTGGATCATCCAATACCGTTCTACACACGCTGGCCCTGGCTCATGAGGCTCACGTTCAGTTGGACGTGCAGAAGATCGCTGAGATTTCCCGCAAGGTGCCCAACATCTGCAAGGTCTCGCCGTCCAGCAATTATCACATGGAAGATGTCGACAAGGCCGGCGGAATCAGCGCTATCCTTAAGGAAATATCACGTAAGGATGGACTGCTTGATCTGTCTTGCAAAACGGTCAACGGCAAGACTATCGGGGAGGTTATTGCCGATGCCACAATCAAAGATACTCAGTGTATCCGTCCGTTGGATAAGGCCTATTCAGCCCGCGGTGGGCTGGTGATACTTACAGGCAATCTGGCCCCTGAAGGGGCGGTGGTCAAAGCGGCTGGTGTGGCTGATTCCATGCTGGCGCATGAAGGACCGGCTATCATCTTCGATAGTCAGGAAGCGGCCTGTGAGGGCATCCTGGGCGGCAAGGTCAAACCCGGCCAAGTCGTGGTCATCCGCTACGAGGGTCCTAAGGGTGGGCCGGGAATGCAGGAGATGTTAGCCCCGACCAGTTATATCGTCGGCCGAGGGCTGAGCGAGAAGGTGGCCCTGATAACCGACGGGCGCTTCTCCGGCGGAACACGGGGAGCCTGTGTTGGTCACGTCTCGCCGGAAGCTGCTGTGGGCGGCCCGATTGGTTTGCTTCGTGACGGGGATATAATCGCTATTGATATTCCTAACGAGAAGATCGAGGTCCGCCTGTCCGATGAGCAGTTGGCTCAAAGGCGATCCGAGTGGAAGGCCCCGGCCCCGAAGATTACTACCGGTGTGCTTGGTAAATATGCCAGTATGGCCACCTCCGCCAGCACCGGAGCAGTGCTTAGTTGGTAAACCCAGGGGAGAAATAAATGGCTGTCTTGCTAGCCAAACGTCTTGGCGCACTTAGAGCTTTTTCATTCCCGGTCTCGGTGTTACCGGTGTTGATAGCTACGGCCCTGGTACGCCCGCTAAACCAGTGGGATTGGGGTGTACTTATGGCCTCGGTGCTTGGTGTGGTCTTGCTGCACGCGGCGGGAAATCTATTCAATGACTACTTCGATTTCCGCTCCGGCGTAGATCGCAAACTTGACGGCGACGGATCTCGCCCGGGAAGGTTCCTGGTTCGCGACGAGCTAAAACCCAAAGAGGTACTGGTTGAGGCCCTGATCTGTCTGCTGTTGGCTCTGCCGGTGGGGATCTATCTGATGGTCCGATGTGGGCCGAGCCTGTTATGGTTCGCAGGGGCGGCGGGATTTGGACTCTATTGTTACACCGGCCCGCCTCTTAAACTCAAGTATCGAGCCCTGGGTGAGCTATTGATCTTTCTGGTTTTTGGACCGCTTTTGATGCTGGGGGCCGGCTTCGCTCAGGCTGGCTCGATGCAGTGGAATGTTCTGCTGCTGAGCGTTCCAGTGGGATTGGCTACCACAGCAATCCTGGCGGCCAACAACATCCGCGATCAGCAGGAAGACCAAGTGGCGGGAATCGTTACGCTGGCCCAACTCGTGGGAGTGCGAGCATTACGCTGGCTGTACATACTGCTGGTGGTCGGCTGTGTATTCGGCCTGGCTGGGCTGGCTGTAGTAAAGGTGGGACCACGCGTTTTAGTATGTGCTCCCCTGGGACTAATGTTACTTATAAAACCAATAACACATGTCTGGCAGAGCAAACGATTAGCTGACATTGATGTCAGGACAGCTCGCTTCGAATCTGTTTTGTTGATGTTTGTGCTGGTGAGTCTGCTTTTTCAACAGACTCCCAGCTAATAAATCCGGAGACAGGTCGTGCTGATAAGCCCAAAAAAGGCCCTTGGTATTGTTCTTCGAAGGGTGCGCCCTTTAAAGGTATTGCCCAAGCCATTAGCGGAGGCCACTGGCTATTGCCTGGCTGAGGATGTGCGGGCCGACCGTGATCAGCCGGCCGCCGACCGTTCAGCTATGGACGGTTTTGCGGTGCGAGCTGCTGATATAGCCAAGTGTCCGTGTGTTCTAAAACTTACCGGCGAAGTTGCGGCAGGTAGTCCCGCCCGCCGATCATTGCGTCCGGGAACCTGTATGCGGATACTTACCGGCGCAAACATTCCACCTGACGCTGATGCCGTAGTGAGACTCGAACAGACAACAGAAACCAAAGCCAGTGTGTTGTTTCAAAATGTCGTCGGAGCTGGAGCCAATATCCGCAGACAAGGTGAAGAGGCCAAAAAGGGAAAGCTCCTGGTAAAAAAGGGAACGGTCCTGGGAGCTGCTCAGATCGGTTTGGCTGGGTCCGTGGGTAAAGATAAACTTAGAGTCTATGGCCGAGCTCGTGTGGCTGTGCTGTGCACAGGCGAAGAACTCCGTAGCGTCAGCGATCGCGTACGCTTATATGAAATACGTGATTCCAATGGCCCAGCCCTGTGCAGTGCATTGACCGGCTTGGGCTATGGGGATGTTACACATCGGGTGGTGGGCGATAATCCCAAAGCAGTCGCAGCCAAAGTAAAACGCTTGGCCGATAAACATGAGGTAATTATTATCAGCGGCGGGGTGTCCGTCGGAAAATATGATTTTGTCCCCGAAGCTTTAAAACAAATTGGGGCCAGTATCCACTTTCACGGCGTAGCTATCAGGCCAGGTAAGCCCCAGCTCTATGCCACACTAAACAAAAATCGGCACATCTTCGGCCTGCCGGGCAATCCTCTGAGTGTTATGGTTGGGTTTTTTGAGTTCGTTCTGCCGGGGTTGCGGCGGATGTCTGGTTTGGAGCCCACGCGCTGCCAGCCGTCGCTGCATTTGCCCCTGGCTGCTGAGGTGCAATCAAAGCTGAACCTGGTGCGATTCGTATTAGCTCGGCTGATCTGGAATAAAGAACAACTCTCAGTGGCACCACTGAAATCACATGGTTCAGCAGACCTTGTAGCAGCAGGCCCGGCTGACGGGGTTATCATAATACCAGCTAAGGCGGGTAAAGTTTCGGTGGGAGCCGTGGTAGAGTTTAGGCCTTGGAGGCCCTTGCCGTGAGTAACCAGCGGAATAATGGGCCGATTGCCTTGCGAATCTCCGTTACGGATCGCTGCCAATTGCGCTGCCTCTACTGCATGGGCCCTGAAGGCGTACACAAAGTTACTCATCGGGAGATTCTTAGCTTCGAGGAGATCGTCCGCTTCGTACGTGCCTTGAAGGTGCACTTCGGATTGAGCAAAGTCCGCATCACAGGTGGTGAACCCCTGGTCCGGCCGGGTATTACTAAGTTGGTTGAAATGCTTACTGGCGAGGGCATACCCGACTTGGCCCTGACCACGAATGGTCAGCAGCTTGGCCGAATGGCGGCCCAGCTCAAACAGGCGGGACTCCAGCGAATCAATATGAGCCTGGATAGTCTCCATGCGGATACATATCGTCGGCTAACGCGCGGCGGCGAGCTGCAATGCTCGTTGGACGGTCTTGAAGCCGCTCTGCATTACGGCCTTGCTCCGGTAAAGCTCAACACGATTGTGCTAAGGGGTATCAACAGCGCTGAGCTTACGGATATGGTCCGCTTCGGCTTGGAGCACGGCTGCGAGGTCCGCTTTCTGGAGTTGATGCCCATAGGCCCAGCGGCTGACTATTCTGATGATTGGTTTGTCAGCTCTGCGGAAGTTTTAGCCAAATTGGCTGAGGACTTTGAGCTTACTCCCTCTGATGTGCAACCGGGTAGTTCAAGCCGAAACTACTTGGCCAAGGATGGTCAGGGGCGGACGGGCATCGTTGGTATTATATCGTCTCGAACGGATGCTTTTTGCGGGCAGTGCCGCCGCCTGCGTTTGACGGCTACGGGTAAATTGGTGGGGTGTTTGGCCCGGCCGGAAGGATATAATGTGCGATCACTTCTGCAGGCCGACCACGATCTCGATAGTTCGCAATTGCTCGAAGCTATTCGCAGGGCGCTCGACCTTAAGCAAAAGGAACGCTGCTTTTCACGCACGACTCTAATGGTTGAAACGGGCGGATAACAGCACAAGCGTTGTCGCCGAGGAGTATCACCATGGGCAAAATTGATGCCCTGTGTATCAGCAAAAAGAAAGGCCAGCGAAAACACCCCGTGGATTCAGCCATCTTCCGGGCTGATTACGGGATCGAAGGTGATGCCCATGCCGGCCCGTGGCACAGGCAGGTCACTTTGCTTTCTGCCGGCGACATTGAAACGGTCCGAGCCGGCGGATTGCCCGAGGTCGGCCCCGGCGACTTTGCCGAGAACGTTGTTGTCAGCGGGGTGGATCTGAACTCGCTTGGTCTGGGCAGCCGATTGCGCCTGGGCCCCGATGTTGTGCTGAGCGTTACGCAGATCGGAAAAGTCTGCCACACACCGTGCCGTATTGCCAAGTTGACCGGCGATTGTATCATGCCTCGGTGGGGACTATTTGCCCGCGTCCAAAAAGGCGGCCAAGTAAAAGTCGGCGACGAAATCGAAATACTCGAAACCGTACGCCGCGATGTGTTCCAGGCTGTTGTGCTGACCATCAGCGATCGATGCTCACAGGGAACCAGGCCGGACACCGCCGGTCCCGCTGTAGTCAAGCGCCTAAAAGAAAAATTGCAGGTCCATATATACCGAACCGAGATTTGGCCGGACGATAAATCAACTATCATTGATCGCTTAAAACACTACAGCAACGGCCATTCCATTGACCTGGTGGTAACAGTGGGGGGAACCGGGTTTGCTCCGCGAGACGTTACGCCGGAAGCTACGCGCGAAGTCCTCGAGCGTTTGACGCCGGGTCTGGACGAAGCCATGCGAGCCGGCTCACTTTCAAAGACACCTCATGCCATGCTTTCGCGCGGTACTTCGGGCATGCGGGCTTCCACACTGATCGTTAATCTGCCCGGCTCAGAACGCGCAGCCTTGGAAAATCTCGATGTTATTCTGCCGGCCTTGAACCATGGCTTACTAAAACTTCGCGGCGACTCAGCCGATTGCGCCCCACCACCTGGACCTTAGCAAGGCGAACCCGCTTAGAAGACGCAGTCCACAGCACCCCGATAAATCCTTGCTATAATTGGCCTGGGGTGATTAAATGCGATGGAGGTTCAAGCAGTCTTATGCAACAGCAATACCGCAGAATACGCCACGCTCCTGGAGTTTGGCTTTGCGGGCTTTATCCATATAGGCACTATCGGCCCAGACGCTGTACCTTTCGTTGGCGACCATGTCGTCGATATGTTTACTGTCGTGAACGGAGGCGGTATCGAAACGGTAATCCTTTATTATGCCGTTGCGATCAGTAGCAATATGTCCTTTGTAGCCGTGATATATCCTACCATGCTTCTTTGTATATCCTGCCGTTTTGTCTTTCGTGCTGGAAATACCATCTTTGGCTGTCCTGCCGCGAGGGGCCTCGATTATGGTCGCATCGACACAGGTGCCTTCTCTAAGGATAATGCTGCGACTTTCGAGTAGGGCTATGGTTTTTTCAAATAAGGTGGCGATATGGCCGTGGGCATTGAGATGCTTGCGGAACTGCACAAACGTGGTTTCGTCCGGGACGTTATCATCCATCTTCAAACCCACAAACCGCCGAAATGATATGCGGTCACAGAGCATTTCTTCAAGCATGGGGTCGGAGAGATTGAACCACTTCTGCAGCATCAGGCACTTTATCATCATTACCAGCGGATAATTTGACGCTCCGCCTCTGTCGGTGTTATTCCGGTACATATCCTTTAACGGCTCAGCAAGCTCGTTCCAGGGGATCATCTTATCGCATTTGTGGAAAAACTCTGCTGTGCGAGGACCGCCAAGATCTGAAGTTAGACTATCCAGAAATGTGGGCTGATGGCTTGTACGTTCCACAATTTTCACCTCCCTGTAATAATTTTGTCCGTAACAAGCATTATGCACACAAGATTTTTGATTTATTCTTTGTGCTTACGCCAGTTTTCCAGAGGCCCCTTTTGGCTAAAACTGCACCGGATTCTGCATCACCCGGTTTTGCCAGATTCTGTAAGTTATTGCATTCACAACCAGTTACGTTTTGCAGTTCGAGTCCCCTTGGGATATTGAAGAGAGCCGTCTCCGGACAGCTCTCTTTATTAATAGAGCTGGAGAATAACCCCCGGCACGTAGGCCGGGGGCATTCGAATGTCCGTCACAGGACACAGCTTACAGGCGTTACAAATGAAGAAACCCCCGGTAAAACCGGGGGCTAAATACAACGTGATCCACAGAACTCTAATGTACCCTTGCGGATCTGAAAGGCGACGATTCTGTGGCTGGGACTACTGCTTGTTTATCTCGGCCAGGGCGTCGTCCAAAGTGCTGTGAATGTTAAGCAAGCGATGCAAGCCAGTCAAGCGAAGCATGTCCCGCACCTGAGCGGGAACACAAGCGACAACCATCTTGCGGCTCTGCTGCTCCAACTTCTTATACAAACCCACCAAGATGCCCAAAAAAAGACTGTTGGCCCACTCCAGATGGCCAAGGTCCACAATAACAGCCTTGGGGGCCGAAGGCTTCAGGGCTGAAAGCAGATCGGATAAGGGCTCAGCCGAACCGGCCTCTATGTGTGTGGGACGAAGGAACCTGACCACGGCGGCAGAATCCCGAGCGTCTATCTCAAATAATGGGCCGACATTAGCCACGGCACTACTCCTGCAAAGAAACCATCCTGCCCTTCGGGAGGTTGGTAAACTATCACCAGCTACCAGAGCGGTCAAGTCAAATATCATATGTTAAAAAGGGCCGAAGTTGGCCCATACTGAGTAGCGTTTTGATCTTTACATTCCAGGTCGTTATTTGTAGCTTTGCGCTTAGATATATCCAGTCCAATCCAGCATAAGGAGAGTCTTAGTGAGCGCATATCTGGTGATGTCGGCTATCGGACAGGATCGGCCGGGGATCGTCGACGAGGTGTCGGCTTTCGTCCTGGCTCATGAATGCAACGTAGAAGACTCACGTATGGCGGTGCTGGGCGGAGACTTCGCCCTGATCATGCTGATATCGGGCGCAGAGGCTGAAGTAGAAAAGCTGAGCGGGAATCTGGCAGAACTAGAGAAAAAATCTGCTCTGACCATCGTCAGCCGAGATGCAAAATCACCATCAGCCCCCCGGGCGGTGCCGGCAGTACCCTACGCCCTAAAAGCAGTGGGTATGGACCATGCGGGTATCGTACATAACATCGCCCACCTGCTGGCAGAGATGGGGATCAACGTAGAAACGGCAGAAACGGCTACCTCACATTCGCCCCAAACGGGTACGCCAATATTCTCCATGAGTATGAAACTGGCAGTGCCGGGAAATCTGCAAGCGAAACAAATCCGTGAACAATTGGCCAAACTCGGCGATGAATTAAATGTGGATATAACCATCGAGCCGGCTGCGTAAGTGTGGGGAGGTACTATGGCTGATCTGCTTGATGATCTGAAACGGCTAATCCGGACGCGACACGCTATCGTGACTATCCAAACGCTGGACGAAGGATTTGCCGTGGGAAAAGTCCATGAGGCTGGACAACAGACGGGCCTGGCAGTTCTGGAATGGTCAATCAGTGACGGGCTGCACCACACCCACCCAACATCCGGGGAAGTGATCGCAGGCACAAAAACACTGGCGGGGGCACTAAAGTACATCCGAGACAACGAGGCCATCAACGTCTATATCTTCAAGGATGCACTGAGATACGTCAAAGATGCGGCCGTCGAGCGGCTGCTGCGAGAATGGGCGCTGTCAAGGTGTGTGCGGGCGGACTGATCTTAAAAGACGATATCAAAGATCAAATAGCAAATATCAAAAAGGGGGAGACCTGAATTCCCGCTTGCGGGCCTATTGCCAAATCAGCGGTATCGTGGAACATCTATATCAATGAGAACGCCACTACAATTTAGATCGTTCACAACGACACCATCGGAGTCTACGGGGAACTCAATCTTCTCTTCATTCTTGTCAGCTTCCTCAATCTTCCTAATTTCCTCAGCAATCGCGGCTAGTCTTGAGGCATTATCCTTGGCTAGTGGCTGTAACCGTTCCTTTTGTTTGGTTAGTCGCTGCAAGTTCGCCTCCTCTTTGGGTAGCTGTTGTAGTTGTTGCTTCTCCTTTGCTGACCATTGTAACTCCTGCTTTTCTTTCATCACCTGCTGTACCCGTAGATTTTCTATGGTGGTGCGTTGTAGTTCTGCGTTGCCTTTAATTAGCTGTTGCAACTCCCGTTGCTCTTTGGCAAGCCGTCCCGCAGTCCCCGTTGCTACGAGAGCTATTCGCCTTTGCTTTTTTTCTTGTGCTAATAGTTTATTACGTTTCTTCTTTTGAGCTGCATATTCTTCTCTTTCTTCCCTAGCCCTCAACTCCGATGCGCTTGGACCAGTTCTTTTTGCAGACGAGCTAGACCGTCTGCTCCCCCCCGAGCGTGACCTAGATGTAATGCGCCGAGTACTCCGGGAGACTGTCGAGTACGAACTACTTGGCGACACGACTCCCACCCTTGAGGCAGCTTGCCCCAAGCTTCTGGCCTGTTCTTCAGCTAATCGTGCTCTGTCCTTGTTGAACTGTTCTTGTCCCTTTTTGTTTTTGACCAAGCGTTGCAGTTGTGTCTCTTTGCTGGCTAATCGCTGCAACTCTGCCTCTATTTTGATTTCAGGTTGTAACTCGTCCTTTTCTTTTGTTAGTTCTTTGTTTTCTTCGGTTAACTGTTGCAACTTTACTTTTATTTCACTTGCCCTTTGTAGTTTATCCTCTTCTTCGCTAGCGAGAAGCCCCCTACGTTCTTTCCTCAGCTTTTTCTTCTCTTCTGATAACTGTTGCGACCTTACCTCTATTTCGCTTATCCGCTCCAACCTGTTCTTTTCGCTTGCTCGAAACTGCGCAAGTTCCTTAGCTAATTGTTCCCTTTCTTCGGTTAACCGTTGTAACTTCGCCTTTACCTCTAGTACCTGCTTCTCGATCGCCGCGAATTTACGCACGGGTTTTTCGAGCCGGACCTGTTCTTTCTCCAGACTCATCTTACGTCGAGAACGTCCACGAACTCGCTTCTGTATCTCTTGACAATCTCTTATCTCGGCGAGGGTATTCCACTCGTACAGTCGATAGGTGATTCTGACTTCGTGAGCATTGCCAACTACCTGATAGATACTGTCTGCCTGGCTCTTCAAATCAGGGAGCGGTTCCAGGGCAAGATATCGACCATCTTCACCTGCAAAGTGATTCCGGCTTATCATTGTGGCGCGACTCCTGAGAGTCTGACCAGCATAGGCTTCCGGGTCAGCAGCTACCTTGCGGATGTCAGTTATGCTATCATCGCCAGCACCACGAAAATAACGAATACCAACACTAATACATGTGACCGCAGTAACCACAATGCATGCGAAGATGAAATACTTTTTCAGTCCTATTCCTCCCCATAGGCTAGCATTGTCAAAAGCTCGTCGCCCCGAACTCGCAGCAGGATATTTTTTATTGCCTAAATCTTCTGCCACTACATAAGATTCTTTATTCTGCTTGGCAGCCCCAGGAACAATCATTGTATTTTTGCATTGAGGGCACCTTGAGTTTTTCCCAATATGTTTATCAGGAACCACCAGCTTCTTTTTGCAGGATGTGCAATTAAACTGCACCATAACCCTGAACCTCCCAAACCCTTGTAAGTTGCACAGATTACGACTTTGTCCGCACGAAATGAGTCTTCATTATATAGTGTACAGGGGATTATTCAATAATCTTTCAAAGCTATTTACGTCTACAACAGCCCTACCATATCTGATGATTGATGATTGCAGTCGCTTGAGGAGAGACCGAGCCTAAGGCTCCAGCAGTTCCAGGCCGGCGGAGAGGACGCGGTGGGCAGTCGTGTCGGTGATCTCGGTGATGATGGCCTCGGCAATGAGCCAAACGTCAACGCCAGTGCGGGTGCAGCCGGTAATGGTTCGGCCGTCACGGCCTA
>JAACET010000086.1 GCA_011682385.1 Actinomycetota bacterium | reverse complement strand
CCTAAAAAATGGTTATTGAGACGTCAAAAAACGATCTCGGATTATAACCTACCGGAGGCTCCGGTTTCATAGTTTCTCTGTGGCTGATTCTCTTTGCCCTACAGCCTGTCCGCGGCTGGGCCGGGTCTAGTGACAAAGAAGCTCGCCGACTTGCTCTCCTGCGGATACTCAGCAGAGTATCGCCCCTGCCATCGCCTAAGGAACGCCACTGCGTCACCTTCCGCGACCAATGCCCATACTGCTCCGCCGAATCCCGCTCCGAAGGCCGACGCAGCCACCGCCCCAAGTTCTCTGGCACAGGCCGGCAGAAAGATCGTATTGGCCACCTGATTTCCCAACAGTTCTTCTGCTCCCCTTTGCGACCGATCAACCTGCCGCCCGAATTCAGTCATATCTTTTTTGCTTAGTGCCTCGATAGCTGCCGGGATAATCTGCTCGTTTTCCCCCAGGAAGTGTTCGAACCGTTTTACAAGCTCCGCCCCGGTAAAATCATCATGTTTGGCCTGCTTCAGTATTGTTCTTATACGATCAGCCGCATCCTTGCTGCTCGCCAGCGCCGCCGCCAGATGCTTATCGTTCCGCCCCGTAGCCTTGTTCCACACTTCCAGTCCCACACTCACCAGTGCTGAGGCCCGATTGTATTTGTCACGGGCCGCGCCCGTCTTAGCCGCCACCACCCCGCTTGACCCGATGGCAAAGACATATCCATCCGGCACAGCCACCCTCTGTTTCAGCCGGACCGGAGAATACGAATAGCAGCTCAGTTCCCCCGCCACGCCGCAGAGGATAGCCGTATGATCTTCGCTGCCTCCGAAGGTCCCCACACCTTTGCTCCCCGCTAGTGTGCCGAAGCTCTGCCCGTTCTCGACTGTCCCCAGATAGCTGGCCAATGACTCGGTGCTGTCTATGTTCTGACGATATTCCTCTCTATCAGCCAAGTCGTTCACTGACGCCAGAGCCAGGAATATCCCCACCATCAGGGCGCTGGAGCTGCTCATGCCTGCCGCCGGCGGTAGATCGCTGATAAGAGCGATGTCCGCACCTTTGAGTTGTCCCGGAAAATTACTCGCCAACCTGCTTGCCACCGTCATGGGATAACTCGCCCAATGCCCCATCGTTGGCTTCAGCTCCGGACTGATCGCAAACTTGCTCTTTTCGCCCGTGCCCGCATCGATTATTCGCACCAACTGATCCGACCTCGCCGAGCTCACCAGGACAAATCCCCTCTCGATCGCGCAGATAAGGCTGTGTCCCCCCGCGTAATCGGTGTGTTTACCCAGACATTCCAGCCTTCCCGGCACAAAGAAGGCGTCCCAATGCTCGCCTTCCAGAGCCGATACTGCCTTAGCCCACAGTTTTGCTTTGTTTTGAGCCTCTGGTTCGCTCATTCCTGCTGAGCTTAGCCGTTGAACTATTATCTGAGCCTTCACAGTTTCACCTCGACGTTGGCCAGTTTTTTGGCTACGGGCAGTACATCTGACCGGTAGGACAGGTCCAGCACCGCCCCCTTGACGCACACGACCTTGAAACGCTCGCCCAGTTCGTCCATGGCGTACTGCACTGCATCCGGCAGTTCCAGTTCACCTCGTGGCGAGGGTTTGATTTTGCGACAGGCCTGAAAAATCGTCGACCCAAACCGCCAGCAGTTCATGCTTATGTAGATCGGATCGTTTAGTGAGTTCAGTGTTTGCTCATCTGGTTTTTCGATTATTCTTTGCAGATATCCATCGTCTGACATTTTCGCTACGGCAAAGGCCCTCAGACGTTCGTGGGGAATATTGCTGCCGGCGAACATACCTTCTCTATCGAACAGGGCCGTCCCTGTTCCGCCGAGTTCACGTAGGCCCGCCACTGCCTCCAGCGGATAGTGATTATCCGAGTTGATCACCAGGAAATCATCGCCGTCGGCAAATTCTTCTACTGCCAGCACCGCGTCCGCCGTTCCCAAGGCCTTGGCCTGAACTGCAAATGATATTTCCAGGCGTTCTGTTTGCAGTTCCTTTCCGTAGTACTCCCGCAGCTCACGGTGTTCCGGCCCGATCACCAGAGCAACCTTTTTGTAGCCCGCCTCAGCCAGTACGCTCAGTACGTAATCCAGAAATGGCCTGTCGATAGGTATCAGCGCCTTTACTCCGGTATCTGCTACTGCTTCCTGTTTGACATCCAGACCAGCCGTATCGTTGCCTTTGACCATCCGTGTGCCCAGCCCTCGGGCCAAGATTACTGCCTTATCAATCTTTCGACTCACTTGGTGAACTCCCTTCTGATTGCTACTGGATTACTTTAGTGTATATCTAAGCAGCCCAGTATCCTCATAGACTACTTACCTGTCAAAGGCAAATCCGAGTCTTGCATTTTTTGCAGATACTAGTTGCCATATTTGTTCGCTCAGGCTACAATACGGTTCTGTGGGGGTAGTTTGAGAAGAATCCGATTGTGACTCCTGTAGCAGTGCTGATTAATCCTCCCTCGCAAACAGCCGATGTAACCGAGGTACGTATCGATAACGGCCGCCAACATTATAGGTCCTTGTCGTCTGATCCCGATTGAGGTAGTATTGTGGGCGTTTCTTCTTCATTGCCGAAAGTCCCCGGATACGAGTTAGACCGATTTCTAGGCACCGGTGCCGGAAGTAAGATCTACTCGGTGCGTAATAATCGGACCCAGCAACTGCTTGTGCTCAAGCACGTTCTCAGGTCCAAACCGGAGGACGAGCGTTTTATTACCCAGGTCCTCAACGAATACCGTCTTGGCAATCGGGTCAATCACCCCGCCCTCCGCCGAGTCGTCGAGATTCGCAAGAAGGGCCTGTTCAGTATCCGTGAAGTTTTTCTGTTCATGGAGCCGGTCAAGGGCAAGCACCTCGAGGAGAGCCAGCCCACCGACTTGGCTGTCATTTTGCAGATCATGCTCGCCGTTAGTGAGGGCCTTGCTGCCATCCATCAATTGGGTTTTGTCCATGCTGACGTTAACCCCCGCAACATCCTTTTTTCACGTGCCAGCCAGACCAAGCTCATCGACTACGGCCTGTCCTGTCCTATAGGCACCGTTAAGCGCCGTGTGCAGGGCACCTTGGTTTTTTTAGCTCCGGAGCAGGCTCGGATGGAGCGGATTGACCACCGCACCGACATCTTTAATTTTGCCGCCGTGTTGTATTGGCTCGTTACTTCGCACACTATTGGCCCTCCGAAGGTCGGCCAAGATCTTGGCCAGCGCACTGCGATTCCCGATCCTCGGCAGTTGAATCCCAACGCCAGCGAGTCTTTGTCTCAATTGCTGCTGCAGTGTTTATCTGAGAATCGTCCTGACCGCCCGGAGAGTATGCTCAGCGTATCTCAAGCCTTACGGGCCGAGTTGGCCCAGACCATCAAGCTGCCTGCCGACCGCCGAGCAGTCCGGTCGGGGCGCCTGCCTTCGCAGTCTGTCCCCAGACACATTCCTTTGCTCAATAACCACCAAGATTAAGCCTTGCGCCAGGGTTTTGGAACCTCTCTACTAAATGCCCCCGGCCTACGTGCCGGGGGTTTATTTGCCAAATCCACCTGATTATTGTAAAATCCCTCCGGTTCATTACTGTTTGTTTTACAGGGGCACTTGCGGATGACTCTCGATTACCAAGGCAAATACAGCATTTTCGATCCCGGCAAAATCAGCAGCTATCCCGTCAGCCAGCGTCGTAATAAGGTCGAGTTGCAGCACCTGACAGATCTCGCACAGCTGCGTGCCTCGGATTTCGACCTACCCGGAGACTGCTCCGGGCAGATTGCCCGAATTGCCCGGGCCATAGTCTCCGCCCGCCGCGACAACAAGCCCGTCGTCGTTTTCACCGGCGCTCATTTGGTCAAGAACGGCCTGAGCCCTATTTTGATTGATCTCGTTGATCGCGACCTGATTTCTTTAGTTGCCGGCAACGGCGCCACTGCCATTCACGATTTTGAACTAGCTTTTGTAGGTGCCACTTCTGAGGACGTCCCTAATGCTTTGGGCCAAGGCCAATTCGGAATGGCCTATGAGTTTGCTTATATCAATCAGGCCATAGCCCTTGGCCACCGCATGCAGCTCGGCCTGGGCGAATCCCTTGGCCGAATGATTTGCGATACGGATTTCCGCCGCGAGGTCTTCAGTGAGTTGGCCCCCGCTGACAGCCCCCGGGATTTCTCATTTGCTTGGACTTCCTTGCTGGCCAAGTGCTATGAGAAGGATGTGCCCTTTACGGTGCATGTGGGTATTGGCACGGATGTCATCGACCAACACCCTTCCTTTGATCCCGCTGCCAAAGGCGGATGCAGCGGCCGAGACTTTTTAATATTTACCGATCAGATCACTCGGTTTACTCAAGGCGGCGTTTATCTAAACATTGGCTCAGCCGTCACTGGCCCGGAAGTCTTACTCAAAGCCATTTCGATGGCCGCCAATGTCGGCCGCACTCCGCACGGCCTGATCACCGCCGACTTTGACATCAGACCCTTTGACCCAGCCATCATGAGCGACGAATCTTCTGCCGGCTATTACCACCGCGACCAAAAGAGTGTGGTCACGCGCATCCCTCAGGCCTTCGCCAGCCAGGGTTTTTATATCCAAGGCAACCAGCTTCAGACCGTGCCCGCCCTGTACTGCAAGATTCTGGGAGAATTGACCTGAGGGGGCATTCGGCGCCTTTCCTAATTGGCCTTGACGGATGGGGTCCTTAGCGATACATTACTTTTCGATTGTCAGCCGGGCTGACACCGTTGCGGGCGATTAGCTCAGTTGGTTAGAGCGCTTGCTCGACAAGCAAGAGGCCACTGGTTCAAGTCCAGTATCGCCCATTGTTGGATGCGCCACTAGCTCAGTTTGGCAGAGCAGCTGACTCTTAATCAGCGGGTCCAAGGTTCGAGTCCTTGGTGGCGCATTCTTAGAAAACCGTTGGTAGCTCAATGAGTTACCAGCGGTTTTGTTTTTGGCCGTCACGTCAACTGAATCAAACCAATACGTGAGAGGCTAATCTCGAACACGTTCTGCGGCTATATCGCGCATAACAAAAGCGCCAGCCATCAAGCCAGCCCTTTGCGAATTTGTCCAGACTCCAGACGATGGCAAGGCCGATTAGTAACGGGCCGAATGGCCCCGTCTACGTCTCAGCAGAGCCAAACCGCCTAGCAACAGCAGCCCCAGCGTGGCCGGTTCGGGAATAATATGTTTATTACCGTGCATTATTGACGATAATCTATCCAGCCGGTCGTTTTGCCATTGCCAACCCATCGAAACCCGGACCATGATTCGCATTACCCAAACCATCGTGATTGACCCAGCCGAAATCCGCGAGAAGTTCATCCGGGCCTCCGGACCAGGCGGGCAGAACGTCAACAAAGTAGCCACGGCTGTGCAATTGCGTTTCAATGTGAAGAATTCGCCTTCCCTGCCTGAGGAAGTCCGTTTACGTCTGCTGCGTCTCGGCGGCAAACGGATTACAGAGCGAGGCACACTGATCATTGATGCCCGCAGATACCGCACCCGTCAGCGCAACAGGCAGGACGCCCTGGATCGGCTTAGCGACTTGATCCGCAGAGCAGCCCGCAAGCCAAAACCTCGCCGCAAAACCAAGCCCACCTTGGCCTCAAAAGAGCGCCGCCTCGATGCCAAAAAACGGCGAGGACGACTCAAATCCCTGCGAGGTATCGTACCGCTATCGCAAGACTAATCTCGATGGTGTCCTGCACACACAAGCCGCCGCTTACACACTGGCTGATTGCCCTGGCCATGACTGTCTTCAATAGTCATGCTGAGTGGATTTGCCGGTTTGCTAAGGCAGTGGTTCATTCACAGCCGAAGGTAGTTCACCGGGGAAGCTTACTAATTCCTTTCAGGTCTTCCCTCCACGAAGGCCTTGCTTGGAGACGGTCCTGAAGAAGCCTATTTCACACCTTTGGCCATCCACCAACATTTTGATGGTGTTGATGTTTGCATACATCGTTGTGCCGTCTTTTCTCAGGCAGGGAACATTTTCGGCAAATGTTTTTTCTCCCCTGGCCTGAGCGTTATACTCTGAAGTTACGTAATCCAAGGCCTCTTTGGGGTGGATGTCTTCTACGGTCATGTTTTTCAGTTCCGCTTCAGTGTACCCGAGCATTGCGCATATAGCTGGATTGGCATATTTGAATTCTCTTGTCCGGATATCGGCTATAAGTATTCCATCAGGGCTTGCTTCAAACAAATCCCGATATCTCTGTTCGCTGACCCGCAGGTCCTGCCTGGACTGCTCGGCATGGCTTCTGGCCTGCTGGGCATCTTTCATCATCATCAGGGCCGTCTGTTTGGCCTGCTCCAATTCAAAAACTTTCCTCTGTAGTTTGTCCTCGATCAGGGTGCGTTGCTCTATTTCTTCGGTCAACTCCTCCTTGGTCTGCTTGAGTGAGGTAGTTTCCTCTTCCAGTTGTTTGTTGGCTATTTCCAGGCTGTTGCGAGCACTTACAAGGCTATATTCTAAACGTCCCAGGAAGAGGTAGAAAAATCCGAACAGGGCTGTGGATATTACCAGGTAAATTCCCGCTGTGGCTACCACGACCGTCTGCAGAGACGCTTCCTCTTCGGTGGTGTCATCCATGTAGATGATCTCGCCTACCTCGCGACCGCCGGCGTCGAACAGGGGGACGAACCCGCTGCGATACTTCCGCTTGGCAAATGAGACTCCAAACAAGAATTTTTTGTGCTTTGCCTCGAGATGCTGTTTCATGGTCTCGGCCAGTGCGGGAGGAACTGTCCCCGTCGTGGCTTCGACAACCACGAAGTTCGCGAACTGTTCCCATTGGCTCTGGCGGCCCAGCATCTTCATACCTTCCTCCCAGTCCCCGCGCTGGAGATAGGATTTTTCGATAACTACCAGCAACTCTCCGCCCAGCGTCTCCTTCAGATTCAGGGCCAAGCCTTCCACGTCTATTCCCAGTTCAATGAAGCCAACAAATTTTCCATCTATCCACCAGGGGTGCACAGCCCGCAGTGTGAGAGTGCCCAGCGGCCCTAACTCGATCCCGTAAACGGGTTTTCTTTCCCGCTCTGCCCCAGCCAGTGTAAACCGCTCTATGTAATCCCCACGCCGCGAAGGTTTGTGGACCCGCAGAAAGCAGACCCGGTCCACCCCGATAAAGTAAAAGTGGGTCACCCGGTATTTGGATCTCAACTTTTCGAGAATCAGCCGGGAATAATTCAGCAGAGTCTCTCGATCTTTTGCCTGCCAAGCCTTTTGCAGGTTATGGTCTTCCCCGATGAAGTCGATCAGTCCGCTGAGTAGCTGCCCCCCTTTATTCACTTCCATCTGAAAGAGATGTTGCACCTGCCCAAGATCCGCCCGGACCTCGTTGTCTATGCGTCGCCGCTGAAGCCGGTAGGTGCTGAAAACCGAAGCCGCCAGCAGTACCAGCAGGGCCAATCCCAGAGGGACCAGAATACGTGACCTGATTCTTTCCTTCTCCACGTTGCTGTCCTTTAGCCGACGTTCCCCAGATAAGCCTCGCCCACGACCGTCACGGGTGATTCTCTCATAACTTAGCCCAAGCCCATAAATCATACCCTTTGCTGAGGTATTCCTCAAGGCCTTGACTTGTTCCCCAATTATTACCATCCAACACCAGCCAGCCAGTACAGACCGCTCCTAGCCAAGCCGTCCCTTTCTGCACACATCGACCCTGGCTTTTTCTGAATTTCCCCGGCTTTGAGCCTATAATATGGATGGGCGGTGGTAATAAGCACCTAAGGGGCCCAAGGGACTAACATGGATAATGTTGACAAAAACCAGATGAGAGAGCACTGGCTGGCAACATATCAAACCCTTTCCCTGCTTGAGGATCTGCATGTCTGGCCTGTGGAGCTGGACATAGCTGACCTTGAAGATGAGCTATTGGAAGAGCTGGACGAGATCGAATATCAGCTCGGCCAAAGTTGCCCACCATAGCCGCGTTCATGCTCTATAAGTGGCACAGCAATGTACTACTGCCAACGGGAACTCCCCCCTTTTATAGAATTGATGCAGCCTGGCTGACTCACCCTTGCTCGTAATAGTTGCACCGTTCAGCACGCTCAGTGAACCGACACCCGAACCTCCGACATATAAGTCACTCGAGTTGCTCCACGTAGAGTCAGTCCCATCAACGGTAGCTGTACCACTGGAACCGGCTCTGGCACCAAGCGAACCAGTAGTGTCGATGACACTTCCTCCGCCGCTGATGCTCAATGAGCCCGTCCCGTCAAATCCGACAATAGTGAGGCCGTTGTTCCAAACCGTCCCTGCCCCCTCAACTGTCACCGTGCCGGTGGCCCCGGCATTCCGGCCAATGCTGCATATTTTGCTGGAGACACCGCCGCCGTTGCGAATACTCAATGTGCCGCTGCCGTCGATTCCGATGTATATCCCATTGTAATAGTCCGTTACGGTCCAGAGCGAACCGACGCCGTCGATGGTCACCGTAGAGTCTGAACCGGCACTGTATCCGATGTAACCACGATAGCAGGAAACATTGCCTCCGTTCTTGATATCCAGTGTGCTTGAAGCAGCATCATATCCGACATAAAGATCGGAAGTGCTGGTCCAGTTCGAACCTGCGCCTGTTACAGTCACTGCAGCCTGCGAGCCGGCGTATCTGCCGATATAGGCCTTGTCGTTAGTAACAACTGCTCCGGCCTGGATTTCAAGAGTACCTTTACCGTATTTGCCGACAAATAAATCATCATCGCTGGTCAATGTTGATCCGGTGCCGTTGACTGTTAGCGTGCCTTCCGAGCCTGCCTCACTACCGATGGTGCAGTCTCCCCAATCGTTGGATACGCTGCCGCCATTGGTGATATTAAGCGTACCCTTACCTTTCTCGCCGACCATCAAAACGATACTGCTTAGGCTGGAATCAACGCCGTCGACGGTAACCGTGCCAACACCGAGATTCGTATATCCTCCTATGCTCGCATTATAACCAGATACAACACTGCCGCCATTAGTGATGTCCAGACTTCCTATCGATACGCCCCGTCTAGGGCGGATATGGCTATATAGCAAGAAGGGGCCAGCCGTCAAGCCAGTCCCTTTTGTCCGCACTCGTGTTGAGCTGAG
>JAACET010000085.1 GCA_011682385.1 Actinomycetota bacterium | reverse complement strand
GCGAAATCTGCGTCAAAAAGTCTTTCTTTCCGTTTCTGCTTTGCGTCTCTGTGCCTTTGTCCCTCTCTTCCTTTTTGATTTTCGATATCTCTTCCCCCTTGCCTTAGCTGGTCCGATTCCGTAACATTATATCATGTGGCGAAACCGTCTGTTCTCCATGTGAGAGGTTCTTATGTACAGGATTCTGGTAGCCGACAAACTGGCCCCCGAGGGTTTGGCCCTCTTGGAGCAGGACGACCGCTTCGAGTGCGATCTCAAGGCCGGTATTACCCCAGCCGAACTGGCCTCGATTATTGGTGAATATGACGGCCTGCTCATTCGCAGTGGTGCCAAGATCACCGCTGAGGTCCTGGCCAATCCCGGCAAGTTGCAAGCTATTGCTCGGGCCGGCGTGGGTGTGGACAATGTGGATTTACCCGCCGCCACCAGGGCTGGCGTTTTGGTTATGAACACCCCTGATGCCAATACTATTTCTACTGCCGAGTTGACCATTGGGCTGATGTTGACTTTAGCTCGCAACGTGCTTAGTGCTTCGTCTTCGCTGGCTGCCGGTAAGTGGGAGCGATCCAAGTTTGTCGGCACGCAGTTGGCTCAGAAGACTTTGGGCGTCGTGGGTCTTGGTCGGGTGGGCAAGGCCGTGGCCAAGCGAGCCTTGGCCATGGACATGAAGGTTTTGGCTTACGATCCCTTCTTTTCCGGCGATACCGCTCTTGGTGGCCAGGTCCGTGTACTGACTGACCTTGATGCACTTTTGCCGCAGGTGGATTTTTTGACTTTGCACACTCCCGGCGGAGCCAAGACCAGGAATCTGATTGGTTCGGAGCAGTTGGCCAGGATGAAACCTTCGGCTTGTGTTATTAATTGTGCCCGCGGCGGCATAGTGGACGAGTCGGCTCTGGCTCAGGCCCTCAATGACGGAATCATTGCCGGCGCAGCTATTGATGTCTATACCTCCGAGCCGCCTGCCGACCGGGCCCTGCTGGAGGCTAAGAATATAGTGGCCACCCCGCATTTGGGTGCTTCTACCAGGGAGGCTCAGTTAGCCGTTTCGGTTGAGGCCGTGCGGGCGGTCATGAATTATCTTACTACCGGTTCGGCCGCCAATGTTGTCAACGTTGCCGGCGTGGTTACTACTATGGACGAGCAGACGCGTCCGCTGGTTGATTTGGCTCGCCGGGCCGGTGCCATGCTCTCACCTTTATGTGCCGGCGGGGTAAAGCAGGCCATTCTCACCTTCCACACCGATCAATCCCAGGAGTTAGCCGAGACCCTCAGTCGTTTTTTCCTCATTGATTTGCTTCAGCCTCATTTGGATGAATCGTTGAATCTTATTAATGTCATGCATTTGGCCACGGAGCGTGGCTTGGCCGTCAATCAGGTCAAGCCGTCGGGGCAGGACCCTCAGGGGGCCATTTTTAGTGCCTCGGTTTGTTCGCCTTTGGAGGCTCACAGTATTGCCCTATCTCGGCGCAACGACGGCACTCCTTGCGTGCTGAAGCTTGATGGCTATCGCATGAACATGGTACCTGTCGGCCAGATGGTATTGATTTTGAATGACGACACTCCTGGTGTCATTGGTGCTGTGGGTACTACTTTTGGTCGAAATAAGGTCAACATTGCCGACATGAGCATTTCGCGTCAGGATGATTTAGCCCTGATGGTCATCAAGGTTGACGCCGTCCCCGGTGCGGATGTCTTGGAGCAGTTAGCTCAGATCGATCCGGTTCGCAAGGTTTTCACTCTCTCCCTGCCCGAGCTCGCCCAGCCGGCCTGAGAGATCCCGATGGAGTCTTTTTTGCTTGCTTTTCCCCTCAGCGGCGGACATAATACCGCCCTAAAGTCTGTTCTCCGCCGACAATGTGAACTTTTCGGCGTTTTTTTTACTAAAAAATAGCCTTTTGGATTCTCAGGAGCTGCCGGTGACCTCAACTGATCAGAATAAGCCGAAAACCAGCAACCAGACCGTGATCGACTGGGTCGAGAAGATGGCCCGCATGACCCGTCCCGACAGCATTTATTTCTGCGACGGTTCCGAGCGGGAGAAGGAGCAGTTGACAGCTCAGTCCTTTACCACGGGAGAGTTGGAGCCGTTAAATCCTCAAAAGCTGCCCGGCTGCGTACTGCATCGTACAGCCCCCAACGACGTAGCTCGTACTGAGGGTCTTACCTTTATTTGTACCTCTGTCAAGGAGGACGTCGGCCCGACCAACAACTGGATGTCGCCGCCTGAGGCCTATAAGAAGCTTGCGGCCATCTTTGAAGGCTCCATGTCCGGACGGACCATGTACGTCATACCTTTCATCATGGGCGTGCCCGGTTCATCGTTTAGTAAAATTGGTATTGAGCTTACCGACAGCATTTATGTTGTGCTTAATATGCGGATCATGACTCGCATGGGTCAGGTTGCCTGGAACGAGTTGGGTGATTCGTCTGATTTCACTCGCTGCCTGCACAGTAAGGCCGACTTGAACATGGAACGGCGTTTTATTTGCCATTTCCCCGAGGACAACACCATTTGGAGTGTCGGTTCCGGTTATGGTGGCAACGTATTGTTAGGGAAGAAGTGCTTAGCTTTGCGAGTAGCCTCCCATTTGAGCCAGCGGGAAGGCTGGCTAGCCGAGCACATGCTCATTCTTGGTTTGGAGGATCGCCAGGGCCGGATCACTTATATTGCCGCTGCTTTTCCCAGTGCCTGCGGCAAGACCAATTTGGCCATGCTTATTCCTCCGGTAACTCAGCCCGGCTATCGAGTCTGGACCGTTGGCGACGACATCGCCTGGATGCGTATTGGTCCTGACGGCCGATTATGGGCTCTGAACCCGGAGGCCGGATTCTTTGGCGTTGCCCCCGGCACCAGTAAGCAGTCTAATCCTAATGCCCTGAAGACTGTCCGCAAGAACACCATTTTCACCAATGTGGTCAAGACCCCTGAGGACATGGTTTGGTGGGAAGGCTTGGACGGCGACACTCCCGCTGAGGGCATCGACTGGAGGGGGAAGCCTTGGACCCCGTCCTCCGGTCATCCCGGCGCCCATCCTAATGCTCGTTTTACTGCCCCCGCTTTTCAGTGTCCGTG
This sequence comes from Actinomycetota bacterium, assembly GCA_011682385.1. GTDB lineage: Bacteria > Planctomycetota > Phycisphaerae > JAACET01 > JAACET01 > JAACET01. The sequence goes on along the minus strand of JAACET010000085.1, from coordinate 6,079 downwards.
TATTTCTCCTGAGTGGGAGAACCCGCAGGGCGTGCCGATATCAGCCATCATTTTTGGTGGCCGACGTGCTCACTTAGCTCCGTTGGTTTATCAGTCCTTTAATTTTCAGCACGGTGTTTTTGTCGGTGCCACCATGGCCTCCGAGCGTACTGCCGCCCAATATGGCAAGCTTGGCGAGGTTCGCCGCGACCCCATGGCCATGCTGCCTTTCTGTGGTTACAACATGGCCGACTATTTCCAGCACTGGCTGAGCATGGGCCAGAAGGTTAGCAAGGCTCCGTTGATCTTCCATGTCAACTGGTTCCGCACCGACGACAAGGGCGAGTTCATTTGGCCCGGCTTTGGTGAGAACGTCCGTGTTTTGCGGTGGATTGCCGAGCGTTGTGCCGGAGCTGACCGGGCTCAAGCTCGCCAGACTCCCATCGGCTACATTCCTTCCGACGGTGCTCTGGACTTATCCGGCCTGGATATTCCTCAGGGTACCATTGAGGAGTTGCTGCGCATTGACACCGAGGCCTGGTTAGCCGAGGTCGCGGAGTTGAGGAAGTTCTTCTTCAAGTTTGGCGCCCGTTTACCCGCCGAGATAAATGCTGAGCTTGACGCCCTCGAACAGCGTCTCCGCCGGTAATTTTATTTAGCCCCCGGTTTTACCGGGGGTTTCTTCTAATGCCCTCGGCCTACGTGCCTTCGTGGTGAGTTTTTTCCGTTTCTTTTCTTACACTCTCATCCAGGGCCAATCCCGCCCGCGCTGTTGACCGAACTTATAGAGCAGCCAAATGGTTTCTTCTTCGAAGGCATGTTTGCTCGGATAGCTGAAGATCGCCTCTATTCCCTCGTCTTTGATCGCCACCGCCCCACGGTTTAGGGCCGCAGCCGTTGCGTAGCTCACCACGTCGTGAACCAGTTGGGTGAAGTTCTCCATTTTGTTATTGGTTTGGCGATCGCCCAGGTAATTGTAGTTGAACTTTTCTGCTCTTATGTGGTAGCGGTAAGGCTCATCCTTAACGAAGACATCCAGCAGTCCGCGGGACTTCCGCTGATAGCGAATGGACAGCTCTCGTTCCGGAACAACGTAAACTGGTGGAATATGTCCAAGGCCTAATCCAACTCCACCGACATATCGGACCTTATAACGTGTGCGGATTTTCCGTTTCGTTTCGCGCAGGGGAACTATTCCGGCAGCTATCAGGATAACGCGTGACCAATCTACCGGCTCATCCCTGCCCAGACTATCGGTGGGCATGAACGCCTTGGGACCACAGCCAGCCCGCCGCAGGGTATGCGGATCCGGCAGAGTTGGTATTTGGTCATGGTGGACTACGTCCACCTGGATGCCTGCCTGTGCCAGTTGACCAGCCACTATCCGGGCCGTTTCGGCCCTGAGCCCGTCAGCCAGGATTCCGAAGGCGTCAGCCGATAGGGTTTTCGCATCGCTATCGACCAGTTCTCCTACTGCCCGAAAGGCCGCCTTGAGCGTATTGGGTTCTATGGGGTCCAGATTCGACTGCACCAGACAATATTGTTCTTCTGTTGCTCTGGCCATGCTGGAGCCATTATCACCGTTGCCTTGACTTACGGCAAGTCTTCCGCTTATTATTTAGCTCCTAGGTTCTTGCCCCAGGGAGGTCTCTTATGCAACTAACGTGTAGGCTCATTCTGGTTTTGCTGTTGATTTCACCTGTTACTGCCCAGGCTCAGACCCTTGCTGAGCTGCGAACATCCCCGACCAAGCTCACCTCCCAGCAGGAAGAGCTTATTTCCACCTGGTTGGCCCAGCGTGTTCCCCTGATGGCCGACAGAGCCGATCTTTCCCAGGCCATCCAGTCCCGCAGCGACATTATCGCCCAGGCCGACAAGGCCACGCCTGCCTTTCTGAGTGCTTATGCTTCTAATTTGAATGATATTCTCAAGGCCGAGTTGCGTCGACAAAAGGACAATGATCTGTTTGCCTTCAATGCCGTCCTATGTTTGGCCCAGTTGCAGCAGCCCTCGACCATTCCTTTGCTGGAGCAGTTGCTTGAGTATAAGTCTGCCGCCGTACGTTACTGGGCCATCAAGGGTTTGGCTGGTTTGCTTAGCTCCTCTGCTGATAAGGCCGAGGCTGCCCGCATCATCCAGGCCCTTTCCACAGCCGGTACCAAGGAGTCTTCCGGGGTTGTTTTGGGTTTGATTTATGCACGCCTTGGCTCAGCCGATCCTGAGCCTTGTTTGACTGGCTTATTGAAGATCATGGACGCTCGGCTCAAGGCCTATCAGTCCGCGAAGGTGCTTGGCCCACAGGCCGAGTTGCACGCCATTGCTACGGCCGCTCAGGTTTGGCCGCAGCTCAAGCAGGACCGCCAGAATGACTTAGCCGAGAGAATCGGCAAGCTGATGGCCTTCTCTGCCTTGCGTTATGTTCGTGATTATGATGAGCTCCCCCCGAATTTGCGGAGCAACTTGGCTCGGATTGTTGTTTCCAGTGAATCTTTGCTTGTTTCTATAGCCCAGGCCCGCAAGGTGAAAGTTGGCACGCCTCTTAGCCAGGCCCTGCAATCTAAGCGGGCGGACCGCCTGGCCCGGATATCTACCGCCCTTGACGCTTGGGCTGGTACCGCCGGCTCTAAGAAGTTCCACCTACAGACCTTCAACGCCAAACCCGTTGCCCTACTGAAGTAGATTTATCGACTCTTCCTGTTGTGTCTGTCATTCCGCACTTGATGCGGAATCTTGTTCATCCGCCCAAACCTTGGCCCGGACGGATATCTTTATAATAATGCCCCCGGCCTACGTGCCGGGGGTCTTCTATTATATTTAGCCCCGGGTTTTACCCGGGATTTTCTTTTGCATTTCTTTTTTTACTTCGTGTCCTTCGTGGTGATTTCTTTGTATTTCTTCCCCTTCTTTTCAGCAAAATCTGCGTAATCAGCGTCAAAAAATCTTTTCTTTATCTGCTTTGTGCCTTTCTCTCGTTGCTGATTCTCACGAGTTCCTCCAGCGCCTTCGCCGCCCGCCCGCTATCAATTGACTCTGCCGCCAGCGGAATTGCCTCTTTGATTTGCTCTGCTTTGCTGCCCACCACAAAGGCCGCCCCTGCATTGACCAGCACCGCATCCCTGGCCGGCCCCTTTTTGCCTGCCAACACATCCCTGATCATTTGTGCCGATTCGCTGGGCGATTCCACTTTTAGCTCATCCATACTGCCCGGAGTAATCCCCAATTCGCTCGGCTCAATGGTGAACGTTTTTATTTCACCGTCGCGCAGCTCGGATACCTGCGTAGGCCCGCTTATGGATATCTCATCAATACCGTCGAGTCCGTATACTACGTAGACCCTTATTGCTCCCAGCCGCTTCAGCACTTGAGCCAACTGCTCCGTAAGCTCCGGATAGGCTACCCCCATAACTTGCCGTCGCGCTCCCGCCGGGTTGGTCAACGGCCCCAGGATGTTGAAGATCGTCCGCACTCCCATTTCTTTGCGTGGCCCGATAGCATATTTCATAGCCGGATGCAGCAGCGGCGCGAAGCAGAAACCCACCTTAGCTTCAGCTATACATTTTTCGACTGTAGCCAGATCAGCTTCGATATTGACGCCCAACTCAGCATATACTTCTGCCGCCCCGGATTTGCTGGTTACTGAGCGGTTGCCGTGTTTAGCCACTGGTATTCCTTCGCCCGCCGCCACCAGGGCCACCGCGCTGGAGATATTGAACGTCCCTTTGCTTAGTCCCCCTGTCCCGCAGGTATCGATCACATCAGCCGGTGCTTTCACCCGGCTCACTTTTTCGCGCATGACACCTGCCGCCCCGGTTATTTCTTCAACTGTATAGCCCCTGCAGGCCATAGCGGCCAGAAGCGCCCCGATCTGAGCCTGGCTCGCCTGTCCGCTCATGATCAGCTCGAAGGCCTCCCTGGCCTGATTTTCGCTCAGATGCTCACCGTTTATAAGTTGTTGTAATAGATGTTTCATAGCGATTATTTAACCACACAGCCCGCCGGTTATCCAAAGAAAAATCCCAAGGAAAAAGGCCCAAAGCAAGTGAACTCGCTTTGGGCCTTTTTTTATTTTTTTTGCTTTCTTGTTTCTTTTCGTGTCCTTCGTGGTGCAATCTTTCCGTTTCTTTTATGTTGAGTCAGCCGCACGGGTCTGGGCCGGCTCGCTTGAGGTATGTTCGTCGTCGCTGTTACCCGCATCGAAGAAGAGCTGGTCGTCTTTAGCACCTACCCGGATAACGTCTTTGCCTTTGAAGTGTCCGCGTAGTATTTGTTCGCTCAGCGGGTCTTCCAGATGTGTCACGATAGCCCGGCGAAGTGGTCGGGCCCCGAAGTCGGGGTTATATCCCTTATCGATCAGGAAGTCGATAGCTTGGTTTGTCAGTTCCAGTTTTAGTCCGTGATCGGCCAATCGCTCTCGCACCTTTTGGAGTTCCAGGTTAACGATCTCGTAGAGGTTCTCGCGGGTCAGACTGCGGAAGACGATCAGTTCATCCACCCGGTTGATGAATTCCGGCCTGAAGTAGCGTTCTACTTCTTTGGAGAGCATTTCTTTCATTTGTTCGTAGTCCGACTCTTCTGAGCGTGTGGCGAACCCGAAGCTGGCCTGGTTCTTGATCAGTTCAGCCCCGATGTTGCTGGTCATGATCAGGATGACGTTACGGAAGTCCACTCTCCTGCCGAAGCTGTCGGTAAGTTGACCGTCTTCCATTATTTGCAGCAGCATATTGAACACATCGGGGTGGGCCTTTTCGATTTCGTCCAACAGTACTACGGCGAAGGGCCGCCGGCGGATTCGTTCGGTCAGTTGTCCGCCTTCTTCGTATCCCACGTATCCCGGAGGTGCGCCGACCAGGCGGGAGACGTTATGTTTTTCCATATATTCGGACATGTCGATTTGGATCAGAGCGTCTTCTTTTCCGAACATGAACTCTGCCAAAGCTCTGGCCAACAGGGTCTTTCCTACTCCTGACGGTCCCAGCAAGATGAAGCATCCCATTGGTCGGCGGGGGTCTTTTAGTCCGCTGCGCGACCGGCGCACGCTTCGGCTGACCGCCTCGACCGCCTCGTTTTGGCTGACGACCACTTTGTGCAGTTCTTTTTCCAGGTCCAGCAGGCGTTGGATTTCTTCTTTTTTCAGACGGGTTAATGGCACGCCGGTCATTCGCGAGACCACTTCAGCCACCACTTCTTCGTCTACTACTCCGCCTGTTTCGTTGAGCGATTCGGTCCATTTGCCGCGTGTTTGATTGAGTTCTTCGCGTAGCCGTTCTGCTTGATCGCGTAGTTCAGCGGCTTTTTCGTAGGCTGCGTTTCGGACAGCCTCGTCTTTTTCGTTGCTGAGTTTTTCGATTTTTCCTTCCAGTTCACTCAGGTCCGGCGGTTTGCTCATGCATCGCAGTCGCACTCTGGCCCCGGACTCATCCATCACGTCGATAGCTTTGTCCGGCATGCATCTGCCGGTAATATATCGGCTGGCCAATTCTACAGCATTTGCCAGAGCCGCGTCGGTGATGCGTACATGGTGGTGGGCCTCATAGCGGTCGCGTAGACCTTTAAGGATTTTCAGTGTTTCCTCGTTGCTTGGCGGATCGACTATAACCGTCTGGAATCTCCGTTCCAGGGCCCCGTCTTTTTCGACGTGTTTGCGGTATTCGTCCAGCGTCGTAGCTCCGATGCATTGTACTTCGCCTCGTGCCAGGGCGGGTTTTAGTACGTTGGCCGCGTCGATAGCTCCTTCAGCTCCGCCGGCTCCCACTAGCGTATGCAGTTCGTCGATAAAGAGGATGATATTTTTTGCTCGTCTGACTTCGTTTATCACTGCTTTGATACGTTCTTCGAATTGTCCGCGGTATTTTGTGCCCGCCACCAGAACGGCCAGGTCCAGCACTACCAGTCTACTGTCAGCCAGGATTTCCGGTACGTCTTTGCTGATAACTTTTTGGGCCAATCCTTCGACGATAGCCGTTTTACCCACACCGGCCTCGCCCAGTAGTACCGGGTTATTTTTTTTCTTACGACAGAGTATTTGTATGACTCGTTCGATTTGATCCACTCGTCCGATCACCGGATCGAGTTGTCCTTGCTTAGCCAGTTGGGTCAGGTC
>JAACET010000177.1 GCA_011682385.1 Actinomycetota bacterium | reverse complement strand
ATATCGCCCATTAGGCGTCCGCCGAACTTCAGTTTGAATTTTTTATCAGCCGACTCCATACGGATGCCGTCTTTCCAGTATACGCGGAAATCATGGGGTTGGGGCTTGGCTTGGGCTTTGACGTCTTCGTATATTTTTAGAAATTCTTGCCTCTGTTCGGGAGTAAGTTCGATGTTCTTCAGCTCGGTGATTTTTTTGTCTTGCTGAGCTATCTTCTTGTCTTGCTTAGCGGTGCTTGACTTACGGTCAGCTTGCAGCTCCGCAATTTTCTTGTCCTGCTCAGCAATACGTTTCTCCTGGGCATTGAGCCGTCGCAGCAGTTCCTCATATTTGTTAGCTGAGGAATCTTCGGCCGCGGCTGCCTGTGACGTCCAGCCCAACAGCAAGCTCAGAATCACTAACACTGCAAAACCACTCCGGATATGCGACATTTTCCACTCCTTTGATTCGTAACCATCTACCATGAGAACGATGACACTGACGATCCAGCCGAGCAACTTGCCCACGGGCTTTGCTGGGATAAAACACTAGCAATTAGTTCTGGTTAATGCAATAGGCGTGCCAAATACTTACAAAAGACCTAATGTTCTGCAAATAAATGAGTTGCATTTCAATAGGGAGCTAATTTAAAGTGGAAGAAATGACGGAATTTTGGCAAAACGGAGGGCCAACACCAAGACGGGCACACGTAACTCACTTATTGAAAATAAGTTATCGGGACTGACGGATATGCGTCTCCGGGCGACGAAAATCAATTACACTTTGGTTATCAGTGAATGCTCAAGAATATCAGGTTAGGAAATCATCCGCAGCCTTTGTATCTCCCAGCTTAGGGAAGCCCGACTTGCCCAGCTTGTACTGGAGGCTTGAGCGTGGAATCCCAAGCTGCTTGGCGGCTTTGGCAAGGTTTCCGCCACATTTATCCATAGCCCAATGGATTATCTTGGCCTGAACATCATCAAGAACCTTTTGCAAGTCCACTTCACTGAGATTTTGTAGATTGACTTGAACCGGCGGGCTCGGACTGCCCTGCTCAAAAGACAGCGGGATATCATGAGCCGTGATTCTGGCTTTGTCTGTGAGGGTGACAACTTGTTCGATAATGTGTTCTAGCTCGCGGACATTGCCCGGCCAGGAATGACGCATGAGCTTGTCCATGGCAGCCTGGTCCATAGTAAGGCTGTCTCTGCCGAGTCGCATGGAGATACTCTCCAGGAAATAGCTCACCAGCAAGGGTATGTCCTCCATTCGATCCCTCAGCGGCGGCAAACAGATAGGAACGACATTGAGGCGATAGTATAGGTCTTCGCGGAAATTATTGTCGGATACCAGTCGCCTGAGGTTATGCTTTGTTGCGGCGATAAGACGGACATTGACGCTGACGGAGTGTTCAGAACCAAGGCGTTCGAAGCGCCGTTCCTGCAGGACCCGGAGCAGCTTAACTTGCACCAAGGACGGCGTATCGTCTATGTCGTCAAGAAACAGCGTGCCGGTATGAGCCAGCTCGAACCTGCCCATCCGGCGTGTCCGGGCATCGGTAAAAGCACCGGGTTCGTGACCAAAAAGCTCTGACTCGATGAGAGTCTCCGGCAGGGAGGCACAAGCTACAGAGATGAACGGTCCCTTGTTCCGAAGGCTGCTCTCGTGGATCAGCCTGGCCACCAACTCTTTGCCGGTGCCGGACTCCCCTTCTATCAGGACCGTACTATCGCTGTCGCTGACAGCGTGAATCTTTGATAAAACTTTTCGTATTGCCTCGGACTGGCCAATAAAGCGAGTATCAGTGCCGGCGCTGCTGATTTGTTGTCTAAGGGCCTTGTTCTCTTCGGTGAGTTGCTGATAGTGGCGGAGCCGATCCAGTTTCAGCATCAGCTCCTCGCTCGTGAATGGCTTCTGAAGATAGTCGAAAGCGCCCAGTTTCATGGCCTCCACCGCTGAATCCACCGTGCCATAGGCCGTCATTACGATCACCACTTGGTCAGGCTGCTGGGATTTGAGGGTTCGTAGAAATGAAATGCCGTCCTGCCCGGGCATGCGCAAGTCCGTGATGATCACGTCAAATGATTTGTCGGCTAGAATGCGATCGGCTTCCAAGGGGTTGGCCGCCGTGGCAACGTCGTAACCAGCCGCTGCGAGTTCTTCTCCCATGACTGTACGTTTGACCGGTTCATCGTCAACGATTAGTACCGTGCGTCCTTCAGGTCTCATCCACAGGGTCTCCAGTTCTGGCTCTGGGAAGGGTAATTGTAAACCGCGCCCCGTTAAGCGGTGAGGGGTGCTTATTCAGCACAAGGTCTCCACCACACTGGCGCATTAGCTGGCGCGACACGGTTAAGCCCAGCCCCGTTCCTTTACCAGGCTCCTTAGTCGTGAAAAACGGGGCAAAAACGCGATCGCGCAGCTCTTCCGGGACTCCCAGCCCGCTATCGTCAATGTGGAGTTTTACCCAGCGGTCGTCGCATTCAGCGGTAATCCGAATCTGCGGGTCCGTCAGCCCCGAGACGGCATCAGCGGCGTTAAGCACAATATTCAGAATAGTCTGTTCCACGAATTCCTTGCTGCACAAACACTCGCACTTCCCATCAGCTTGCTGAGACAAACCAATCCCGCGCTTCGCTAGCCGTGCTTCCACCAATCTTACGGTGTTCTGTACTAATTTACCCACCTTGTTTCTACATAAAGGGGCCTGGGGCGATTGTTGGGCAAGCGTGAGCATCTGACGCATTACACGATTAATTCGCGAAAGTCCATCGCGAATTAAGGGAAGATATTTCTTTAATCGCTCACTTTTATTGGTATCCGCCTCCAAAAGGTGAGAGCACTCCATGACACCATCCAACGGGTTAATGATCTCGTGGGCCAGGCCGGCGGCCAGTTCCCCAAGTGC
>JAACET010000018.1 GCA_011682385.1 Actinomycetota bacterium | reverse complement strand
ACCCCTTGCAGAATATGTAAACCACCTAAGCAATAAAGCAAATCAACCTTATCGTTGACTTTGGGGGCAAAATCCTTAATTATATGTGACCCACTGGAGAGGTGTCCGAGTGGCTGAAGGTGCACCCTTGGAAAGGGTGTGTGCGCCAAAAGCGCACCGGGGGTTCGAATCCCCCCCTCTCCGTTGCCTAAACTGCTGACTTGCGGGTTGTGTATCCCCAACGGATAGGATAAACTGACAGCCCGGCAGATGCGTCTGCAAAAAAACCGTTTTGGGTAGGTGCCCGAGTGGCTAATGGGGACGGGCTGTAAACCCGTTGGCGTAAGCCTACGCAGGTTCGAATCCTGCCCTACCCATTCTCGCCTTTGGCGAATAGAGCAGCGCAGTTGCAGTTTACTTCCTACTCTCCACTTTTTCCTTACCGTTCACCTGCTCGACTGCCTGAAAGTTAGTACACTTTGGTTTAGCGAACGCCAGCCTGCGGGCCATGATTTGCACGGCATCCGGGTTGTTGTCAATAAGAATGAAACTGCGTCCATTGTGAGCTGCTGCTTCGCCCAGCGTGCCACTTCCCGCGAAAAAATCCAGAACTAAGTCTGCCGGTTTGGAATGTACCTTCACGATTCGTGTAAGAAGGCCCAAGGGCTTCTGTGTAGCGTAGCCCGTTTTCTCTTTACCATTAGTAGGAACGATAGTGTGCCACCAGACGTCTGTGGGGGTTTTTCCGCGAGCAGCCTTCTTCTCGCTAACAAGGCCGGGAGCCATATACGGAATCCGCTCCATCTGGTCGAAGTTGAAGGTGTAGTTTTTGGGGTCTTTCACATACCAGAGGATATTGTCATGTTTCGCTGACCACTTCTTCTTTGAACGGGCTCCATAATCATAGGCCCAGATGATTTCATTCATGAAGCAATCACGCCCAAAGATTTCATCCAAAAGCACCTTACAATAATGGACTTCGCGGTAGTCAATATGTAAGAAACACGAGCCATCTTCGGCCAGCACTCGGTATGCCTGTTCAATCCGCGGTTTGAGGAATTCTATGAAGTCATCGAAATAATCGGCGAAGCCCTTCGTACCGACGGCCTCGGTCCGATACTTTTTGCCCTGGAATCCCACGCGGTCGCCATTATCATCATCGCGGATAGTACGTATTTGAGTTCGTTGCTGGACTTTACCTGTATTGAAGGGCGGGTCGATATAAATCAGGTTCACTGAGCCATCTTGGATGCTCGGCAAAATATCTAAGTTGTCCCCGTAGTATATTAAGTTTTCGCCCATTTATTTTATTTCCAGCATCCTATCCAGAGCTAACCTGGCATCAGTTCGCGTAGCCTCATCTACCTGGATGCGATTGATAATCTCACCCTGAGCCAAACACTCCAGCGTGTGCAGCAGATGACGAGGGTCCACCCGATACATCGTGGCACAAAGGCACTGAACCAGCGAAAGAGATTGAATGTGCCGATCAGGATAACGCCTGGCTAAGCGGGCCACCAGATTGACCTCGGTACCGATAGCCCAACTCGAACCGGGCGGGGACTGCTCTACGGTCTTGATAATGTAGGCTGTTGAGCCGATGTGATCTGCCTTCTGCACCACCTCGAAGCAGCATTCCGGATGCACCAGTATCTTGGTCTGCGGTGATTCTCGGCGAATGCGCTCTACGTCCGCCTCGCGAAATATCTGATGAACCGAGCAGTATCCGTTCCAGAGGATCAACTTGGCCTTGGCCAGCTGTTCCTGCGTTAAGCCTCCGTCGGGTTTGTCCGGCTCCCAAAGGGCCATGGTCTGAAGCGGATAGCCTAAGCGAAAAGCTGTATTTCGACCCAAATGCTGATCGGGCAGGAACAAAACCCGTTCGCCTCGTTCCAGTGCCCAATGGATAGCTCCGGCGGCATTGCTGCTCGTACAGCACAGACCGCCGACCCGGCCCACCAGGGCCTTGATGGCTGCGGAGGAATTGACGTAAGTGATAGGAACAATTTTTCCTGAACCGAGGGAGTTGAGACGATCCCAGCAGAGTTGAGCATCCGGCAAACGGGCCATGTCGGCCATGGAACAGCCAGCAGAAAGGTCCGGCAAAATGACTGTCTGCTGCGGATCGGTGAGGATGTCGGCAGACTCGGCCATAAAATGCACGCCGCAAAAAACAATCCACTTGGCCTGGCTCTGCTGGGCTGCAATCCGCGAAAGCCCTAACGAATCGCCCACAAAGTCGGCGAACCGGATCACGTCAGCCTGCTGATAGTGATGGCCAAGGATGAGCAGGTCCCGGCCGAGAGATTGCTTGGCCTGGCTGATACGCTCGAGCACCTCGGCATCGGCAAGTTCAAAAACTTCGTTTGGTAAGGTTTCCGGAGTTTGCATTTTATTTCTGATTCTTCCTCCACCATCGTGCGGCGTAGCGAATAATGTCGGCGTGGTCGAAGGCCAACTTGATCCGCGTTCGCAAGGGATAAAGGGCAACTTCTGCGGCGTCATCACCAGCTCGAAGCTGCTTGAGCTTACCAGCTGAAACAAAGCCCAGATGAACAACCGAAACCGTCCAGCCGCGAGGATCACGTCCGGGGGTGTCAAAAAAACCTATGGGCTTAAGTCTTACATGTTTTAGACCGGTCTCTTCAGCCAATTCTCGCTGGGCAGCGTCCAAGGCCTGCTCATCCGGATTTACGAAGCCACCCGGAAGAGCCCAGAAGCCGCGGTACGGCTGATGCTTTCTCATAACGAGCAACACGCAGAGCTTGCCCTTAAACTCAGTCAGCACCACCGAGTCGGCCGTGAGCATCGGCCGAGGATAGCGGTAGACAAATCTGCCTGCTTTCAATCTGGCACGCTTTGCGGATCTGAGCATTAATCACTCAACGATAGATCGGCTACTCTGGTCTTTCCCAGACGCACGATCTCTACTTTAACGGTGTCGGCATTGTTCTGATGAGCGGTACTGATTTTCTTCTCAAAGTCCTCTACGGAGACGACCTCAGTGCTGTTTATGCGTGTGATTAACTCGCCTTCGCCAATTCTGGCCACCGCGGCCGGTGTGCCCTCTTCAACCTTGCTTACCACCACGCCAGGGTCATCGGGGAGCATCTTCAGGGCATGGCGAACCTCATAGGTCAGGTCGCGGACGGTCAAACCGATCCGGCGGTCACGGAACCTCTCGGCACTGTCGTAATCCAACGGGGCCTGTTGCACCTTAATGTTTTTAGTAAACAATTTCCATCCAGCCGGTCCCTGCCGAGAACAGAAGGTCACCTCTATGGTCCTGTCTTGGCCGATGGCCGCCAAGAACTCCGTCAAAAAGTTCTGACGGGATTTCCAGACCTTTGCCCCATTAGGCCCACCGGAACCACTATACTGCCAGGGGGAATATCCGCCACGCGGCTGGCTGGCTAGTTCGGTACGCAGCTCAGTGGGGTAATCCCGGGCTTGGTCCTTAATCCGAAGTAAAACATCGCCAGGCTTAATACCTATTCGCTCAGCCGGTGAATCCGCGTAAACAGAGCTGACAATAAAACCAATCGTGCCGTCCTTGGTTAGCGGCTCCAAACCCACTCGCTTGGCCAATTCCGGATTAAGCGGCACATCCTCTACACCCAGCCACATTCGACGCTTGGCCTGGGTCTTGGTCATGGCTCGAATATTCGGGTCCAAAACATCAGTCGGGTTATTCAAAGCCGCGGCAATTTCAGATATTGGGAATATCCGAGTCTGGCCAAGGCCCAAACGCGAAAGACTCTGCGGCTTGTAGCCGTAATACTCTGAGCCAAGCTTTTCCATTATGATCTGCTCTTCAGCAGGTGGTCTTTCACGCAGATAGAAGCCAGCTAAGCGGCCGTCCAAATCCAACAGGACTGAACCGGCCAGCAGAGGCGTAGAAGGTCTCAAGTGTACCGCGTCACCATAACCCTTGCTCTCCCGCAAGCAGCGGGCATACCAAACCCTCAGGTCCTTTCGGCCAAACCTGCGGCGGGCATAAACAGTCCAGAAGGGAACGACCTTACCCACCTGACCTGTAGATTCCAGGTCCAGCCATTCAGTGAAACGGGCATCCTTGATCCGGATCAGAAATACAGCAAAGTCGCGGTAGGCACCGAGAAACTCAGCCTGAGAAGTCCGGCCAGCAGAGCCGGCACCACCAGCCGTGGCAGGCGAATTAGGCCGTTCTTCTTCGGTGTCGAGTTGGACCTCTATGGATTCGATCTGCTTGGCCCGGCGTCTGGACATCTCCAAAGGCACGAGCAAATCAGTGCTGTTCAATGCTAAGCCATAAAGGATCTGTTCGGGTTGAGGGGTTGAGCCATACGCCTGATCGCTGGGCTGGCGATAGTATATCTTTACCCGGTGGTATAGCTGAGAGTAGCGATCCCTTAGAGTTTCCTGGGTCCTTCGAAACTCGTTTACGCGGAGATCACTATTAATGGCGGCTAATATATCCCGGCCTTTCCAGATCCTATACTCCTGATCCAGATCAACTATTCCACGCATCACGGCACCCAGGAAATTCCCATCGCCGTCAACTACGAGGTAAGGAGTGCTTCCGGTAGTCTTTGAGCTGGACAACTGATCCGATAGATCCCCGCTGATTTGGCCCAACAAATACTGCGGCAGAGGATCCTCAGAATTAAAGCGGTAACTCTCGCTGGCTGAACCGGTGCCGATATACCAGTCTCGGCCAGAACGCGATATAGACACCAGATACAAGGGGGGCAGTGAACCAATCTTTGAATCCTTCATTCTGGAATCAGCGGTGAGTTCGTCAAAGTCATCCGAGGGAGCAAAATGAATAGGCTGGAGCCCTGCAGGATCGTCAAGCTCTAGAATAGCTGCATCCATCTTCTTCAGAACAGTCAACAATCTTCCGGGCCGGGCCCGACCATCAGCGTCAATAACTTCTATGCGATCAATCAGACGCGGCTCAATCTCCGGGTCGGCAACGAGTATACGACCACGGTCGTCCAGGACAACTCCACCGAGGTCCAGACTCATCTTTCGTTCGACCATCTGCCGAGCGAACCGCTCCTGGTAGGATGACTTATCATCAGAATAGAACTCATTGTCGATATCCCGCTTAAAATGAACCCGCACGGAGACCATAGAAGCCCGCACCTGCTGCACTACCCGTCTCTTGGCCAACGTAGCCTTGGATTCACCAAGCCAGGTGCAGCCGGCCGTGGCGACCGATAAGGCAAGAAATAAACTATAAAGGATAAGTTTCGTCAAAAGCAATTCCGGCGGCACCCGGTTAGTCTTCTTCATCATAATCCTTCCGGTAGTCGAGTACTATAAGTTGCGGTAAGCCGTCACGTAGTATTTCGATGAGGACCTTCTTTTCGCGGTTCTTGTCGGAGATGATCCGTTGGTAAGCCTTCTGGATAGCTGCCAAAGCATCCATCTGCTGCATGTCACCCAAAGTGTCGCCGAGACGCAAGATAATGTCGTTCCTGCGGATGCCGGCCTTGGCGGCATTTCCCGGATAACGAACCGCCTGGACAAACAGTCCGCCCTCGGGGCGGTGGAAGTACAGGTCAGGATTAATGAACTTGGAAATCTCCTTAACGGTCATGTTCCATCGCCGACAGTCAAAATCCGCACCCTCGAACTTCTCCTTGAGAAAAGGCGACAATGTGGTCCGCCGGACCCGGCCACTACGGCGATAAGTAATATCGACTTTCTGATCGGCCGGCAGATCCGCCAGCCGCCAATAAAGACTGGGCAACTGCTCGACGTATTTTCCAAGGTATTCAATGTCACCTACAGTCAAAAGTACATCACCAGCCTGAAGGCCGGCATACTCAGCCGGCGAGTTGTCCTCCACACCGGCTACCAGAACACCCGTGTCGCCCTCGATGAAGGTGTTGCTATTAAAATCCTTCAGAGCCTGCAGCCGCAAACCTGTCCAGGCTCTAATCACCTTTCCGTCGCGCTCGAGGCGATGGACGATGTCTTTGACCACGTTAGAAGGAATGGAAAAACCCAAGCCACCAATGGTCACCCCTAAGGTGTTGATTCCGACGATCTTGCCCTCAGTATTGACCAACGGGCCACCACTATTGCCTGGATTTATCACCGCATCGGTTTGAAGCCAGGTGTTGTACCTGTAGAGCGATCCAAAGCCCAAAAACCTCCCGGCATTCATGATTATGCCCAAGGATATGCTGCGATCGAATCCGAACGGTGCCCCCAGGGCCATCACAAATTGCCCTTCACTCACTAGGTCGGAGTCGGCAAATTCGCTAAAGGGCAGCGGTTCAGCATCTTCGTCAAGTTTTAGACGCAATAGAGCCAGGTCGGTCTCTTTGTCCAAGCCCACTATCTCGGCCTTGACCTGCTCCTTGTTGTACAAGACACAATTGATCTCAATGGCCTTCTCCGCCACGTGATTATTGGTAACAACCAAGCCATCAGGGGAGATTATTACGCCCGAGCCGAAAATCTCGGCCCGCTTTTTTTCGCCACTGCCAAATTCCTCCCTGATCGGTTTGACAAATACCAGAGCAGGATAGACCCTCTTCTTGGCTGTCTCGATGATCTGTTCGAAGTTCAAATACTCCTTGACCGGCGCCGCAATCGGTTGGTCCTCTTGCACCTCAACGGCCTGAGAAGAAACCACCAACAATAAAACCAACAGCATTGCCATCACAGTTTCCGTCTTGCGTATAATCATAACTACATCTTTCGCCATAGCGGTTCAGAAAATAAAGGCTGGAATCCAAAAACATCAGGTAGAGGGGAGTTCAAGATCTCCGACTGCCCTGCGAGCGTCGAACGACGGCTCCGTCCTTGTGCGTCTTTTCAGCACCCAGGACTTTCATGGCCTTGGGCAGATTCTCAACGTTAATGATCCCCGTGGTGCGTCCGCCAGAGGCCCCGCTGGTACAATAAGCGTAAGCGATATTGACGTGGGCCGCTGCTAACTTGCCGGCGACCTCGGCCATGGCCCCGGCCTTGTTGGCCAGCTTAATCTGTAGTACATCGCTCTGCTTCACAGGGACGCCAAGTCCGCCGAGGACCTTTGCGGCCGTGGCTGTCTGAGCTACCACCAGGCGGAGTACACCATGCCTGGCTGAGTCGGACAAAGTCATGGCCACCACATTCACCTTAGCCCGGCCCAGGGCCTTCATCACGCCAGCCAAGACGCCCGGCTTGTTCACCAAGGAGACAGAAAACTCTTTGACCACTTGCATATTCAAAGCTCCCAAAGGGTATAAACCATCAAAAATCAAACTTCAAAACAACGTGTAAAAAATCCAAAAAGTCTGAAACCCCCTCGCATTTTGGTTTTATTTTGTCTGTTTCGTGGTTAAAATCCCACATCCTAAAAGGATTATATTTGCAGGAGCCCCGACAAGAAAGTGCAAAAATGATATTGCCGGAATCAAACCAATTGCGAGTGGGCCTATATGGGGCAGGTCCACATAGCCAGAGCGTACTGCTGCCAGCCTTAATCGGCCTAAAACACCCCTTGGAGGCAGTGTGCGACCCCCGGGAAGGCCTGGCCGATGATCTGGCCAAACGCTTTGCCTTCAGATCCACATTCACCGATCTGCCGGACATGTTGAGAGACACCAACGTGCAGGCGTTGGTCATATCCCGTGATACGCCAAATGTAGGCGATATCGTCGATGCACTGCTCAAAGCCCGGTTGCCATTCTGGGTTGATGCGGCCAGCAACGGGCTCGAACAGCTAATTTCCCGGCTCAAAAGGCGGAATGCGAACAAGAGCCCAGCATACATGATCTGCCATCCACATCGGTTCGGGCCAGCCTTTCTGCGAGCAGCTGAACTGATCCGAGCAGGTCGGCTGGGTGAGTTGAGCCTGGGGTCGCTGAAGATAAACTCGGCAAACGTCAGCCCCGGACAAATGCAACTGCCTCTGGAGTATCTGCTGGAGGCAGCGCTGGACCTGCTGGTCTTTCTGCTGGGTAAACCCGAAAAGGTCTACGCAAGCTGGGACGGCACCTCAACACTGGCAGCTATTATCCACTTCGATCAAAAACCCCTGGCTCTACAATTGCGCCAGGGAGTCTGGCAAGGGCAGAGCGGACACTGCCTGCGACTATACGGCCAGCAAGACCAAGAACTCTACATAAAGGACTTGGTCGATCTGTCAGCAACCGAGGGAGAAGCGGTCCTGGCTCGCTCGATGGGGCCAGTGTCCAATAGCCTGGATATCTGTACCCAGCACGGCTGGACGGGGGCACTGGCTGCGTTCTTCGCCGCCGCCAGCGGAAAGACGAAGGACTACGGCGATCTAACCGGCTACCTGAGGACCCGAAAGATCAGGGAGGCTGTAATCCGCTCGGCAGAGGGCAAGCGGGAAGTGGGATTGAGGATCTGAAGGAAATTGCTGGCCAAAGCCGGCGAGCTATGCTACACTATCGGTTTGCGGAAATGATCGGGACTTCTATATGCTGAGAAAGGTTTAGATATCATGGTCCGAGCTAGATCCGGTGCTGCCAAACACCGAGCTAAAAAAAGACTCCTTCGGGCCGCCAAGGGATACCGCGGCTCTCACTCCAAGCTTCTAAGGCCAGCCAGGATTACGGTAGAACGGGCCCAGGCCATGAGCTACGTTGGTCGAAAGCTCAAGAAACGGGACTTCCGCAGCCTGTGGATCACCCGGCTATCGGCTGCCTGCCGAGCACGAAATCTACGGTACAGCCAGTTGATAAAGGCCCTGGTCGAGGCCAACATCAGCCTGGACCGCAAGACTCTCTCCCAACTGGCCATTTCAGACCCGGAGGCCTTCGACGCGGTATTGGCTAAGGCGGGCCTAAGCGTTGATGCGAAATGTTAGACGCTGATTTCGCCGAAATAAAGTAATGAAGAGTTTTTGACGCAGATTACGCTGATTTCGCAGATAATACAGAAAGAGCCTTGGATAAATTCGGAGGCGTAAAAAGACGAGAGGGGTTATTCCAGAATCACCCTCTTGGGACCACGGCGGATGCGGCCAATCAGATATGCGGGCTGCTTGGTCCGCTTGAGCTGGGCAAGAATTGAATCAGCAAAGGTCGGACGGACTACCAATACGTAGCCAATTCCCATATTGAAAACGCGGTACATCTCTTCCTCGTCTACGGGGCCCCACTTGGCCAATAGGTCAAATACAGGCGGCTTCGGCCAAGAGTCTTTCTTGATGACGGCCTGACATTCGTCCGGCAAGACGCGGGACAGGTTGCCAGGCAGCCCGCCGCCAGTAATGTGAGCCATGGCCCGGACGACATGCTTGACCCGGTAGTGGCCCAGGACACTGCGGACGGCCCGGACGTAAACCTTGGTCGGCTCGAGCAGCTCTTGGCCCAAGGTTCGGGCCAGAGCGGGGATATGGCTGTTCAGGTCCCTCTTACCAGCGGCGATGATCTTGCGGACCAGGGAATAACCATTGGAGTGCAGGCCCGAGGAGGCCAGGCCGATGATGTAATCACCGGGTTCGACGTATCGGCCGGTGATAACCTTCTTACGCTCAACTACGCCCACGGCAAAACCGGCCATATCAAAATCGCCAGGGGCATAAAAGTCGGGCATCTCGGCTGTCTCTCCGCCGAGCAGGGCTGCGTCAGCTTGGCGGCAGGCCTCGCAGATACCCTCCATTAGGGCAAGGATAATGTTGTCATCCACTTTATTGACGGCCAGGTAGTCCAGGAAGAACATCGGCTCGGCACCCTGGACGATGAGGTCGTTGACACTCATGGCTACCAGGTCGATGCCGACGGTGTCGAACTTTTGCAGCTCGATAGCCAGTTTGAGCTTAGTACCCACGCCGTCGGTGCAGGCTAAAAGAATGGGGTCGCGATAATTACGCTTAAAGAGTTTTTCGTTGTAGTCCAGGCGGAATAGGCCGGCAAAGCCCATGTCGTTTTTGACCACGCGAGGGCCGAAGGTGCTGCGAGCCATTCGGCCAATAGCGCCGGCTACGGCATCGCCGGCGTCAATATTCACACCCGAGTCTTTGTAGGTCAGCGTCTTAGCCATTTTTCAGTCTCTCGTCTCGCTTGGACTCCGCTTTCGTTGCCTCAGCCAATCGAGCCAGGCGTCGGTGCCGGTACCTGTCTTGCAGGAAATCTCAAAGCGGGCGGCCTTGGGAGCAACCTGCTCGACGAAACGCCAGAAGGCGTCTTTATCAAAATCCAAAACGCCCAGCAAATCAATCTTATTAAGTAAAACACAATCGGCCTTATAAAACATTCGCGGATACTTGGCAGGTTTATCGAAGCCTTCGGGGAGGCTGGACATAACGATCCGGCAGTGTTCACCCAAGTCAAAGCCGGCTGGACAAACCAGATTGCCGACGTTCTCAATAACCAAAAGGTCTAAGTCGTCCAGGTTTATCTTGTTGAGTTTCAGGGATCGCTCGACCATCAGGGCGTCCAGGTGGCAGGCGCTGTCGGTATTTATCTGATAGGCTCTCAGGCCGGCGGCACAGACCCTCTGGGCGTCGTTGTCGGTCTGCAGATCGCCTTCCAAGACGACGGTGCGGCAACTGTCGGCTAATCGGCTGGCAGCAATCTCCAGCAGGGCTGTCTTGCCGCAGCCGGGAGAGCCCATGATGTTGATAGCCAAGACAGCGGCTGAATCGAAACGCCGGCAGAGCTGCTGGGCAACCTCCTGGTGGCGATTGAGTACCTTCTGCTTTACGTCAATCTGCTTCATTCGACTTCTATCCCCTCAAGGGTTACATCTTGGCCGGCGATGATATCCAAGTCCTGGCCGGCACATTCAGGACAGGTCAAAGCAAAGCTTTCCAAGCGGCCCTGCCAGTTACAGACAGAACACTTGAAGGTGGCAGGGGTGAGTTCAAAGCGAATCTCGACGCCATTATAATCTGCGTCGGCCAACAAGGTATCCAGGGCAAAGCACAAAGAATCCCTGTCGATTCCGCTAAGCTCGCCAAGAGATAATTGCAGAGCTGTGAGCCTGCAAGAGGCAAGTTTGCTGAGCTTGCTATGCAGAACATTCATAATTCCGGTGGCCACGGACATTTCATGCACAGTTTGGGCCCCATCGAAGGTCAGAACTCTCAAGCATAGTATAGCCATTTAGGAGGCGGTTAGCTATTGTGATTTGGCTTGGGCGCCAGGTTGGTGTAGCCCAGGCAGTACAACTGGATGGTGTCGGTTGCGGCCACGGTACCCAAAGGATGCCCGGTAACCACCACGATGTTGTCGCCGGACTTAGCCCAGTTGTTGTCCTGGATGAGCTTGTCGAGGGCCGGAAGCAGATCGGCTGAGTCTTTGGGTAAATCCATCCGCCAGGGAATCACGCCATAGTCCAAAGACATGCGGCGACAGACGGCTGGGTCGGAACTCAAAGCAATTATGGGCACGCCTATGCGGGTCTTGCTGAGCAGACCTGCGATGGCACCGCTCTGACTCCAGACGGCTACGAGTGAACAGCGGGCTTCGGTGGCAATTTTATGCACGCCGCGAGCTAAGGCGGCCTGTGAACGCGGCAGCAGGTCCAGGTCCAGCGCAGGCACAACGGAAGCGTGGGTGTCCTGAAATTTCTCACTGACCTGGGCGATATGATCAACCGTCTGCACAGCCAGGGCTGGATAGTCGCCAATGGCAGTTTCGCCGGAAAGCATGACAGCGTCGGCTTGATCAAAGATGGCGTTGGCCACGTCGGAGACCTCGGCTCGGGTAGGCGTTTGGGATGAAATCATGCTGGACAACATCTGCGTGGCAACAATAACCGGCTTGCCGGCTAACTGGCAGCGGCGAATGATATCCTTCTGCACCAAGGGAACTCGAGCCAAATCGATTTCCACGCCCAAGTCGCCACGAGCAACCAACAGGCCGTCAGCGTGGGCGATGATGGCGTCCAGATCGTCAAGGGCCTGGGGTTTTTCAATCTTGGCAATCAGCTTGATGTTAGATTCGGCGGCGCGGAGCCGATCACGAGCGGCAATAAGGTCGTCCGAATGGCGAACAAAACTAAGAGCTACAAAGTCCAGTTGATTGGCGACGGCCCAATCGAGATCGACCAAGTCCTTGGCTGTTAGCGAGGGCGAAGAAATAACGGTGTCAGGCAGATTGACGCCTTGGCCGGGGTAAACAAGACCCGCAGACCGGCAGACGCACGTGAAAGACTCGGAAGCCTTAGCCACTACCTCAGTGATGATACTGCCGTCATTAATCAACAGGCGTTGGCCGACGCATATATCGTCAACCAGGGTGGGATAAGTGGTCGCTAGAGCAGCGGGATCATCCGGATCATAGGTGGATGTAATGACTAACTGCTGAGACGGCTTGACGGTCCGCGGCGGGTCGGCGAAATCGGCCAGGCGAATCTTAGGACCGCACAGATCGCCCACAACGGATACAGATGAGTCGCAGCCGGCGGCGGCAGATCGGGCAGACTGGAGAAATTGTAGATGCTGAGCTGGATTGCCGTGGGAAAAATTAATCCGTAAGATGTCGGCGCCACTGTCGATGAGCTCAGCTATAGCCTGGGTAGAACTACAGGCGGGCCCAATGGTCACCATAATCTTGGTCTTTATCACGCAGAGGACCTCACCGTAGACATACCAGAGATGCTGATCACTATACAAGCCGAGCCTTCGGGGGCACCGTCGGCTCGTCGGCTCTTGAGCAGGAACTACGGGGCAGATTCAAGCACATTCGGACCGGACTGAGGCTTAGAAGTCTGCTCCTGCAACCTGGTTTCAAGGTCCTTGATAGTGTCGCGTAAAGTAAGGATCGTGCCCTTAAGCTCGATGATGGTATCATTGAGCTTCTTTTTTTCGTCAAGAAGGCTCAAATTGTCCTTGGCCGACTGAGAGGCTGCCGCCGCAGCGTCGTCGTACTTTTTCTGGAGCTGTTCAAGCTGGGACTCGAGCTCGCCGACCGTCCGCCGTTCGGCAGCCAACTGCCCGCGAAGACTGCTGACGTCTTGCTTATACTTGTCGCTGGCTTTCAGGTGATTCTTCTGGGCTGCGCCGAGCCTGCTCTTGGTAGTCTCCAGGTCCTGAGCCAACTCATCGTGCTTGGCCTGGAGCTGCTCGTAACGCTGGGCGGAGACACATCCAGAGGCTGCTGCGACCAGCACGACCAGGCAAACGACTGTGTCCGAACACCTCATAAGATGAGCCTTCGCAATATAATAAAGAGCAAATGTTGTTAAACATATCTCAGTCCGGCCGCAAACCAGACGAATCGCATCAGCAATGAACAGCGGTAGCAAGTCTCAGGACTATTGTTCCCCAAGTACGGGGTAGTTCAGTCCCTGCTCTTCCTTCAGATCTATGATTCTGGGCCGGAGCAGAATGACCAACACATGTTTGTCGGAAACCATGGACCTATTTGTAAAGAAACGCTTAATATAAGGAATCTTGTCCAAAAGGGGCACACCTACCTCCCTCTTGGTTTCACCTTTGCGTTTCAGGCCGCCAATCAGCAAAGCCCCACCATCAGGAACGGAGACCTGAGTAGATATGCTGGTCAGGTCCATAATAGGTAACTGGGTATAAGCTATCTCCGGAATGTTTGCGAGGTCGGGAATCAGGTCGGCGACTGTATTTATATCGATTAGATCGTAAAGGGTAACGTCTATCTCCAGGCGTACAAATCTACGGTCGGGACTGACCACTCCGGCCACGTCAAGCGTAGGGCCGGTTTCAAGTACTTCGGTCTCAATCGTGTAACCCACGGCGTTCTCTTCGACTTGCACATCCACGGAATCTACATACCAGAATTCTCGGCCCACATAGATTCTACCGCCGCCGCCGTTTTCAAAGGTGATCCGTGGCGCAGTCAATGTAGTAGATTGCTGGTCCGCCTGGGTTGCCCGCAGGAAGAAATCTACCTCTAATTTATCCAAGAAAGAGCCGGCAATCGTAATGGCTGTCGGTCCTGAGGCCCCACCCAGACTGCCCGGCAGACCGGTCCCGGCGGGACCCGACCAGGTAGCACCGCCCTGAGTGCCGACCAAAGGAGCCGCTACACCTGCTCGGAAACCCGGATAACCGGCAAGGGTTGCCGGCCGAGTGTCCGGTCCGATCCAGCGACCTTGAGGATTAAGAAAGAAGTCCAAATCCACGCCGATGTCTTCAAGAAAATTGTCGGTGACAAAAACAAAACGCGGCTCAACAGATATCTGCACGGGCCGGGTCTGACGAATCTGGTTGAGCATTTCCAGAATCTTGGTGTGATTCTCCGCCGCCTGTGAAACTATGAGCCTGGTACCCCAGACTGTGACTGTTCCCTGGCCGCCGCCTTCAACCCAAGTATCATCCGGAGCAACGCCCCTTACCAGCTCTACGATGCCTTCTTTCATCGCCTCGCGCTGTTCCGCGGTGTCCTGGCCGCTACTGCGTCCGCTACTGCGTCCACTACTGCGTCCACCACTGCGGCGGCTACCGCCACTACTACCGCCACCACGGCGACTACCACCACCACTGCGGCTGCTATCGCCGCCACCGGGATCAAACCACGATCCGCCACGCCTGTCGGACACCTCCAGCAGTAAATCAGAGATGTCATAAACGACAGTGTAAAAATCCCTGGCCAAATCCGCTTCGCTGGCAATGACCACCACGCCGTCCTGGAGAACATATGAAATAGTAGCAGAATAAAAGCCGGCAGGCAGTCCATCCAGAACAGCTTTGAGAACCCGCTCGATGGAAACGTTACGCAACGTCAGACTAACACCCTGGGTCCTCTCGATGCCGGAATCCGACAAAGACGACCAATTCGGCATAATGTTCAGGCCGGACTTCTCACGCAGATCGTCGAAGACCTCAGAAAGCGGTGTGTCCTCGTATTCAAAACGCGGATGCCTGGCGTTCAAACGCCTTCTGGCATCGGCGTTTTCCGGACTGTCGGCGATAATACCCACCTGCTGTCGCAAACGCCGACGGGACAGCTCAACCCAGTTTTTATCCCAAGTCAAAGGCGGATCCCGATCATAAGGGATACTCTCTTTGTCGACATTTCCCATAGCCCGGTATCGATCCACATCCGCTTTGCGATACACGTTCTGATTGCCAAGATAATACTGTTGATCCTGCAGCCAACTGGACAACGACCTGGCAGATTTGTTGTTGGGATCAATAGTGAGTACCTGCCGATAACGATCCAGAGCCAAGTCGTACTTACGCTCCTGAATGAAGGTAGCACCCTGAGAGAAAAGGTCTTGGACCCGAGCATTACGCTGTTGCTGGGCTAAGGCCACCGCCTGCTCAGCGGCAGACTTGGCCCGGAGTTGCTCCTCTTCAATCTGAGCTGTCTGGTAAGCACGCTCCTGCTGGTCGATATAGGCCAACTTGCTCTGGCCTGCCATCCGCATTTGGGCCATCTGATCGGCCGGCAAAATGGACTGATGAGTTGTGAGAACCGCTTGGGCGTCACTGACAATACTGCGGGCCTCAGTATATTCCTGCTCGGCTACTAAAGCGTCTGCTCTGTCCATGGCTAATTGGTGCTGCATGGATATCTGCTGGGTGAGAATCCGGCGACGCTTGACTTCCTCAGCAATAAGGGTCTGCTGGCCAGGGGCTGTTGTCGATGTTACATAACGCAGGGCCTCGCCCTGCAACTCCCGGGCCTCGGCATTGTCCGGCGAAAGAGCCAAAACATTCTTGGTGTGTAGCAAAACCTTGTCAAAGTTTCGGGCTTTCCAGGAGGTACGGGCTAAGAGCAGCTCTTGCTGAACTATGACCTGATTGCGTTGACTGACGACCCCGGTGGGTTCGGCGATCGCTGTGGCCACAGAGGACTCAGCCTCCGCTGCCGCAGTTGCGTCAATAGGCTTGACCACTATGGTAGTAACCGGCTTAGCCTCCGGTTGAGCTACAAATGCGGGGGCAAGCTTGGCCTTCTTGGCCTCTATCTTCCGCAGATACTTCTGCGGTTTGCCGCGATTCCAAAAACCTAGATCGACGCCGGAGGAAATGACAGTTTTAAAACCATGCTCAGCCTGGTCGAGTCGGCCAGCGTCACAATCCTTGACGCTCTTGTAGAACAGGTCTTTCATGTTTTTTTGGAAGTTTTTCTCCAGGGCTCTAATAGCGACAAGCTTGGCATTGATACTCTTGCGAGCTGTGGGATCGTTCTGGGCAGATTGCAGAGCCTTCTCAAGCACCTGCCTGGCGGAAATGAAGTCGTTCCGACCGGCAAGCTGGTCGGCTTGTTCCAGGCTCTGACGCAGCCTGGCAGCTTTGTCCAACCCGTAGTCAGTCCTGGTGATAAGATAACTGAGCCGTTTCTGGTCGGCAGGTGTAAGCTCGGACAGCTTGACCTGATCAAGAGCCTGTCGGGCAGCCACATAGTCCTGGGCATTAATCTGTGCCGCAGCCTGCTCCAAAAGATCCTTGGAACTGGCGGGAGGATCATCAGCCAACGCCATAGTGGCAAACAGAACCAAAAGACAACCCGTTACCAACGCAAAAAATGCCCGATTCTGTATCGGATGGCTAATCACGGCCAGGCCTCCTGAACAAAAATAAACAGGGCTAACATCCCAGCTGGCTTCACGACGCACGAGAAGCACTCCGGCAGGCAAACCAACGGCGTCACCCAACGGACCACTGCACTGCTGGAGTGGGTAGCAGTATAACCATAGCTGTTAGAGCCTACAAGCAATAAGTGGGAATTTCTGACAGCTGTCAACTCTAAGCTCAGTCTGGGCCGGAACGTCCGGGCCATCGTTCTAGGGAGGTCTGATAGATGGTGGAGCCCCCAAACCGGGCCTCCTGCGGGAACGGTCAGGAGTAGCGGTCGGCCTGGTTCGCCTGTCGAGCTGACGCTGCATGTCCCGGAATGCCGCCTCCTGGCGGGCTACAATCTGCTCAAGCTCCTTCCTGTGCAAATCATCACTGTCTATAACAGCGTACCGCTTGACGAGCTGCTTCGTTTCCTGCTCCATGACCACCAACTCAGCAGTGCTCACCGCCTCAAAGGTTGTTGATTCCTTGTCAACAGGACGATTCAACTGCATCTCGGGGGTGAAGTCCACAATACTCCAGCCAGTTGCGAAATCCACCCTGACCCTCGGCCGAGGTCCCGGACCCTCCGGTCGTGTACCACGCCTGGCAGATGTGGTCCTCGTGCCGGAGGTTCGCGGTGCAACTCTAAACGCATCCGCTGAGCGAATCGAGGCACGACCGTCGCCCAGGACAAATTGAGGAACGTCCACGGGACCGCCGATTATACTTCCTGCATCCGAATAGAAAAACAGATGCTCGTACCACCAACCGTCCTGCCAAGCGTAGACCGTAACTCTGGCTCGGGGAGGTTTTGACCCTCGGCCAGGCGAAACACCGGTAAAGTAGAAAGACCGCTTCCGAAGCGCCTGGACCGGATCAGACCAAGTGGACCAGGGCCCTTCGAGCCAGGCCAAAGTGCGAGCCTTGCCGCTCTCGGCTCGTTCGCGGCCACATAAAGGATTAAACAGCAGCACCCGCATGCGGTAGCGATAAGTACGTCCGGGCACAACTGAACTATCATGAGCCCACATTTCTATCTGTTCATTGCCCTGCCGGTAGTCTTGCGGAATTCGTATTCTCCGGACCCTGTCGGTCCGTCTTCTGCCGACGAGCGTCGATTCAGAACTCCGACGCTGGGGAAGCTGCTGGACAGGGAACCTGTCCGGGCCCAGGATGCCTCCTCGCAGGTCTGTAGGACCCGGCAACAAAGCGTTGGGCCTGCCACGGTCGACCTGCAATAATTGGTTCTGAGGAGTGACCGCTCTGACCACACGGTACTTTGGGGCCTCGTCTCTTTTGGGCAACTCGCCGGCAAGGGTTCCGACAGGAGAGCGATCATCAGCTAAGTCCGGCGAAGGTTCCGGCCAATACCACTGTTCGAACCCCACCAAGGGAAAGAACTCCGGACGGACGATAAACTCCTGGAATCCGTCACGACTCAGCCAAGCCTTCAAAGCATCAGCGTTGCCGGATTGTTCTTCATCAGAAGACAAAGAATAGAGCTCAATAAGATTCTTGACGGTATTTGGAAAGTTCTGCCGGTAAAGCTCATAGGGGTTAATATCCTCAGCCTTGGACCAGGAACCATCAGGCAAAAGTTCCTGCCTTTGCAGATCCACACGGGCAAAAAGAAAACGCTGGTCAGCCACCGGCAGACAAGACTCCTTGTCTACCAGGGGGTCCAGGCCGGCGAAGGCAAGATACTGCCGATAAAAGGGAAACTCCGCTGCAACCGTAATCCAGTACGTCTCAGTACCGGATGCACTGATTACAGGTTGAGTTGTCGAGCGATTTCCCTCCGGGGCTGGGGCAATCAGGCCAATTCCGGCCCGGCCGCGTACCTTGAGGGGCGCCAGGACAGGGGGGGTGGTAATACATACCAGGCGGGGCAGTTCTTTCACGCCGGGACCTTGGAGTGTCAAAGGATTCCGAGGTAAATTACTGGGAAGAGCCCCATTAAGACGTGCCCGGAAGGCATCAACATAGCTGGGGAGTTGAGTTTCAGGAGGGGTTGCCCGCTCTATTTTTTCCTTCAGTACTGCAGCACCACGACTCATATCTTCGACTAACTGCTGGGGAGTTTGCTTTGGACCTGTCGCACTGCCAATCTCAATGGGTGAGGAAATAACACGGCCCAAAAATACGTAAATGCCCACTGCTGCCAAGATCAACAGCACGGCTTTATCCCAATACAGATGGATCAAGTTTTCTCTAGTTTTGGGCATTTCCAGGATTTTCCCTTAATAATCCGGCAGACAAAACCAACAGATCGAAAGCTATTTCTTGGAACGACGAGATCTTGTTTGTTTTTTCTTGCTGCCCTTCTTCCTGGCCTTCTTCTTAGCTGCTGCTTGCGCTTTCCTGCGGGCCTCCTGCACGTCCAAACGTTGTTGTTTGGCTTCATCGGTCTCCGCTGATAAAACGTCCTTAACCGCCTTGGGCATATAGTCAACGTAGATATCCCTGAGGAAAAGGGCCTCCACATCGACATCAAGCCGGACGACAGGATCGGTGCCATAAACCAATCCTTCCTCCTCGGCATCGTCGTAAGGGCTAAAGGCCTCGGCAGAGGAGTCAAACTTGGGGAATTTACGAACATCTATATTCACGTCAGCTCGAGATAACGACACCTTCAGAATAGTATATAGATTCTGGCGGCTCAGGGCGGCCAAGAGCTCATTGACACGTCTTGAATCAACAACCACGGAAAAGGAAAAGTGCAGCACATCGACTTTATCATCAGAAAAGCGTTCGGTGAAGGGTTTCTCCTGCCGCCTTGCGACTCTAGCCCTGGCACGGTCCTTAGCAGATCGGACCCTAGGTGCAGCAACCGCCGGCTGCCAGGGAACCTGGCCCTGGCCCGGAGGAATCCCCCCCCCCATGGGATTAATTGCCCCTGGGCCGCCAAAAGGAACAGCTCCAGGAACAGCCTGGCCGGGTTGCTTATTCAAACCTACATAATAGTAGGGATCAACATAAATGCTGATGATGCGTTTGACGGCAGCGTTCAGCACAGAGGGCTGCTGACCTCTCTGTTGAGCCGAATTGCGGTTCAACTCCCCGAAGACCTCGGCCAAATCCTGCTGAATCCAGAGGTCCAGTTGAGCAAACCAACAATCTTCCGCGTCAGGCAAGTCGTTGTCCGATTCCCATGCACCAATGTTCAGATCATCGTCCCGAGCATAAATGACAATGGAAGATGCAGTATCGCCCTTGTCGTCGGGCCAGCCGGCTCGCAAAGTCTTACTCAGAAGCTGTTCAATAGCCTGTCTATAGCTGGTGCGGAATCGCATTGGCGCGCCGGGGTCAGGGGAGTCGGTAAATATGTCCTCGACCAGGAACGGCCTTTGGTTCTTCTGCCTGAGTAGCCCAGCTATCTCCTCTGCCTGGTCGGCCAATGCCTGAGCCTGATTGTTGCGTTCCTGAATCACCGAAGGATTGGCCAGGCCACGGCTATTCATGGATTTCTTGAGCCTAACATTCCAGCTGCGGAGCTCCTCAGTCTTCTCCCTGGCCTGTGAACCCAGCCGACTGGCCGGCCAAAGAGCCAACAGTATTACTAAGGCCAATACGACACAGACGGTCTCATAGCGATGCTGTTTGACTATGTTGCCAATATTCAAATCCATAGCATCGTCCCTAAAAAGGGGCCTAATCGCGGACAGAGACTAAACAAAATCATCGCCCGCGCAAAGTACGCGGTGGAACAGCCCTGCTGCCAGGCGGCTTCTTCTGTAAGGCCGTGCCCGACTGCTCGGCTGTGGCATCCCCAGCAGCGTCCGGGCCCACATAGACCTTCCAATGAATACAAAAATACCAATCCTTGGCCATGCTCTCCGTTGGACGCGTTGGGTCCGGGAACTTGATCGATTCATCCTCTTGGTCTTTTTTGTTGCTTTTCTTCAGCTCGAAGCCTACGAATTCGACCCTATTTGGTTTGTAATACGTAGGAGCAGAAAAAGATAACGGAACTAGCCAGTTGGGCAGGCCTGATCCCTGGGTCTGGAGTTTGGCCAGCTCGGCCTTGACCACATCCGGCAAACCCGTGACAATTTTTTCACTGAGAAAGGCCCAAGTGTCCTTATACTGCGAATCACCTTGGAAGGGTGTGATTCCCCTGATCTCCATAATGAAACCCTTTTTGGGTTCTCT
This sequence comes from Actinomycetota bacterium, assembly GCA_011682385.1. Classification (GTDB taxonomy): domain Bacteria; phylum Planctomycetota; class Phycisphaerae; order JAACET01; family JAACET01; genus JAACET01. Next base: position 5,122 of record JAACET010000018.1, on the reverse strand, counting down.
CCGCGGAGCTGGTGAGTAATACCCGCCCGTCGTAAAAGTCGGCGCAGGTGCAGTGGGGTCATCCTTGCCATACTTCTTGGCGAACTCCCCGTCCAGATCCTCACTGTACTTGCAGGAGAAGTCCTGCAAAAAGACCAAGCGACGCTGAGAACGGGGCTTGGCCAGCTCGATATTAGGATCGTCGCAAACGTCAAGGGTCCTGCTTATGGCTCGCATTATGACTGGAAAAACATCACGGTGGGACAACAGAGCAGCAAATTCCCCTATCTTCTCTCGCTCGGCCTTAACCCTGGCGTCGGCTTGATCGAGCTGTAACTTGTATTGCTCTGCTCTTTCGATAATACGCGTGGGGGCATTGGCGGACTCATCTTCCAAAAGACTGTTGACAACAGACAGATCCATAAAGTTGCGGGCATATGTTCCGGCAACAATGAAAGCCAATAAAGCCACCGCTGCGGCAAAAACAGGCTTCTTGGCCCGCCAAGCCTGCTGGCGAGCAATACTGGGTGGCAATAAGTTCACGTCTATAGTGGCTCGCCCCAGGCCCTGTAGGGCCAGACCATAAGCTACCCCCATGCTCAGGATAGCGGCTGAAAAAGCAGGCGGCCTGAGCTGTGGGGCCAAGGTCAGTCTGGAAAACTGGTCCACCCGAATGAATTCGACCCGCAAGCTCTGCTGCAAGTACTTCTGTAGTCCGGGCAGACGAAAGGTATTGCCCATAGCCAACACGCGGGAAACCTTGGCCTGGCGGTTTAGAGTGGTGTAAAAACCTATAGACCTCTGCACCTCCGAAGACAGGTCCGAAAACACCGAGCGCATAGCCTGAAAAACCTGCTTGGCGTACTTACTGGTAGAACACTTACGCTTTAGATTCTCAGCCTTGGTAAAACTAAGCTTAAAGGTCTTGACCAGGGCTTGAGTGAAATTATTCCCGCCAATGGGTATGGTACGGTGAAAAACCTTCTGTCCGTCAGCAACGACAAACTCCGTGTTGGCTGATCCGACATCCAAGATGACCGTGGCACCCTCCGGGTGGGTCATTCCGTCATAGACCAACGCATTATAAAGAGCCATAGGGGCCATCTGAACTTGGTTGGCCAGTATGCCGGCCTGTTGAAAATTCTCTAAAAAGCTGTCCACGACATCGCGCTTGATGAAAAATATGCCGGCAACAACGTCAGGTGAATCGGCCATCCTGATGGCCTGGTAGTCCCAAACCACATCATCAATGTCGAAGGGGATCTGCTGTTTGGCTTCGAACTCCACAATCTGGGGAATCTTCTTGGCCTCGACCGGCGGCAGAGCGACGAACCGGGCTTGGCTGTTCCGGCCAGGTACGCCCACTACAACCACGCTACCCTTGAGACTATGCTGGGCAGCAAATTCCCCCAAGGCCTTACGTATGGTCTGGTCGTGGCTGGCGGCCGGCATAGAAGGTAATGATTTCGGGTAGTCAATGACCTCAAAATCACTGACCTGAAGGTTCTCCCCGGAAACCTCCAACTTGATAGCTCGCAAGCCATACTGCCCGACATCAATGCCCCAAGCTATCTTGTTTTTTGCGGCCATAAAAAGCATCCTCGACCTAAGGTCGCTCAAATCCGGCAAAGGCGGATTGACCGGAGCCTAACTCGGCCCTAAACTGAGCAGTCGTGAAAACATACCATATAGAAGTCATCGGCTGCAAGGTGAACCAATATGAGGCCCAACAGATATCGGAGCTCCTCGAACGGATGGGCTTGCAGGCAGCCAAAGCACCACAGCCGGCAGAGCTGGCTATAGTCCATAGCTGCGCGGTGACATCGCGAGCCATAGCCAAGAGCCGACAAACCGTCAGCCGGTCCCTAAGGCTGGGAGCCAAGGCTGTACTGGTCAGCGGCTGTGCGGCCCGCTGGGCTGGACCAGAATTCACCAAGCTCGGACCAACAGTAAAACTGGTACCTGAGGCGCAATACATAGCGAGCGTCCTGTACAACATCACCTTAAAACAAGGCGCTCCGAAGAGACTATCAACCAGCATCAATCAGGGAAGCAAGGCACCCGGCAGGAATAAACAATATATGATGACCACAAAAGCAAAGGCCACCGCAGTCGCCAGCAATCCCGTTACAAAACCTCTATCTAATCATATTCAAACAGGTTGGCAGAAGCAAGTCAAGGGAGATTTCCAGGGCACCGAGCACGGTAAGAAGGCTGTCTTGAGACCGATAAACGGGTTTGGCGGCCACCAAAGGGCCTTCGTAAAGATACAAGATGGCTGCGATTCCTTCTGTAGTTACTGTCTGGTTCCGCAGCTGCGCCCGAGATTAGGTTCACGAGCGCCTCAGGATGTACTGAAAGAGATAAGGCAACTGGCCCAAAACGGCTACCGCGAGATAGTCTTGACTGGGGTCCATCTAGGGGCCTACGGCCAAGACACGACTCGCCGGAAGGGACGGACGGAGCATTCGCCTGCTGTCCTGGCCGAGCTGTTGAGGCAAGTGGCTGGAACAGAAGGTCTCGAACGCGTCAGGCTAAGTAGTCTGGAACCTAGCGAGCTCAGCGATGAACTGCTGGAGGTCATGGTTAAAAACCCAGTCATAGCCAAACATCTGCACCTGCCCTTGCAGTCCGGCTCCGAGAGAATACTAAAGTGTATGAATCGACCTTACACACCCGAAGAATATCTGGGAACTGTGGATCGGGCTCACCGAAGCTGCGGGCAGATGACCATAACCACAGACATCATCGTGGGCTTTCCAGGTGAGACGGCTGACGACTTTCAAGCTACAATGGCGGTGGCTGAACAGGTAAAATTCGCCCGAATACATGTGTTTGAGTTTTCGCCCAGGGCCGGCACGGCCGCAGCGGTTATGCCAGAACAATTGCCTAAACAGATCAAACAGCAAAGGTCGCAGGAAATGCGCCGGCTGGGTAACATGTTGGCCAAGCAGCACCAGATGAGTCTGATAGGCCAAGAAATGAAAGTGCTGGTCGAAGAAAGACGTAGTCCGAACGGACTACAGGCTGGTCTGGCTGAGCAGTACTTCAGTGTGCGGTTCAAGAGCGAGGAGAATCTGGCCGGGCAAATGGTCTCCGTGCTGTTGGAAGCAGTCGATGAGATCGGCCCCTGCGGAAGATTATTAGTAGTTTAGGAGTTAAGCGTGTTTCGCAACGGTGAATTCGGCCCGCAGCTTGTGCTCTTGGACCAGGGCAGGCTGTTGGTGCAACAACGCTGGATTGAACTGCTGATCCGGGAAGGCCTGGGGAGTTTCCAGGATTTCATGAGTACGGACAAAGGTGAAATCCTGGGTCAGCGGGCTGATCGCGTACGTATGCGGATAAAACTGGATAGCCCCGAAGGGAAAAAAGTATTCTACCTGAAGCGCTATGATCGGTCAGGATGGATCAGGCGATTGCTCATGGCCCTGGGCGTGTGCAGCAGATCAAGGGGTAGGCGAGAATTAAACAACATCTACCGTCTGCAAAAGGCTGGATTGGCCACGCTGGTAGCCGCGGCAGCGGGAGAATCCGGAGTAAACGAAGGGTCGTTCATCCTGGTAGAAGAGCTCAGCGGATATCAACCATTGCACGAATTCCTGGAGTCTTTCCTGGCTGAATCCGACCGGACGGAAATGCTGCGAGGCAAACGAGAGCTTGCCAAGGCCCTGGCCAAGTACGTGAGAAGACTGCACGCGGCGGGGATGGATCATCGAGATTTGTATCTTTGCCACTTCTTCCTGCGTCCGGAAGAACCGGTACAGAGCTTGCGACTGATCGATCTACAGCGAATCAAACGAAGCTGGGGGCTGCGACAAAGACACGGGTTCATAAAAGATCTGGCGGCGCTGAATTACTCGGCTGACCATAGCGGTATCTCACGCACAGACCGGTTGCGCTTTGCCCTGGAATATTTCGGAACTCGTCGGCCGGACTTGCGACAGCGCCTGTTTCTGCGGGCAGTGGTTCGCAAGACTCGGAAAATCGGTCGACACCATCGGAAAACGCAGATCAACAACGGGGGAACCAGTTCATGAAAATCGCTCTGATAATCGAGCGAATGGATACGTTTCGTGGTGGACGGGAGAGGTCTTTAGCTCAAATCGCTGTAGAACTCACCCGGCGGGAACATGAAGTGTCCATTATTTGCCAGAAGGCCTCGTGGAGCCATGATGGGGTAAAAATACGCCAACTGGGAAGCAAGGGGCTGTTTCGCGCTGAGCAGCTGCGAAACTTCATTACCCAAACCCAACGCACAATCAAAGAAGAAACTTATGATATTATCCACAGTACACTGCCGCTGCCAGGCGCAGATATATATCAACCTCGCGGCGGGACCGTACCCGCTCAGGTGGCCGGCAGGTTGCGCAGGGGTTCGGCCATTAGAAAATTCAGGGTACTGCTGGATGAACAGCTAAAGGTCCGCCGGCAAATCATGAGGAAACTCGAAAGGCAAGTGGCCAACGACCCCCGCGTAATGTGTCTGCCCGGGAGCCGCCTGGTAGCTGAGGAGTTCAACCGCTATTACCAAAGACAGACCGGGGTCAAAGTTATCTATAACGGTGTCGATACGCCCGATGCGGAATGTCCGGAAAGGGCTCAGTGGCGGCGAGAAAAACGAGAGCAGCTCAAGATCGGCCCGGATGATTTTGTCCTGCTGAGCGTGGCCAACAATTTTGCACTCAAAGGTGTGTCTGAAACCATCAGGGCATTTGCTAAATGGTATCATCACGGCGGGAAACCTCAGGCTTATCTTATCGTAGTCGGTGACGACAAGCCTTGGGCCTATCGTCGGCTGGCGGAGAAGAAGGGCGTCGGCGGGCAGGTAATCTTTGCCGGTGCTACGGATGAGATATTTCAATGGTATGCTGCGGCTGATGCGTGCATTCTGCTGAGTTGGTATGATCCGTGCAGCAGGGTCGTTTTAGAAGCGACCTGCTGGGGTATCCCGTCAATTACCACGGTCTACAACGGAGCGAGTGAGATTCTAGATGAGGGCGGGATTGTGGTTAATTCGCCGACGGATTGCAGAGCTGTCGTAGCTGCTATGGACAGTCTATGCGATGCGGGTCGGCGGGGCGAGTTATCCCAAAACTGTCTGCAAATAGTTGAAAAACTGAGCATGGAACGTCACGTGGACGAG
>JAACET010000084.1 GCA_011682385.1 Actinomycetota bacterium | reverse complement strand
GCAAATGCCAACGTCCTCGACAGTATGGTGGGCATCCACGTGCGTATCGCCGGCAGCTTTGATCTGTAGATCAAACAGACCGTGCTTGGCCAACAGCTCCAGCATGTGATCCAAAAACCCCACGCCGGTAGATACTGAGGATGTTCCAGTTCCGTCGAGGTTCAGGTTCAGCTCGATATCGGTTTCTTTGGTCTTTCGTGAGATTTGAGCTTTTCTGTCAGCCATAGCCAGACCTTTCAATTATCCCGTCAAACTTCAATTCCAACCTGCTGCATAGTCTCCAGTAAAATATCGTTCTGCTGCGGCGTGCCCACAGTGATTCGGATACAGCCGGATATGGGTGCCTGATCGAAGTATCGAACGTATACAGAGCGTTCCTTGAGCTGCTCGTACAACTGCTTGGCTGTCAGGGCACAATCAGAAGGCACACGGGCCAACAAGAAGTTCGCCTGGCTGTCGGGAATAGAAAAACCCCTCGAGCGTAAGCGCTGGGTGAGCCGATCCCGCTCGGCGCAGACCTTGCGGGCATTCTCAGCTATGGTCTGCTGATCCATGATAGCCTCAGTGGCCAAGAGAATACTCAGGGCATCGCAGTTGTAGCTGTCCTTGACCTTGTTCAGACCTGCTATGAGCTTGCGATTGCCCACGGCAAATCCGAAACGCAAGCCAGCCAACGAATAGCCCTTCGAAAGGGTACGCAGAACTAACACGTTCTTGTGTTTGTGGACCAAGGAAAGGCAATTACCGTCGGCAAAGTCCACGTAGGCCTCATCGATGATCAAGAGCCCCTTAATCTTGCCCGCTAATCGCGAGGCCTCGGCCACAGGAACTATCGTACCGCTGGGAGCATTGGGGTTGCAGAGCAAGACAAGGCTGGCCTGAGTCTGGAAAAGCTTGCGGGGCAAGGTCCAATCCGGCTCAAAAGGAATCTCCACAAACGCAGCGTCCTCAATGTGAGCCAACGTGCGATACAACGAATACGTAGGCACCGGATAGGCCAAAACGCCCTGCGGTCCGGCAAAGGCCCTGGTGGCTATGGTCAACAGCTCGTCCGAGCCGTTGCCGCAGATGATCTCGTCGGGCGATACGTCAAACACATCCGCAGCAGCTTGGCGGAACATTCCTGCGGTAGGGTCGGGATAACGACGAAGTCGTTCCGGATCAATATTACGCAACGCGGCCAAAACAGCCGGACTGGGCAAATAAGGATTCTCGTTGGTATTCAGCTTGACCACATTGGGGTCAACGGGCTGTTCGCCGGGCACATAGCCGACCATCCGCTCAATATTTTCTCGAAAATAACCCATGTCGATCATATCAAATATCAAAAATACAAATCAAAAATCAAATAATACAGACCTCTATCCTGATCTTTTTCCGTTCAATTCACAATTCTTTAGTTCTTCAGTCGCACATCGATGGACCTACTGTGCATGTCTAGACCTTCCGCCTGAGCCAAAAGCTCTACATCAGGGGCAGCCCTATTCAGAGCCTGCTGATCATAACAGATCAGGCTGGTCCGCTTGAGGAAATCGTACACACTCAGACCACTAAAGGCCCGGGCGGTACCGGCCGTCGGCAAAACATGTGACGGGCCAGCATAATAATCGCCAAGAGCAACGGGAGTATAGGGGCCAACGAAAATAGCGCCAGCGTTTTTCAATCGTCCGATAACACTCTCAGGCTCAGCAACCATGACCTCCAAGTGCTCCGGAGCAAAATCATTAGCTATCCTGATGGCCTCGTCAATATCAGCCACCACCACCGCAGCCGAGTATGTCCCCAGCGAGCCGCGAATGGCCTCTGCCCGCTCAGCCGTTTTTAACTCCTGCTCCACAACTTGGGCTACTTGCTGGACCAACTTCTCACTAGGAGTAACTAACAAGGCGCTTCCGGGATCGTGCTCTGCCTGCGCCATCAAGTCCGCAGCGATGTATCCCGCTTGCCCCGTCTCATCTGCAATTATCAAGACCTCACTAGGCCCGGCAAAACTGTCGATATCTATTTGGCCGTACAATTCCTTCTTGGCCAACTGCACATAAAGATTCCCCGGCCCGACAATCTTACTTACCGGTTTTATAGTTTCGGTTCCAAGGGCCAAGGCGGCGATGGCCTGAGCCCCGCCAATCTGATAGACCTCGCTCACGCCAAGCTCGGCGCAGACGGCCAGCATGTTTGCGTCCACTTTGCCGGCCAAGCCGGGAGAGCAGCAGACCACTATTTCTTTGACCCCCGCCACCTGAGCGGGGACCACACTCATCACCACACTCGACGGATACACAGCCCTTCCGCCAGGAGCATAGACCCCCACCCGTTCGATAGCTTCCCAAAGTATGCCTAACTGAATACCTTGATCTTGCCATACGCTGGACTGAGGTATGGTCAACTTTTTTTGATAGCTGCGGATGTTTTCAATTGCCCGTTGCATTGCCTCCATGAATCGAGGATCAGCATCCGTTTTGGCTGCGGCCACCTCGCTGGTACTGACTCTAAGGTTATTAGCAGAGATTTCCAGACGGTCGAACTTTTTGGTGTACTCAATGACGGCTGCATCGCCCCTGTTGGCGACATCTTCAATAATCTTACGTACCTGCAGAGCTTGCTCAGTCTCATCCCGGAAGCGGGTCGAGCGCAACCTCTGATTCAAGCTACGAAGTTGCCCGGGGCCATCCGGCGTGCGCATGTCAATAATTCGCAGAGACATTGTAAGTCCTTTCGCTGAGCCTATATCATACGCTTTAGCGAGATATCTGGCAAGAAGGTTAGCTTCCGGGGGGTAAAACGGTAATTTGGCGGCTAGCGGTGAACGTCCGACCGTCACGATCGGTAACCACAACCTGGACATCATGAATGCCAGGCTTGGAAATGCTGGTATAAACCTCGGCGGAGTCGGCCAGATATTCTCCGTCAAGGGTCCAAAGGTAAGTCAAGCCGTCAGCGTCCACATGGTGCGGAAGCTGAACCGAGAGATTCACCGGCAACGGAGCAGGGCCGCACTCCGAACTGCTGAGGATATGAAGCTTGCCGATCAGGCCCGTAACTCTTAAGAAAAAAGTGGCCGCCAACTCCGGCTGGCGGTTGTGACCCAAAGGAACACCGGGTATCCGGGGAGTCTGTGGGATAACAAAACTTTCTACAGCAAAACCCCTCTCCTTGTACCACTTGATAGCGTAATCGGAATCGAGCTTTATGTTCAAGCCATCGTCTTGGCCATAGAAAATCATCACCGGGAAACGTCTCTGGCCCATCAGGCGGGCATTGTCCTCGTTGAGTACCCGAGGGTTGAAACAACTGCCCCGACTGCAAATCGCAGCAAACCGGTCGGGATGCTGATTGGCTAGATAGTGCATCAGGAATCCACCGGTAGACCAACCGGTAATAAGCACTCGGTCCGGATCAGCGGCAGTATGACTGAGGACGTGATCCAGGACACCCATGACCACCTGCTCGTCCCTTTTGACGCCGGCACCTACCTCGTTCAGCCAGAGCATGACCTGATTGGAAGTACCCAAGACAGGAGCAACAACAATCAGGCCGTATTTGTCGGCTGTGCTCTGCCATTCCCTTATCTGCCTGTCGGCAGTGTCAAAGGGAACAAAACCGTGGATGGTCACGACCAGCGGATAGCTCTTGTTTATATCGTAGCCGTAGGGCAAATATAGATAATACTTACTGTTTATCCGGGCGTCACTGACGGTAAACTGCGTACCGATGCCGGGGTTCTGGTTCACGGGACAACCTGTCAAGAGAAAGGCCGCCACCGACACCAGATAAAGGCGAAACCCAACGGCTCGGCTGAAATATGTCCGGGTTCTAAGAATAGCAGGACTCCCTGGACACACCGGCAAGTGTTTAATAACGTTAGTTTAGATACCCGGCGGCCCGACAGTGATTTTCCTCTTGGCAGTCAGTGTTCTGCCTTGACCGTCGGTAACCATAACTTGTATATCGTAAACACCCTGCTCAGAGATGCTGGTATAGGCCTGGGGGGTGTGGGCTAAAGGCTGACCGTCGAAGGTCCAAAGGTAGGTCAAATCATCAGAATCGAGCTGATGCGGCAACTGCACCGAAAGGTTAACGGGTAACGGAGCAGGACCCGTCTGCGGACTGGCTATTATGCGTAACTTGCTATTGAGGCCCGTAGAACTAAGAAAAAACTCAGCGGCTATCTCCGGATAGGCCTCGAAATGCCCCCAGCCGGGCGGCATCATACTCTGAGGTATAACCTCAGTCTGAACACTAAAACCTCTGTCCCTATACCAATCGACAGCAGTTTTCGAAAAATCCTTGATATACCACATGTCATGCTCGGTATAGTAAATCATTACGGGAAAATTTCTTTCGGCCATGCGCCGGGCGTTATCCTCGTTGAGGATGCCGGGATTGAAACTACAATTTCGACTGCAAAGTGCAGCAAAACGATCTGGAAATCGATTGGCTACATAGTGCATGAGAAAACCGCCGTAGGAAAATCCGGTAATATATACGCGGTCAGGGTCGGCAGCCGTATGGGTCAAGACGTAATCCAACATACCCATAGCAGCCTGGACGTCTTTCTCGACACTGGGACTAATGCGATAGAGCCTATACGGCATCTGAGGACCGGAATTGACCAGCACGGGCGCAACAATGATCAGGCCATACTTATCAGCAGTACTCGACCATTCTCGTATCTGGCGCTCGGCACCGCCAAAAGGCTTGTAAGCATGGAAGGTCAAGACCACCGGCCAAGACTTGTTCACATCGTATCCGGCGGGAATATAAAGATAGCCCCGCCGGGAAGTCTGCGGATCGGTAATGGTAAATCGCACACCGGTTCCGGGCTTCTCCTTGACCGGACAGCCGGCCAAACACAACGCAGCCATAACAGCCAATCCAAGTTGAACAACAACTGTATTCTTAGAACTTGTGTCAGGTGATCTAGCCAATCTAGCTTGTGCTCCTCAAATAAGTCGAGCCGCCTTCAGCAAACACGTTGGCCCGGACCTGATCGGGCCTACCCAGAAGCTTCTCCACTCGCTGCCAAAGAGGCGGTAATTCCGCAAAAACCTCAATGTAGGGAAACTTAACTCCAGAATCGACCAATTGAGGACAATATAACAGCACGCGGTTGCGCCTGATAGTGTCCAACCCCAGACGAGCGAAAAACCTCGCCTCGGGACTCAAACCCCTGTCAAACCGCGATAAGAGTCGGGTTGCTACCGGGCCGTTCATCAGCTTCAAAATAAACTGAAGTGAACCTGTCGGTATGGTAAAAGGAACCTTCACCCTCAAGTGTCCGACGACACTGAGATTCATCATGCCCACCACTATGGCCCCTTCCTTGGCGGCCATCCGAACGTTGGCAATGCTCTTAAAGGCCTGCAAAATATCGTAATCGCGAGGGAAGGCTGAGACTATGGCCACGTCGCTTTGTTCGGTTATCTCCAGACCAAATATACGCTCACAAGCTGACGATAGCCGCTGCTGAACCTGGCTGGGTTCGCCCAGCTCCAAACAAGATACGCTGGCAGCTGAATCGAGCAATACGCTCACCGAAAATACTTTGTCGCCCAGGAGAGCAGCCGCCCGTTCAACCGCTTGGCGCATGTGATTGTCGGCAAGCCGTTGGCCTACGAGCTTGGATACATCCCCCTGCAAGCCGACCCTATGCAATGGGCCAATAGTCTTGACGTGGGCACATCCGGGAAAAACAAGCTTTGAGCCGCCACCAAAACCAGCCTGTAAGTGCGGAGATACCGAACTGAACAATATGATCAAGTCGGCTTGAGCCAACTCCTTGAGCACATGTACGTCCAAATCACCACCCGAACCATCGCCGCTTGTACCCAGGTACGCGTATTTGTCAAGGTCACGGCAATGGTTCTGCACCCATCTAAATCTTTGAGCCAGGCCGAGACCAATCTTGCCAGTCAACTCTTGAGCACTGAGAGGTGGGTGCATCCCCGTGGCCACAACACCAGTGACCTGATCATCAGCGATGCCGGCCTTTTCCAAAGCCGTTACCACCGGCTCAAGCAGAGTTGTCACCGGGGTCGCTCGAGTCAGATCGTCTATGACCAGGGCCACACTTTGAGCCCGGGCCAGCAGGGCTGATAAGCCGGGGCGACCCAAAGGTTCTTCCAGCCGTTGAGCCAACCGAGATGACAGGTTTGCTATTGGTGGTGCGACACGGGGGGCATAATGCCCCTGGACGTGCCAGTGCTCCGGCAAATCAAGAGACAAATACTCATTCTCTGTCCAACGAACAGTCGTTCGGTGCATGGGACTCAGTATAAAAGGACGTCTCTCGACAGTGAAGGATCAGGCTTGCCCCAAGGTGGCCACAATAGGAGGCAAAAGCCCACGTAGCCGCTGAGTGACCTTGCGGAATCCCGCATCCTTGAATAGCTTGACAAATTGACGTCGTGAACAATGACGGACGTGCTTTTCCACGGCACCTACAGCCAGATCGAAAATCAGATATCCCAAAGGGTCATCGCGATGCCCGTCCACAACCAACAACTCACCACCACGTTTGATCACCCGCCGCATCTCGCAGACGGACCGAAACTGGTCCGGATAATGATGAAAAGAGTTTGAGCAGGTAACCATATCAAAATGACCGGACTCAAAGGGGAGATGTTCAGCATCTCCAACTGCAAAGATTGCCCGTGAGCTGTTGTTACCGTTTCGAAAGTTCTTGTGCCTGGCCTGGTAAATCATATTGTAGGCCATGTCCAGGCCAGTCACCTCCATCTCGAATTCTGTGGCTAAACACTTGGCCGTAAACGTGCCAGTACCACAACCTATGTCCAGCACCCGGAAGGTGTCCCTGCTCCTGGCGGCCCTCTTACGCACCTGGGCCAACATCATCTTGTAGGCCGGTCGAAAAAGCAGCAAATTCAAGACCGAGCGGTCGTAATTCGGGGCCCAATTATCGAATTCGCGGATGGCCCGAGTTTTGCCCCTGTGTAGCTGCATCAAACGATCTCCATCAATACAAACCGAACGTACGTCCCGAGCAAACAAGCATCTTAACTTGTGTCGTCGCTTTTGTCCACGGAACTTTGCCATTTCCCTAAGTGCAGCTCGCCAGTCCGAGCCGCCGGGTCAGTCGTTCACAGTTACTCGACATTTCGGCAGAGCTTGAAGAAATCGTTGGCCGTACCTCTGAGTAACCAGGCGAGAGTCCAGGATGGCCACGATTCCCCGGTCGGCCCGACTGCGGATCAGTCGTCCGAAGCCCTGCTTGAAACGTAGGATAGCCTCCGGAAGCTGATAATCCATAAAGGGATTGCCACCCTTATTGCGAATGCTATCCATACGAGCCTGGATCAAAGGTTCATCCGGAACGGCAAAGGGCAGCTTGGTGATGATCACATTGGACAGGGCCGGTCCCTTCACGTCCACACCCTGCCAAAAACTCATGGTGCCAAACAGGACGCTGTCGGTATCCTTACGAAAGGTATTCAATAAGTGCGTGCGTGAGGTGCCCTGCTTCTGGATGAGTAGTGCAATCTCTTGCTCATCAAAGAATTCGGCCAGCTCGTGAGCAACAGAAGTTAGCATCTGCCAACTGGTGAACAGCACAAAAGCCTTGCCTCTGCTCATTTGGATGTACTTCTTGATGGCCTGGCAGCAACCGGGCAAAAACTGCGAATCGTTGGGATGGCCCAGTCCGGCTTCCACGTGAACAGTTACCTGCTCGGAAAAGTCGAACGGAGAGCCCAGCCGAGCCCGGTCGACCTGGGTCAGGCCCAATCGCGACCGCAAAAACTCAAAATCGTCCGCAGAAGGCTCCTGCGGCTGTGACCCAGTGGGCAGCTCGGATGGCCCAACTGAGAGAGTAGCACTGGTTAGGACCACCGAGTCGGTCTTGCTCCAAAGCAGTCGCTGTAAATCAGGGCCTACGTTTATCGGGGCGCAGACCAATTTACACCGGGGCAGTCCTCGGCGACCGTGAGGCAGCGGCTCAGACTCTATCCAATAGACCGCCGAGTCAACCTTCTGCTCCAGGAGCGTTTGGAGTTGATCGGCGAGCTCCTGGGCCTGACCGGCATAGCCGGCCAACTCCAACTGATCCTCATCTGACTTGAGGCTAAGCTCACGCAGCAGCTCGGCAAGCTGGCACAGAGCAGGCGAAAGGGTATTGTCCATGACAATAGGTTCGCTGAGCCGGCCATTGCTGCGACCAAAGTCTCGCTGCCACTTGGCCAACGCTGCGAAAAACTGCTCATTTGCCGATCGGGCAGTCACGGCCGCTTGACGAGCTGATCGGGCTGTATCAGAAAGGGGCAAAACGCCCTTCTGTTTCTGGGGATTGTAAAGAATATTTAAGAGGTACTCGACCTGGCCCGGGCTAATGCGGCCACCCAAATGATCACCGGCAACTTCCTCAATACGGTGGGCCTCGTCCAAGACTACTGCATCATAGCTGGGCAAAACACTGCCCTGCTTTTCACGCAGGACCAAATCAGCAAAAAACAAGGCATGGTTGACCACCAGAATGTGGGCGGCCCTGGTTTGCCGTCGACTCGCCTGGTAAAAACACTTGCTGAATAATTGGCAGCTACGTCCGTGGCAGCTGTTCCGGTCGGCACATACCCACCGCCAAACACGCGGGGAAACTGCAAAGCGAATGCTACGCGTGCTGCCGTCGCGGGTTCGACCGGCCCAGTCTTCAATCCGCCAAAGATTCTTCAACTCGGACTCTGAGCCAAACAGCCTGTCCTGGTGGACGCTGGCGAAAGCCAGGCGGCGCAGGCACAAATAGTTGCTGCGCCCCTTGACCAGAACGGCTTTAAAGTCGTTCGGAAAGACCTTTTTCAGAAAAGGTATGTCCTTCTCGATCAACTGTTCCTGAAGAGCAATGGTGTGCGTGGAAATGACCACCCGCTTGTCGGGTTGGCTGTGGACCATTTCGATGGCTGGTACTAAATATGCGAAGCTCTTGCCCACGCCGGTACCGGCCTCGATGATCAGATGCTTTTTATCAACAAACGCCCGGCCAACCAACTCAGCCATCCGGAGCTGCTGCGGCCGATGCTCATAGCCCGGAAGCTTCGCCGATATCAGTCCGTCAGGTGCGAGAATTGCAGAGGGATCCATAATGCTATTTCGATACCGTCCAATCAACTTTCTGGTCATTCAATTCAATAAACTCGATAGTATCAATCAGCCAACTCTTGTCCGGCTGTTTGCTGAAGTCCAGGCGCCAGGCTGTCTTGATTACACTTATACCGGTAGCCCACTGGTTGCGTTCATCCAGCCTAGTAACGGCTGTGATCCATACGCTGGCCCGGGTCTTG
>JAACET010000176.1 GCA_011682385.1 Actinomycetota bacterium | reverse complement strand
GATCACAGAGACACAGAATGTAAAGGTACGTATTACCTGCGCAAAGAGTTATATCGCAATGACCGTGCTGCTGTACGGAAAACAGATCAGCAAAAGTTCAGAAGAGTGTTAGCTGCAGGAGAGAATCGACTATTTATAATGCTCGGCCAGTCCCTGTTTGATGAACTCATCGCAAGCCCATCCCTGGACCTCCGGCGACAGACCAATAGAGGCGTTGTCATTATAGTAACCAGCAATGAAGCCCCCGCGGCCCTTCCAGAGCTTGTCCAGCATTCGGCGAGCTTCAGCTCGGATAATCTGCTCATCGCGGGTCTGCAGGGTCTTTTGAATGTCCACGGGACACCAAAAGCTGATTTTAGCTGCGCTCTGAAAATCAGCCAATGTGTCGAGGCCATGCAATGTGGGCTGATCGAATTGCAGAACATCTACACCTGCCTCTATTAAGCCAGGAATGATGGCTGTGATCTTTCCGCAGGAATGCATAAAGACCGTAATACCGCACTGGTGACATAGTCCGCACAGTTTTCCAAAACGGGGAAAAAACTCCTCCCGCCACATTTGGGGACTTATCAGGGTTTGCTTTTGCGTACCCCAGTCTTCAGGAAAAAAGATGCCATCTACGCCGACAGCAGCGTAATTGCCAATCATATCAGCCACAAGTTCATCGATACGATCGTGCAGCTTGCGAACACGCTCCGTATCAAGCATCAAAGCCATCAGGTAGGTATCCAGCTTGAGTAGCTTGCGGGCGATGTTGAAGGCAAAGCCCGGCACCCTGGCTAGAACATATTTGTACTCGTTCTCCTGCCGGATCTTCTGTGCCCGTTGATAGTCCTGGGGATTCGAAAAGTCGGGCAATTCGTAGGAATCAGCGCCAGCAAGACTCTTGAGTACCCCTTCGGTGACCTCGCCCTTGGAGCTGGGGTCCAAACGGCTCCAAGTATTACCCCATTCGTCTTGGCGCCGCCAGAGGCCTTGGCCTGTCTGCTGCCAGTCGGTGGCATGGGTCTTGGCAGTGTGCGATACCCAAACAAAATCGTCTGGACCGCAGGCAAACGAACGGCCGACTCGCTCAGGATGGTTGAAATCCAAGGTGCGTTCAATAATTTGGCGTGAATTCATAGTCTCCTCTGCTGAGATAAGACGCGATGAAGCGGGCTATTAAGAGGTGGGCCAAAATGTCATTTTACTCCCAGGATTTCATCAGAATCAAGCTGCTGGGCGATAATAATGGTTCAGCAAACCGCCCAGCCTGCTGTTCGGCCAATGGTGATTGTAGTTCATCCGCCGCTGATCCACAACATATCTCGCCCCCGCTAGCAGAGTGCCAGTCAATCTTAGGCTTCGCTTTGCTGACGGTATTCCTTTGGAGAGCAATTGTAATGGTTCATGAAGCAATTATGCAGATGGCTGACATCAACAAACCCCCAGTCTTTGGCGATTCTTTTTAAAGGATCATCCGTACGTAATAATTGTTCGGCTGCTTTATTAATGCGATGTCGAAGGTTAAATTCAGAATAATGGATCCCCATCATTTCCCGAAAAAGCCAGCTAAAGGTTTTACGGTTTATATTACATGCTCTAGCCGTCTCCTCGGTTGTAACAAGCCGAGAACTTCCTAACGTCATTTCAATAGCTGAGTTTATACGTGTGAATGAAGCGTTAGTAGCTCCCCCTACTAGCTTGGGTGGTATCCAATTTTCGAAAATTGTCAGTATTACCCCCAGCAACAGCAACCGAATCCTGCAAAGCCGTATGGATTCAATTTCAACATCTAAAGCTTCAATTAACCTTTGGGCGTGATTAAGTATTCTACCTTTTGTACCTTTGGGCACTTTAGGGCGTTTCTGAGGTAAAGCAGTAAATGGTGCAAGCCAATTTATTTCGGGCACTTCTGCAAATCTCTGTTTAGAAGAAATCCCCGGTAAAACCGGGGGCAAAAAAAAGAAGGGGCTTCCTCCTTTACGGTTGAGAACCTAAGAAATCCACCTGCAAACGCAACAGCACCCATTTAAAACGACTTCCAGGTTTTTACGTTGACAAGGGCACGCTAAACGTCTGTAATTACGCGGATGTAGAAGCTTGGTCCACAATGTAATCCACGCGGCTCGTAAGGAGCGCTTATGTCAGCTAAGAATGATGGGAAACTAGACGTCGATCCCAGCAAGTCCACAATCCTGGTGGTAGACGACAACAGCCAAAACCTGGAACTGCTCCAGGCCTATCTGGAAGAACTACAGTGCAAAGTGATCTCGGCAGCCGACGGCGTAAAAGCCCTGGAGTGCGTGGCCAAAGAAAATCCGGACCTGATCCTGCTGGATATTATGATGCCGCGGATGAGCGGATTCGAGGTTTGCCGTAAACTCAAGGCTGATCCGGATACGGCCGATATACCCGTGGTAATGGTGACGGCCCTGAACGAACTGGGAGATATCGAACGGGCGGTGGCGGCGGGAACAGATGACTTCCTCTCCAAACCCATCAATAAACTGGAAATGCTGACCAGAGTAAAAAGCCTGCTGCGAGTGCGACACCTCAAGGGAGAACTAGAACGCACCCTGGCATATCTGCAAGAAGTGGACAGTCCGAAAAAGAAGGCTTGAGGCGTGAGGCTTGAGGGAGAAGTAAACAAAAAATGGCGGATTATACGCTGGTGATGAGAGTAAGACTGAACGCCTTGGATGATCTGCAGGCCCGGCGGTCGGCCCAGGAACTGCTGGACCAGATGCGCCAAAAAGAGATCTGTCCGGATGCTGAGTTGGTACTTAGAAAACAAGGACGCGAGGCTAATCGTAATCTCTTGGCAGATTGAACAAACAGAAAGAACTCACCACGAAGGACACGAAGGTGAGGAAAGGCACAAAGCAGAAAAAGAAACGGAAAGAAAGATTTTTTCGACGCTGATTGCGCAGATTTCGCTGAAAAAAGCGAAGAACTCACCACGAAGAAAGAAAGCAAGAGAGAGAG
>JAACET010000083.1 GCA_011682385.1 Actinomycetota bacterium | reverse complement strand
AAGGGTGAGAGATGGGATTCGAACCCACGACCCCTAGGACCACAACCTAGTGCTCTAACCGACTGAGCTACTCCCACCACCATTGAGATGCGCTAATCTACCGGATTTCACCGCCCCGGTCAAGTCTGAGAGCTTCACCAGATCTAGGGCCTGGGTCCTTTCCTATTTTTTCTTGAACTTCAGCGATTTGATATTATTTACACTGCCGCCCACTATGGGCCGATTTTCAGCCTCTTCTTTTTCGCGGATATGTTTTTTGATATAGTGGTTTTCGATCACTCCCACGAAGGTCGAGGTCATGATGTACAGGTTCAGCCCCGACGGTGCCCCGTAGAGCATCAGCGGAAACAGAGCCATCATGAAGTACATCATTTTCTTTGTTTGAGCCGCCTGTGGCGAAGCCGCCGCTCCTGCTGAGGGCATAAATTTTTGCTGCAGGAAGAAGGCCACGCCCAGCAGGATCGGCAGAATATTCAGTCCCCAGATCGGCCCCAGCATGGGTAGTTTCGTGATCGGTTCAGCCGGCAGCCCACCTGCGAAGTAGGCCGTAATATTATCCGCTCCCGCCAGATTATTTATCCACCAGAAGAACGGCGCGTGTCGTAGTTCCACAGCCGTGTTTAGCCCGGAGTACAGTGCAATCCAGATAGGCATTTGCAGTGCCATCGGTAGACACCCGCTAAGCGGATTTATCTTATATTCTTTATACAGTCCCATCTGAGCTCGGCTCAGTTCTTCCCGATTGTTTCCGTATTTCTTTTTGAGTTTTTCTATTTCCGGAGCCAGTTTACTCATCCGCATCATGGATACTTGTGACGTTTTGGTAAAGTGGTGCAGTCCCAAGCGTACAAGAATAACCAGTATTATTATTCCCACTCCGTAGTTGGGGATCACCGCGTGGATTTTGCCCAGCAGCCAGAGCAGCCCTTCGCTCAGCCATCCGAAGGTGAAGAACCCGCAGGAGCGGTATTGGATGCTGGACCCGAAGTTCAGCCGACCGTATTCGCCGCTCTTTAGCAGACCGCGTTCTTTGGGGCCCAGAAAGAGTTTCATTTTTATGCTTTTGGTAATCCCTGGCTCAAGTTCGATAGTCGGCGCTACCAGCCGGGCCAACACGTTACCATTTTTGCCTGTTGTCGCATCGACTATGGGGACGATTTGTACCTGCGTGAATACTTTGCCGACTTCTGTTGCCGTCGGATCGTCTTTAGCCGTGTACTTTGACTCCGGCACCAGGAAGGCCCCGAAGAATTTATTCATCGTTCCTGCCCAGAGCAGTTGTCCTTGGGCTCCGGGTCCCACAGCCACGCCCCCTTCTGCCTTGGCCGCGTTCTTATAGGTAACGCTGGTCACTGCCACTTTTTCGACACCCTTTGCTGTGCTCAGTGTGCCGTAGATTCCCGCGCGCATATCGGTCCGAGGGTCCTCTCGTCCCATACCTGTCGGGCCGTCCTGAACTAGTTCGACAGCCAGATTTTCAGCTGAACCTTCCGCCAGCGTCAGATCCAGTTCCACATTGATATCGTAGCTGTCCTTAGCCAGGGCATAGGTCTTTCGCAACAACAGTTCTGCTATGGTTTTGTTTTCTTGCTGTAAGAGTACTGTGGTCTGGAAGACTGCTTTGCTGTTTTGTTCGTTTAGTTCAAGCAGTTGCCAGTTTTTCTGACCTACCAGATTGATGCTGGCCAATTCCTCCCGACGCGGCCCATCTGCTTGGGAGTTTATTTTTAGGAAGCGTACTCGGCTCGTAGCCAGTGAAGTACGGCAGGGCGGCTGATCTTGCCGCGCTTTTTCCGGTTTGAATCTACCTTCCACTTGGCTCAGCAGTGTTACGGGAGTCTTCCGACCTTCCCCGTAGGGGCTTTGGGAGAATTTATATTCGTCCGAGTTCTGGACGAATTCCGTCAGCCACGCCTGAGCTATTGCTGCCCCGTCGTTGCTCAGACTCACCTGCAGCTTATAGCCCGAACCCCTTTGCTCTGATCCCAGGTATATATCCTCTCGCAGCGGCTGAGTTTGTTTTATGCTGGCCGTATAGCCTTTCCCCTGGACTATTTCCTGTATACCTATACCGTCCGGCTCATTTAGCTCAGTCGGACTTGGAGTTATTGCTTTTGCCTGCTCTTCGATTGGCTGCTGTACTTGTTTGGTCTGTTGTTCTTTTGGTGGTCCGTATATTTGCACGCCCAGCCATCGCCAAGCGATCAGGGCCACAAAGCAAAGAGCCATAGCCAACATGAATTTTTTGCTGTCCACGGGTCACTCCAGAAGGTTATTAACGGCCTTCGAGCAGGCGTTCGCCCTGAAAATTATCCAGTTTCTCGACTGCTCCGATCTTATCGATTACTTTTTGAATGTCGTATTCTGCCCGTACGAATTTGACTTCGTTGTCGCTGACGGTCACGAAGGATGCTCGCGGGTCCCTGTCTCGCGGTTGCCCGACTGAGCCGACGTTAATGATAGCTCTTTCAGCCGAGTCGAAGGCGAAGTGTTCTCCCAGTTCCGCCGGATTGTAGAAATCCGGATCGGGCAGAAACACCCCTGCAAAATGCGTATGTCCCACGAAGCAGAAGCTTTCCATACGCTCGAAGATACTTGCCAGTTTGTTGGTATTGGAATAGACGTCGTCGGGGAAGATATATTCGTTGATTGGCCTCCGAGGTGATCCGTGGGCGAAACTCATCCCTTTGTGCGTCAGTTTAGCCGGTGCCGAGCCCAGGAAGTACGTGCGTGTTCGACGCCGTTGGGCATGAGTATCCGACAGTAGCTGTTGTCTGGTCCAGAAGCAGGCCTGTTCAGCTCCCACATTGAAGTTTGCCGGTTCGTAGAGTACCCCGAAGTCGTGATTGCCCATGACTTTTTGTTGACAGTGTTCAGCCACCAGGTCTGTGCACTCCATAGGATTTGGCCCATAGCCCACGATATCGCCTAGGCAGACGATTTCGTCGATATCCAGCTCTTTGATGCGGTCCAGCACAGCCTCCAGGGCTTCCAGGTTACCGTGAATGTCGGAGATCACTGCGAACATATCTGCTCCTGCCTGATTACGCTGCCAGAGGCTACCATGCTCGTGCTCCAACGTCAAGACTTGCCCCTTTCCTGTGGCCTGCATTAATGCCTTGTGGATTATGTTGTTCTGTATTCACCAATGCCCCCGGCCTACGTGCCGGGGGTCTTGTTGTCATTCCGCACTTGATGCGGAATCCAGGTTTTCTTGTCTTTTCTTAATCGTTTTGCTATTTGATTTTTGATATTGCTTGTCTGCTTTACCCTGCCCCTAGCCAAGGGCCGCAGAAACTGGTAGATTGATCTTTTGTTTGTTAGCTTTTCTCTTGGATAGGAGAAAGTCATGATATTTGAGCAGATGGCCGTTGGAGGCGACCGCAATTTCGCCTATCTCGTCGCCGACCAAGAGTCCGGCAAGGCCCTGCTGGTTGACCCCGCCTATAATCAGAAGATGGTCCTTGCCATTGTTGCCCAGCACAGCCTGGACCTTATCTATGTAGTCAACACTCATGGCCACTACGACCACAGCCAGCTCAGCGACAAGATCGCCAAGGCCACCGGTGCCCGCGTGGTTGCCCATAAGTCTTCCGCTTCGGCTGACGATTTAGCTGTTGACGACGGCCACGTGCTCGAGCTCGGTTCGTTGAAGGTCAAGATTTTGCATACGCCTGGCCACACTCCTGATGGCATTTGTCTGCTGACGGACAATAAGTTGATTACCGGCGACACTCTTTTTGTCGGCAAGGTTGGTGGTACGGATCACGGCCCGGGTGCCCGAGCCGAGTACGACAGCCTGTTTGACAAGCTCTTGAAGCTGCCCGACGATGTTGAGGTATGGCCCGGCCACGACTACGGCCCCCGTCCCAGTTCGACTATCGGCCAAGAGCGCCGGGAGAATCCCTTTTTGCTTTGCCCCAGTTTTGAGGCCTTTGTGGATTTGAAGCGCAATTGGGCCCGGTATAAGCGGGAGCACGGCATCAAGTGAGTAATTCAGGCAGACCATGGTATGAGACAGCTTACGACCGTGATTATCTTCGCGTCTATGCCCACCGCAACGAGGCCGCTGCTCGCAAGGAGGCCGAGTTTATACTCACCCAGACCCCTGCCGAGTTCTGTCGCCGTATTCTCGATATTGCTTGTGGAACTGCTCGCCATCTGGTGTGGTTTTGTGCCGCCGCCGAGTTTTCTGTCGGCCTGGACCGCTCTGAGGAGCTGTTAGCCGAGGGCCTAAGCCGTTTGGCTTCGCTTAAGGCCGAGGCCGCGCTCGTTTGCGCCGATATGCGTCATTTACCATTTGAAGCCGAGTTTACCTGCGCCACGTTGCTGTTTACTTCTTTTGGATATTTTCAGACGGATCAAGAGAATCTTGCCGTTATTCAGCAGGCCTCAAACGCTCTGGTGAGCGACGGCGTTTTTTGGCTGGACTATATCAACGAACCTCACCTTCGTGAGACTCTTCAGCCGCACAGTCGGCATACCGACGGCCATCGGCTCATCGAGCAGCACCGTCGGATCACCGATGATGGCCGGGTCGAGAAGCGGATTCGCATTGTTACCGATGCTGGTGAAAGGATCATCGACGAATCCGTTAAGCTTTACAGTCGAGAAGGGATCGAGCAAATGTTTACCCAGTCGCACCTGACGGTTAAAAATGTCTGGGGCGATTTTGATGGCCAACCGCATACAACCCGCTCACCCAGACTGATAATCATGGGGGCTAAGGATGACTTCTAGGCTCGGCTTCGCACAACCCCAGCAAGTTTATCCCAGCCGCCTCATCTACCAGGACTACTTGGCTCACTCGGAGAAACTTACCTCTTTCTATCGCTGCTATCCCGCTAACGAGCAGGTTCTTTCCGCCAGAATCGGGGAATTGGCTTCTGTTGGGATTACCCGTGAGAAGCTTTCGCAAGCCCTGGTTGAATACAATCGCGAGATTTCTGCCAGCCCAGCCACCCTTCGTAACGCTCGCTCATTAGCCGATCCTCAAACCTTAGCTGTAGTCACCGGCCAACAGCCCGGCTTTGCCGGCGGACCTTTGTACACCCTCTATAAGGCCGTTACAGCCATCAAGCTCGCTCAGCACCTCAGCCGGAGTACGGGCAGGAATGTTGTGCCTGTTTTCTGGATTGCCTCGGAGGACGCCAATCTCCGCGAGGTCAACCGTGTTGCCTGGATTGACCGGCAGGGCCGATTTCGGAAAATTCGGGCCAATTTACCCCACACCCGCCGACAGATTTGCACTCTGCGCACGGACCAGGCTGTTTTGACGGCCTTCAATGAACTTATGGATCTCTTGCCCGCTACCGAGTTTCGCAGTCCTTGGCAGCAGCTTTACCAACCCCAGGAGAACGAACCTTGGGGCCGGTGGTTTGGCCGAATCTATGCCCAGCTTTTTGCCGAATACGGCTTAATACTTCTTGAACCACACATTGTTTATCCCCATGCCGGCGAGATTTTTGGTCGGATATTTTCCCGCTTTGGCAATTTACAGCAGACCTTCGATAGCAGCACTGCTGCTCTTGCCGAGCAGGGTTATACCCCCCAGATTTCTCCTAAGAGTCGGGTGACGCTTTACACAGTCCGGGACGGCCAACGTTGGCCCCTAACCTCGCCGCCTGCTGATTACACCCCCGCCGACCTTAGCTGTTCGGTGATGTTCCGTTCTGTTGTCCAGGATTTTCTGCTGCCTACGGTAGCCTATGTCGCCGGCCCGGGCGAAATCGCCTACTTTGCTCAACTGACCGGGTTGTACAAGCAATTGGATGTACCTATGCCGGTCGTTTGGCCCAGGTCCTCCATGACTCTGCTGGCCCCTGACATTGCCCGCCTCTTGGCCAAGTCGACTCTTGGGGATCAGGAGTTCCTCTGCGAATCCGCCCCTGATGTTCAGGATGAACAGCTAACTCAAAACCAATTGCAGACCATTCGTCTGACCCTTCGCCCGCACAGCCAACCACAGGAGAGGGTCTTTCTCCTCTTGGCTTATTTGGTGTACTATGGACAGGCCGTCCTGGATCGGATTATTGAGCAGACGGACATCTTTGATTTTCGCCACCGCATCGTGTACTTCTCGGAGCAAGGTTGCACGTAAAAGCAAGAAAAGAAAGCCCCCGGCCTACGTGCCGGGGGGAGGTAACGGATATGAGTCAGGAGATAGACACCGAGAAGCTTGATCTTTTGGCCTTTGCCGCCCACCCCGACGACGCTGAGCTCAATGCCGGCGGCCTGATTGCCAAGATGACCCGTTTGGGTTACAAGGTCGGCATAGTGGATCTTACAGCCGGTGAGATGGCCACCCGCGGCTCGGTGGCTTCGCGCCGGGAAGAGGCCGCCCATGCCGCCCAGATTCTGGGCCTGGCCGTGCGAGAGAATCTCGGATTTCCCGATGGTAATCTTTCTGCCGAAGACCCCCAGGCAAAGCGCAAAGTTGTAGAATCCATCCGCAGACATCGTCCCGCCGTTGTTCTGGCTGGCCTTACTGTGGATTACCACCCCGACCATTACCGTGGCGGCCAACTCGTTTCCGACGCTGCCTGGCTCGCCGGCCGGACCAGGTACGATACCGCTCAGGAGCCCCACCAGGTCAAGCGTGTGCTCCATTATCCTGAGCACTTCGTCAAAGAGGTTTCTTTTATTGTGGACATCTCCGAGGATTTCGATACCAAGCGCCGAGCTGTTTTGGCCTTTGCCTCACAATTCTATCAACCCGATAGTGCCGAGCCCGCCACTTATATATCTTCGAAGGATTTCATGGGTTTCTGGCAGGCCCAGGCCCGTTATTTTGGCGGCCTGATCGGCAAGACTTACGGCGAGCCTTATTTCATGCACGAACCCGTAGAAGTTCCCGACCCCGTATCCTTGTGGTCATAGGAAAGGAACCCTCGGATGGATACACATAAATGCCCCCGACCTACGTGTCGGGGGTCTTCTGTCGTCTTCAAACGCCCCCGGGCTCTTAACCTTTTTGAATTTTGATATGTAATTTTGATTTTTGCTGTTTGATTTTTGATATATTACTTTTAATGCACCTTTGCAACTTGAACAGGTATCAACTATGCGTATTGGAATTACTTGTTATCCTGCCCACGGCGGTTCCGGAGTGGTAGCCACCGAGTTGGGTTTGGCCTTAGCCGGCGACGGCCATTCTGTACATTTTATTGCTTATACAGCTCCTTTCCGTTTTGGCGTTTACCAGGACAACGTTTATTTTCACGAGGTTTCGATTATTGACTATCCGGTTTTTCATCATCAGCCGGCCACGTTGAGTTTGGCCGCCAAGATGGCCGAGGTTTCTCAGCGGGAGCACCTCGATCTTTTACACGTTCACTATGCCGTTCCCTATTCCATCTGCGCCCATTTGGCTCAGGAGATGCTTGGAGGTAGGATTAAGACCATTACTACTTTGCACGGCACCGATATTACCCTGGTCGGCGCCGATCCTTCTTTGCGCGAGATAACTCGTTTTGCCATTACCTCCAGTGACGCCGTCACTGCCGTCAGCGAATACCTTCGCCGCCGCACGCTAACAGAGTTCGATCTGGACATTCCCATCGAGGTAATCCCCAATTTTGTGGATACGGCCAGGCTCAAGCCGCTGGGGCGATGTGGGCGTTCGTGTCGCGACCATTTTGCCCGTCCGGAAGAGAAGATAGTGATGCACATATCCAACTTTCGTTCTTTGAAGCGATGTCTGGATGTGGTGCGTGTTTTCGCTCAGGTTCGCCGAGTTGTCCCCGCCAAGCTCCTTCTGATTGGTTCAGGCCCCGAGTTGTCTTTGGTTAAAGCCGAAGCCGACCGTTTGGCTGTTATGGATTCTACCTGGATTTTGGGCCGGCAGGAAGCCATCGAGAACCTGCTGCCCTTGGCCGACGTTTTGCTTTTGACTTCCCAGATGGAGAGTTTTTCTTTGGTCACTTTGGAGGCCATGAGTTGTGCCGTCCCCACGGTTACTACCGATGTCGGCGGCCTGAAGGATGTGGTCCTTGACGGTGAGACTGGTTTTCTCGATCCCGTTGGAGACATCGAAGCCTTGAGCAGCCACGTGCTGCGTATCTTGAAGGATGAGGATTTGGCACACACCCTTGGCCTTGCCGGTCGCCGGCGGGCCCAGCAGCTCTTTGAGCAGTCGCAGATTGTCCCCCGCTATCTTTCCCTCTACGAGAAGGTTTTGGCCGGCTAGCTAGTTGCTCTCGGTTTGGGTTTGTGGCAGGTCCGTTTTGGCCTTGGCTCTTTGCCAGCGTCTCCGCAGGCTTCCTAGGGGCCCGGACAGGGCAAATCCGCAGAATATGCATACCAATGCGATTTGCAGGTGAACCAGGCAGAGGATCATGAAGATTGTTATTCGCACCAGGTGTCTGAAGCTGCGTCTGCCCAGCATATACTGGTTGACTATATGCACGTAGGGTATTCGCGAGACCATAGCCAGGGCCAACACCAGTGCCACAGCCGGTAGCGCTCTGACTACTAGAGTCTCCGTCCACGTTGCGCTGGGCAGCCAATCACCCAATCCCGTAGCTGTCCGCAGAAACTCCTGGTGCAGTACGACCAGGCTGGCGATTGCCCCAGCCGCTGCCGGTGCCGGCAAACCTTTGAAGCCTATGTGTGCCGAGGAGTCTGTGGCATTTTCCACATTGAATCTAGCCAGCCGCAGGGCCGTGCAGCACAGATATATTGCCGCTATCAGCCATATACCTTTGCCCAGCCAGGGCACGCCGATGGGTGCGATATCTGTGGCCATTTCCTTTGTGCCGGCCGCCAGTTTTATCAGCAGAAACGCCGGGGCCACTCCGAAGCTGATCACATCTGCCAGGCTATCCAGTTCACCCCCGAAGTCGCTGGCCGACCTGGCCAGCCGAGCCAGGCGTCCGTCGATGGCGTCAGCCAGGATAGCCATAAAGACGAAGTACCCCGCCAGGGCCAGGGGTGAGACGAACAGCTTTTGATTGAAATCTCCGCCCGGCATAGCCGCGTAGTAGATAGCCGCGAAACCGCAAACCGCGTTACCCAGGGTGAACAGGCTGGGCAGCACCGCCACTCCCCGCACGCGATGTGGTTTTTTTATACGTCCTCTGCTCCAGTATTTTCGCCTACTCATGGACTTTGAACCTCTTTATTATTTAGCCCCAGATTTTACCCGGGGTCCGTTTTTTTTAATCTGAAATCTTGAATTTCAAATCTCTTTTCTTTCACTCTGTGTTTTTTTCCTTCGTGTCTTTTGTGCCTTCGTGGTGCGTTCTTTATGTTTTTTCTACTTTTTCCCGTTTCAAATGCCCCCGGCCTACGTGCCGGGGGTCTTGGTTCTATATCAAAAATCAAAGATCAAATATCAAAAACACATATAAAAGATCAAATATTACGGACCTTTGTACCTTCTTCTAATCTG
>JAACET010000082.1 GCA_011682385.1 Actinomycetota bacterium | reverse complement strand
GCCGCACGCTACGGCCGGCAAGGGTGGCGGTCAGTCGAAAGCCCAGCGAAGAGGCAGAACCAGCGCCGGAAAAGCCGGAGCCGGCAGATTAGAAGCCGGAGCCTGTTGAACACGACAGAGGAAAGCGTCATGGACGAAGTCAGATATCACTTCCTACGGCCGGAGCAGATAGTAGCTCGTCGCCAGAAATGCCCTGTCGCTTATATCCCCCTGGGTACCCTGGAATGGCACGGGCTTCATAATCCTGTGGGCGCCGATACTCTACAGGCCGAGGGCTTGGCCATCCTTTGCGCACAGAAAGGCGGAGGGTTGGTTTTTCCCTCTTTGTATTACGGTGAAAGTCGCGTGGAATCTTTGATGGAAGCCAACGCTGGGGACCGAGACCTGATCGCCGAGAAAATGGAACTCTCCCCGGATAACTTCTCAGCGGACAAACATCCGTTTACAGCTACGGAGCAGGCCCAGAACTACCACAGGCTTCTCCTTCACATCCTGGCGGAGGTGGAGAGCCTGGGGTTCGAACTGGGGGTTTTCGTAGCTGGCCATTATCCTCTTATCGACTACGCTCGAGCTGCCGCGTTGCATTTTAATAAGAGACGATATAGCAGGTACCAGGGCATGTTGGCCTGGGCCTTTCTTGATTATATGTTGATCCAGGACAACTATGATTGCGCCGGGGACCACGCGGGCGGCTGGGAAACCTCGCACATGTTGGCCCTTGAGCCGCAGACTGTTGACCTAGGCACTTTGCCGCCAAAGGGCCGGGAGTTGATCGGCGTAGCTGGAGAGATGGCACCGCAGGAAGCCGACGCAGATTTCGGCCGGGAAACATTGGAGGCCGCCGCCGAGATCGCTATTAAGGAGGTCGAGCATCGCTTGGCGAACCGTCAGGCCTATCAAGGCCACGGGAATAGTTTGCTCGAGGGATTGTGGAAACAGAATAAATCGTAGATAGCCGAGAGTCTTTGGTTCAATCGAGGTTTTACTAAAAAAGTACTATGCCGACCTATGAGTATGAATGCAGTAAGTGCGGTCATGAGTTGAGTTTGAGGCCTTTCAGTCCATGACGGCCGGTGTTTTGAGGAAGTGTCCAGCCTGTGGCAAATTGTCTTTGAAGCGTTTGATCGGAACGGGAGGAGCGATATTGTTCAAGGGTTCCGGGTTCTATGCCACGGACTATCGGTCCCAGAGTTACCATAAGGCTGCCAAAGCCGAGTCGGACAGCCACAAGAGCGGTAAAGCCGAGCCTGCTAAGACTGAGTCATCGGCCAAGAAGAAAGATTCGTCGGGCTCAGGTTCTCAGCAGCAGTCCGATTAGTGTGGCTTTGGCCAATTACGGGGTGGCGAGATGACCAAGGACGAGTTTTGTCGGACATGTGGCCGGAAGTTGCCTGCCCGGGCCAAAGAAAAAAGTCCTTGCTATCCGTTTTGCTCGCAGCGTTGCCATTGGGTGGATCTGGGCAAGTGGTTTAATCAGGAATACCGCCTGGCTGAAGGAAAAGCCCCACCCGACGCACGCGGCAGCGGGAACTCTGATAGGCCATAAGGACCGCACCATAGCCTCAAGTGTGGTCATTTCTCCCCTTGGGGGACGAAAAACTTTTGTTTTTTGCTTGGCTGGGGAGCTTACGTGGTTCTATAATCTCCGGTAGCTTTGTGCCGATGGTGCATAATATTCCAGCCGGGGGTAGGCGAGGCGTTAGCAATGCTGAGCCTCGGACTGGGCAAATGGTTGGGTTATTAGTCTAAATATATTTTTGCAGTGGGAAATAATTGAATCCACTATCTGATCGAAAGGAGAGGTCAATGGCGGAGGAAAAAAAACAGTTGTGCGGAATTGATTGGCAGCAGACATTTGCCTTTACCAATGTTTTCCGGAGTTTTCGCTTAGCCATCCATCCTAGCAAATTGGTCTTGGCCTTTCTAGGCTTGGCCATATGTTTTGTGGCCGGTTTAGTACTGGACAGGATATGGTATGCTGGGCCTGCGATTATCTGGGAAGACGGCCAGCCTGCGGAGGTCCAGGTATTTGCCAAGGGCGGCCAGGATTTCAGCGCCTGGTATGAGGCCGCACATGACAGCCGTCAAGGCAAATTGAAAAGGATGCGCGATAGGGAATTGGGCGCTGATGTGGAGGAGATAAGTATTGAGTCCGCCGCTTTGGCAGACCGCATCATCGACGTTAGAAAAGAAGAGCTCAAAATCTACATCGAAGAAAACAACCTGGAAAAAAGAATAGCTGGCGTTAAAGAAAGATACGAGGGTCAGCCTGAAAAAATCCGTGAGCGTGTAAAGGCACTCAAACAGGAAGTTCCTCAGCAATTGCGGGCCAAGCGGAAGGCTGTGCAGGCGAAGATTGAAGATGTCAGGGATCTGGTCGGCAAAGGCCCGGCCGGTCGCGGACCGTTTAAGGCTCTGCTGAAATATGAGCAGGGAGTCTTTCGTGATCTGGTTCGGGATGTTCGGGTTATGGTGCCCTTTAATTTACTCGGCGGCACGGAGCTGACCGGCAGTGCCACGGCCAGAGTGGGCATACTCGGCCAGATCTGGCGGGCTCTGAAAGGCCTGCAGTGGTTGTTTGAGCAGCACTGGGTCTTCTTCATTCTGATTGTGGCTATCTGTCTGGCTGTCTGGTCCGTTTTTGGCGGGGCTATCAGTAGGATCGCAGCCCTGCATGTGGCCAGGGATGAGAAGATATCCATTAAGGAAGCGCTGAAGTTCAGCGTGACCAAGTTCCCGAGTTTCCTGTTCGCGCCGTTGATTCCCGTGCTGATTATAGCCGTTTTGGGACTTCTGGTGTTGGCGGGTAACTTTATCGTGGGCAATTGGGGCTTGGGAATCGGCGAAGTGCTTCTCTCGGTGCTATTCTGCCTGTCATTGGTAGGCGGTTTCGTTATGGCTCTGGTGGCTGTGGGAACCGTCGGAGGAATGAACCTGATGTACCCGACCATCGCGGTGGAAGGCTCGGACAGCTTCGACGCTATCAGCCGGTCGTTCAGTTACGTATATGCCCGCCCCTGGCGGATGGCTTTCTACAGCCTGGTGGCCTTGATTTATGGCGTGCTCTGTTATCTGTTCGTCCGCTTCTTCGCTTTTCTTATGCTGAAGCTGACTCATATCGGCGTAAGTAAGGGAGTGATTGTTGACGGCAATTCTGGTTTGATGGACAAGTTCAACACCATGTGGTCGGGCCCGAGCTTTGAGAGTCTGCACGGCGGATTCGATTGGAGCGTCTGTTGGGGTGCCCAGGCCTTTGGTGCTTGGATCATTGCCTTCTGGGTATATGTGGTTATTGGTTTTGTCATCGCTTTTCTGGTATCGTTCTTCTTCTCCGCCAACACAGTGATTTATTATTTGCTGCGAAACAAGGTGGATGCCACGGATATGGATGATGTTTACGTGGAAGAAGAGCCTGCCGAGGAGGAAGTTCCGCCGGTCTCTGAAGAGTCGGCCAAGACTGAGGATGCTGAGAAGCCCGAATCGGAGGAAGAGTCCAAGAAAGAAGACTCCTCCGAAGGCGAATAATTCGGCACCGTCTAGCGAGTACGTAACCAAAGGCCGATCTATGTGATATAGATCGGCCTTTGGTTTTCACCCTGACGCTTTGATAGGGCTCACTCGCTCGGTGGATATTTCACCAGTTCCGGTTTAGATGTGGTAACGCACACCAGATGCGGCTGGCTCAGATACTTTGTCGCCACCCGCTTTAGCTCAGCCATGGTTACAGCGTTGATCCGCTCGGCCAAGCTTTGCCAGTGCTCGTAGCCCAGGCCGTAGAGTTCGTCCAGAGCGGCGATACTGGCCAGGTCGGCATTGGTTTGTCGATCGATGATCTCCGCGGCAATGATGATCCCTTTAGCTCTGGCGAGTTCTTCTTCAGTGAATTTACCGGCTGCTGCCTTAGCTAGGTTGCGTTCGAGGGCTTCGATAACGTCGTTGACCTTATCCGGTTCGCAGGCGGCGAAGGCGGCGAAATATCCGGGAGCCAATCCGGAAAACTCGTAAGCGTGCACTACGTAAACCAACTGTTTCCCACGCAGTTCCGCGTGCAGCCATCCGCTGGGCAGCCTATAACCGGAGATGATGGTATCCAGCACCTTCAGGGCCATGCGATCCTCGGTTTCGGTCAATACCGTACCGGGAAAAGCGATGGTAACCGTAGCCACCTTCTTGGTGGTTTGTTTGATAGCTAAGCGATTGGACTGGAAAGACTCCGGTTTAATATAGGGAATGGTCATCTTCGCGCCGTCCGGCAGAGAACCAAAGGCCCGGCTGATCAGTTCCCCAGCCTGGTCTGGATCAAAATCGCCGAATACCGCCAATACACCATTGCCCCCGACAGCGAGTTTACGGTGGTGGGCAGCCAGATCTTCGGGTTTCAGTGTTTTTAGAACATCGAGAGAGCCGTCGGACAGTAATTTGTACGGCGATTTGCTGAAGAACTCATTCCGAAAGAACAATTGCATCTCGCTGTGCCAGTTCTCATTCAGGGCCGCTACGTCACCTATAAGCTGCGGCCGGAGTTTTTCCATTTCCATAGCCGTGAAACGCGGATGGCAGGCAACCTGGGCAAAAACATCCAGGGCTTTGGGAAAATCATCACTGCGCACCTGAGCTGTGTAGAAGAGTGTATTATTCCCCGACGTGGCGGAAATAGTTCCGCCGCGTGAGTCGAAGAATTCGGCGATCTCGTCGGCGCTAAACCGTTTGGTACCTTTCAGGCTCGCTTGAGCGGTGAACAAACCGACCCCGTTGTTCCGGGCATTCTCGGCCAGCAGCCCGCCGCGGAAGTATATCTGCATAGACACCAGGGGCACTGTGTGGTTGGGCCGCAGGATTACCCGCAAGCCATTGGGCAGGGTGAACATACTGCTGCTGTCCTGTAGCACTTTGACGGTTGTAACTGCCCCGGCGGCATCCGGGCCCAGACTGTTGGGCAAAAGCTGGGTCAGGCAGAGCTTCTGAGGGTCCAGGTATTTCCGGGCCACCTCCAGAATTTGCTCAGGAGTGACTTCTTGGATTCTATCCACGTAACCGTCGGAGAAGTGGGCATCGCCGGTGGCCAGCAGGTCCCGGCCGATCTGGTCGGCTTGGCCCTGCATGGTCTGCAAAGAAGAAATGTGGTCGGCGATCTTCTGACGCTTGGCGGTGGCCAGTTCCTTTTTGCTTACTCCATTAGCCTTGAGTTGCTCCAGTTCATCAATGATCGCTTGGCGGGCCTTGGCCAGCTTGGCCGGCTCGATGCGGGCCTGAATCACAAAGGAGCCGGGATACATTGCTGGTGTGCTTGAGTAGGAATTGATGCTCAAGACCAGGGACTTATCGTTCTTGAGACGCTTAGCCAGACGAGAGCTTTCACCGCGGGTCAGAATGTAATCAAGTGTGTCCAACGCATAAAGGTCGGGATGGGTCAGCTCAACGGTCGGCCAAGCCATATTGATCAAGACATGGGGTATATCCATATATCTGGTGCGAGTGTGGGGGCTGCTTATGGGTGTGTCGGCCGGTAGAACAGCCGGCGGAATGGAACGACGCTCAAAACCCGCGAATTGACGAGCCACCGTCGCCAGGGCACTCCGAGCGTCTATGTCCCCGACAATGCTCACCACCACGTTGTTCGGCACATAACGCTGATGGTAGTAGTTCAGCAGATCATCGCGGGTGAGGGCTGCTACGAGTGGCTGATAGCCGATGACCGGGTAAGCGGCCGGATGTTGCCCATAGCGGTTTTCGGCGGCGAGGTTATAGAGCACCCGGTCCGGCTCGTCTTTGTCTTTTTCCAGTTCCCGCTGGACTACGCCCAATTCGCGGGCGACTGAATCAGGGCTGATTATTGGTGCGGTGATCCAGTCGGCCAACAGCTCAACGGCAGTATCCATATGCTCAGAGGTAACAGCCAAGTGATAGCAGGTATGATCGAGGGTGGTGTAGGCATTGGAGACAGCCCCAATTTCTTCAAGTAGCAGTTGCGATTCCTTCTCCGTGCGATTTGCTGTAGCTGCCCCATGCAGCAGATGCTCGAACACATGGCTCAGGCCGGCCCCCAGGTGTGAGCCTTCATAGATACTCCCGGCAGCTACGTATAAGCGAACCGCCACAACTTTGTTGGAATGGTTTTCCTTGATAGCAACCCGCAGACCATTGGACATGACAGCTACGATCTCGTCCGGCTTGTTTATCAACCACGACTCGACCGTCAGAGGAGTCTGAGGTCCCTCAGCCTGGATCTGGGCTGTGCTGGGTGGTTGGCCATAAGCTGGACAGACAGCAAGACTAATCAAGACTATAAACAAGATACCCGGTACGGCGGCAGCAAATTTTTGCATTTTGATTTGTAATTTTGATTTTTGCATTTTGATTTTTGCTTTTTCTTTGACTAGCTAACTTGTACGCTGGGAAACAGTTCTTGATCCATGTGCGGCAGGAACATGGCCAGCGTATATTGATCCATGAAATCGGGGTCGAGGTTTAGTTCGATTACCTTTGGCCTAGCCACCACTGAGTCGGCCTGGCTGTGCATTCGGTTGTCGACCAGTGATAGAAAGGCCCCACCCAGAGAGCCGTTTCCGATGAAGTGGTAACGTTCCAAAGGTATGTCCGGCAGCAGGCCGCTGGCTACGCCATTAGCCAGATTGATGTGCCTGGCGAAGGCCCCGGCCAGATACACTCGCCGAAGCTCGGCGGCCTTTTTGCCGACGTGTTTGAGCAGGATGCGAATGCCCGCAAAGATAACGGCCTTGGCCTGCAGGAGTGCCTCGATATCCTTTTCCGTGATGACGATGTCGGTTTTGCCGTCTTCGCTTTCTTTGGCCGGGACCAGGACGTATTCGGTAATTTCGTTGTTATTTTCCAGCTTGACCTTCCGCACGTAAGGGCAGGAATCGACCAAGGCGGGATTGATTCGGCCGGTCCGTTCGAGCAGGCCGCGTTTAAATCCTTCGGCCAGAAAATCAATCAGGGCTGAGCCGCAAATACCGAAGGGTTTTTCTCCGCCGATGACTTCGCAGCGGGCCTTGAAAGTCTGTGGATCAATGCTGATCGTCTCGATTGCCCCCGCCGAGGCTCGAACCCCGAAGCTCAGACCGGCGCCCTCGAAGGCCGGCCCGGCCGGTGTGGCACAAGCCCAGCAGCCCTGGGACGAGCCCAGACACATCTCGGCATTTGTACCTATATCCACCATCAGAGACAAATCCTCAGATTCCTGGATGTCGCAGACCAACAGATCAGCCGTGATGTCCGGGCCGACATAAGCAGCAATGGCTGGCAAGACTCTGACCTTCCCGCGGGGATGTATGTTTAGCCCCACTTCTGACGCAGTCAATAATCCGGGGGCTGAAACCACCGGCTCAAATGGCAATCGGCCAATACTTGTAGGGTCCAGGCCCAAGAACAGGTGCATCATTACCGTGTTGCCGGCCACGCAAGCCATGAGGATGTCTCTGGGAGCAAGCTGGTTCTTCTGCAGCAGCAGGCTTATGAGTCGGTTGATGGTCGCTTCCACCACCAGCCTGCGGAGTTCCTCTATTCGCTTGGATGAGCAAGCGTAGCTAATCCGTGAAGCTACGTCCGCGCAACAGGCCACCTGTTGGTTGTAGCTCGATGCCGCATCGACAATCCGTGGCTTACCGGATAAGTCTGCCAGAGCCACCACCACCGTGGTTGTGCCAATATCGATAGCCAGGGCCAGTGGCTTGGCAGCAGTATCGACGCTGCGAACATCGATTAGTTCCCATGATTCCGGCTTACGAACCAGGCTTACTGATATCTTGAAGTCATTTTTGTTCAGGACCTCCGGCAGATCGCGGAGTACTTCCAGAGATGTAGTTACCGGTTCACAGGCGTGCTCTTGGTGCAGTTGCCGGCAAATCCGTTCGAAATGGCCTGCGGAATCCGCCAGCTCCGGTCGTGGCAGTTCCAGTGAGATTACTCGCACCGGCGGATCAGGGCTGGGAATCTTTCCCAGGTCGAAATCCACCAGAACCTTTTCGCCGGCCTCGACCAGACTTCGCTGAGGAATCGAAACGGTGAATTCGTTGCTTGTGGCAATGGTCTGACAGGCCAACGCTCGAATGCGTTTTCCCGGACTCGGGGTTAGCAATTGCCCCCCCACCGAGCGAAACTCCCCCGCGATCAGATCTACCGCACAGCCGTTGCACACTCCCAGACCCCCGCAGTGCGTGTTTAATACAATATCTGCCAATAACGCCGCATCGGAAAGCAGGGATTCCGCCGGTGTTTCTACAGAAACGCAGTGACTATCGAAACAGAAGGTGGCCTTAGGCACAGAAAATCTCTCAGACACTTACACCCAAAACTCCAAAACGACAGTTTTGATATAATATCTCTTTGGAAGGCTAAAACGCAAGGCTATGTTTGACGCATTTTCAATCCTGGACCCCCGCTTTCGGGCCTGTTGCCAAAGCTGAGATTGCTTCGTCGCTTGGCTCCTCGCAATGACAGAAAGTGCGTTTCTGTGTCATTGCGAGCGAAGCGAAGCAATCTCAAACGCTGAATGTCAGGTTTGGCAACAAGCCCTTTCGCGAGGGTGACATTAAAATAATCCTGCATTGACCGTATCCCTGGTTCGGGATAATATACAGGCATAGCAAGCACATTAAGGGAACAATGGGGAGGCCACATGAGTCTGATTCAAATACTAGGGCTTATAGCTGCGATTCCTTTGGGATTAGGAGTGGGTTTTTGCGTCATGCAAAGTTGGACAAGTTTAGTCTTAGCTATAATAAACCTTATCGGTTTTGTCAGGGGAAAGAGAGAAAGATCCTATACAGCATTGGCTTTTGTTGTTGCGATTGCTCAAGCTGTATTCTTTAGCGGAATACTGTTCGGGTTTTATTATCTATTGCAAAACACTTTCCTAGCTCACGCCTATAGCGGGCTAGCCCAAATTCTACTGTTAGTTTTCTTAGGCATCCAAGCGATATATATGCTTTTCCAAGTGCCACGTAAATTGAGGATATTTTGGCTCAATGCAAACTATGATAAATCAAAACTGATCGAAATGGAGATAAGGAACTCGGAGAAGATAATAATAACAAGATAGGCTTAGTTGCCAGCATTTGAATTGCAAGAATGTAATATATGGGCGGGAAAGAATTTGAAAACACGTATGCCGCAGAATCAACACTATGTGCCTAGATTCCTATTGAGAAATTTTGCTAAACGTAGAAAGGACGATTTCTATGTGTTTGTCTATGACAAACATAAGGAAGTAGACAATGTGTTTAATTCAAACATCAATAGAGTGTCTAGCGAAGGAGGTTTTTACGACCTACAAACGAATGCAGAAACCTTGTCTATTGAGCCAATGTTGAGTGATTTGGAAACGAGTGCTTCAGTAATAATAGGCAAATTAATAGAATCAAGAAATCTCAGGTCGCTGGACAGGAGTGATAGAGCCACCTTGGCACTTTTCTTATCGGTTCAACTGCTAAGAACTAAGCAATATCGGCTTATATTCAACCATTTGGTCGACTCGTATACTGAAAGACTCAGAAGTATGGGATGTGGAGAGGATGATATCAAAAAAGTCATACAACCTCCGCCTGACGATGTGGATGGGACGAAATTTTTTGCGATTAAGTCAATTTTGGACGCTCACAAACGCGTCCCACATTTTATGAATAAGGTCTGGATCCTCTGCGAAACGACAAAAGGCTGTCGGTTTTTCATATCGGACAATCCCATAACATTTGATAATCACCACGATTTTGGACCATACGGAAACATAGGACTAGCTGTTCGCGGTATTGAAATATACTTACCAATTTCTACAACTCTCTGCTTGGGACTCATCTGCCCAACACTCGCGGATGAATTTGCAGAGGCTTATCGAAGAATAGTCCACCTAGACAATCTTCTGGGTAGAAAAAGGGTAGATAGGCGACCGGGAAACTTGAAGCAAAAGAGAGCTTTTCTTGAGGAGTTTATGTCCGGACAAACTATGAAAATGCCGAAGGAGAATGTTGAAAAACTCAATTCTCTCCAAGTAGCTTATTCATCGAGGTTTGTATATTGTGAAAAGGATCACTTCGATTTAGTAAGACGAATGATTAGAGATGACCCCAAGTACCGTGAGGGACGGAAGCCTACCCTAGAGTGACAATCAGAGAGGGCAGATTATCCTGCTCTGCTCTATTCAGTCGGAACAGGGCCGGCTAAGGTTTCAAAACAATCCAAACTGGAACGGTCGCCACTGGCGATCATTTCACAGTTATACTTTACGCGCGATACAATCCTGTTGATGTAACGGCTGGCCACAGTGAGTTTCTCATCGCGGTGACGGGCCTGGTTGAGCAGCAAATACCCCGTGTATATATCAATGGCTGCATCGACTATCTCTCGCCCGTGCAGGTCCATGTATTCGGTGCCTGACTGTTCTTTCACATAGGCGATGGCCTCTTCAAACACCGGCACGATACCGGCAAGTTTCTCA
>JAACET010000017.1 GCA_011682385.1 Actinomycetota bacterium | reverse complement strand
CTATGGGTATCACCTTTACCAAACGCCACGGCAGACGATATCGTTACTACCTTTGCAACCATGCGGCTAAGAATGGATACCAAACCTGCCCGGTCAAGTCCGTTGCCGCCGGTGAAATTGAGGCTGCGGTCTTTGAGCAACTGCGGAGGGTCTTTCGAAGCCCCGATGTAATAGCCAGGACGTTCCGGGCAGCTAAAGACCAGCTTGCCCAGGAACACCAAGCACTTGTTCGAGAGCAAAAGGTGCTCAACAAGCGGTTGGCCCAACTCAAGAAAATGATTCGCAATCTTGTTCGAGCAGACAGTGATAACGGCGATGGGGTTCTTACCGAGGAGTTACAGAAACTCAATGGCGAATTCTCTGAAACCGAAAACCGTCTGCGTACGGTGGAGCTGGAGATTCAGACGCAGCAGCAACAACTGCCCAGTGAGAAAGAGGTGGCCGAGGCACTGCGGAACATCGACCCGGTCTGGGATGAGTTGTTTCCCTTCGAACAGGAGCGGGTAGTAAAACTGCTCGTCCAGCAGGTTATAGTCAGTGACGACGGATTACTATTACGTCTGCGGACTAATGGCCTGCGATCCCTGGTCGCGGAGGTTCAGACCGGTTCAAGAACTCCCGCCTCAGAAGCTTCTGACGCCTGTACGCATTCTTTGGACATTCATATTCCCATGGAGTTCAAAAAACGCAGCGGACGTAAAGAAATTATCTTACCGGAAGGCTCAGACAGGGACGAATCCCAGTCCCCAGGCCCTCTGGCATTCGCCTTGGCCCAGGCCTTCAAATGGCAGGAAATGTTGGACACCGGCCAGGTCGACTCACTTGATGAGCTGGCCAGACAACTAAATGTAGACCGATCTTATATCGGCAGGATACTTAAACTCACCGCTTTGGCTCCGGATATTGTCGAGGCTATCCTGAATGGTAGCGAGCCCAGTAGCCTATCGCTAGCTCGACTCAGGAATGATTTTCCTCTGCGCTGGGACGACCAACACCGCATCCTCATGCTTCCTGGCCTCTGATGCCTTCAGCTTACTAGCCCGCCAACCTTCATACACAAACCTGGCCGTTCCACCACATACCATGCTGCTTCGGGTGTATCTCTGGATGGTGCAGGTATATACTGGGCCCTTTCTTTTTCCTCGCCGCCGCCGTAAAATTATTGCTGGTCGCTTGTCCTGGGAGCATATACATGGCTTCCGGGGCCAGGCCCAGTACCAAAAGGCAGTCAAATATGGCAAAACGCCAGATTCATATCACCAAGGCAAAGCTCAAGCGTGCGACCGATAGCCGTTCCTGGGAGCGGGGAGAAAACTACTTCCGGCAGGGCCGAGTCGGCCCGCTGCTGACCGACGGGCAGACGCTCATGGCCAAGGTCAGCGGCCGGCGAAACTATCAGGTCAGATTATGGGCTCAAGACAACCAGGTCGATGGCGAGTGCTCCTGTCCGATGGGTGATGCAGGCGTTTTCTGCAAGCACTGTGTGGCCGTGGGCCTGGAATACCTCAACCAGGGAGCAGATAATGTCGACGCTGATGGTCTCACCTCCCTGGCTCGAATGCAGTTGGCCAAGCCAGCCGTCTCGCTCGATGACCTGCGGGAGTATCTAGCCAAGCAGAACAAGGCCGACCTTGTTGAGATGCTGATGGACCAACTGACACAGGACGATCGCCTTCGCGAATCGCTGTTGATGAAGGTTGCCCTCCATGGTCCTGGCGGACTGGACCTGGCCACCTATCGCCAGGCTATCGACAGCGCAACTGATGCCGGGCCGGGTGGATTCGTGGACTACGGCGAGTCCTACGACTTCGTTCGGCGGATCGAGAGTGTAGTCGAATCCATTTCCGAGCTGCTCGAAGAGGGCTACCCCGCCGAGGTAATCGATCTGACGGAATACGCGTTGGCCAGTTGTGAAAACGCCCTTGGCTACATGGACGACTCCGACGGCAGCATGTCGGCACCCATGGAGCGGCTCGGCGAGATTCACCATGCTGCCTGCCGGGCGGCCAAACCTGATCCCGAGGTCCTTGCCCGACGCCTGTTCAAGTGGGAGCTCCAAACGGACTGGGACACATTCTACGGCGCTGCGGAGAGGTATGCGGATGTGCTTGGCGAGAAGGGCCTGGCCGTATATCGCAAACTGGCCGAGGAACTTTGGTCCAAAACACCACAGCTTAGTGCCGGAGACCGGGAAGGACGCTATGAAGGACATAGATTCCGTCTGACGTCTATTATGGAATCCCTTGCTCGGGCTGATGGTGACTTGGAAGCCCTTGTGAGCATCAAGAGCCGCGACCTGTCGTATCCGTACCACTACCTAGAGATCGCCGAAATCTACAAGAAGGCTCGCAAGCCAGCCAAGACCCTCGAATGGGCCGAGCGGGGCATGAAAGACTTTCCCAACCATCCCGATTCCCGGCTGGTGGATTTTCTCGCCGAAGAATACCATCGCCGCAAACGCCATGATGAAGCAATGGCCCTGATCTGGAACCGGTTCGTCAGAAGCTCCGGCTTGTCCGCCTACCAGGATTTGTGCAAGCATGCCAAGCGCATCAGGCAATGGCCCACTTGGCGGGGCAAGGCCCTCGAATACCTCCAGGCGATCATCGGCAAGCAGACGAGGCCTAAGCAGCAAGGCCGCTGGGACCATCAATCCAAGCGTGACCATTCCACGTTGGTGGAGATATACCTGTGGGAGAAAGACGTCGAGACCGCGTGGACCCAGGCCCAGACTGGCGGCTGCTCGGACAGCTTATGGATGCGCTTGGCTGAGCTGAGGGAAAAGGATCATCCAGCCGACACGCTACCGATCTACCAGGCCCAGATCAACCCTATCGTTCAGCAGAAGTCCAAGCCCGCCTACCGCGAGGCGACCGCCTTGA
Source organism: Actinomycetota bacterium (assembly GCA_011682385.1). Taxonomy (GTDB): domain Bacteria; phylum Planctomycetota; class Phycisphaerae; order JAACET01; family JAACET01; genus JAACET01. The sequence goes on along the minus strand of JAACET010000017.1, from coordinate 28,753 downwards.
TCCGCAAGATCAAGAAGCTCATGACTCGACTCGGGCAGGAAGCTCAGTTCGCCAAATACCTGGCTGCTGTCCGCCAGGCCCACAAACCCAAACGCAACTTCATGGCTATGCTGGCAAGGGTCAAATAGCGGTGCGGAAAACCCGCTTTGGCTGCCTGAAGTTAATTGTTGAAGCGATTCTCGCTGGTCACGGGCCAGCTTCCCCCCTACGCTCGGTCGATGAGATCTTCCCACTCGGGCACGAACTCCTCCACAAAATCCCAGTCGAATACACGCTGCTTGCGGCGACCCCTTTTTGGCCTATTCCTGTCACCACCAGCACGCCATATGCCTAAGGCGTAGGCGGCAGTCTCGGCCGGAAAATCAGAGGCCCACTCCAAGAACTCGTCGCCCCTCTCATCGCAGACGCGGTACAGTCCCAGCGCGAGTCCTTTGCAGATTTCCAAGGCCTCGGCATCAAGACCGAGGGCAAACTGGCGTTTCATATCCTCGATAAATGGTTCTACGCTCTCTTCCAGCAGTTCCCAAGCTGCCTCGGTCGGCGAGGTGTACCCCCAGCTGTGCTCCCCGGCCCGGCTTCCCAGGTCATCGAGGTCCAACGCCCGGACAGCTTGCTCGACCTCGTCGGCAACCGATTTGAAGGAGACCTCGCTGAGTAGCGACTTGGCAATCTGCCGTGTCTCTGCCCGAAGTCCACGATGTGCGGCCAGGAGACGCTGAAGGACGGCCTGGGCCTCTTCGGGTTTCAGCCGGTCCAGAACCGATACCCTCTTTCTTGGGCACCTCGCTGAGCCTCGTTTCTCTTTTTTCTTGGCCACCGGGATCACTCCTCTTCGTCTATGGCCACGAGTCTCAATCTTCATAGTACTGCACGCTGTTATCCGCACACCAGTACCTGGCCTGCTCTGTTAGGTCCTCGTCCCGATATTTGTACCAATCGTCGGCTACCCCAAGCTCATGAATCTTGTCTTTGAACATGCGGAAGGCGCCGCGACCTTTGATAGCGTGATAAAGGGCCCTGGATATTTCCTGATCCTCAAGCGACAGGCAGAATCGTTCCATGATTGCATACTCATGGATGTCGAATTGTGTAGGCAGCGGGATATATTCTTTTTCGTTCTGGAGGTACTCCCGGGCTTGTGCCATCGCTTCTTGCATCCACTGGGGGCGACCTTCCAGCGGCTCATTCTCCTCCGCAGCCCGCATCATCTCATCAGTAATGGTGATTATTCGCCCAGTTTCCTTGTGAAAGTAGGAGCCTATCTCCTCGCTCTGGAACTCCATGGCATCAACGATTTCGCTCAGGGGCACCACTTTGTTGCTCATGCCTCGGCTCCGTATCGGCCAGATAGTACAGATTGCTTCCAACTTCTGCCACGACCAACAACGTCTCACCAGAAAAAATCTGGTAAGGCCAACCGTACAGAGATTATGGTCCGCCTACCATGAAGTCAAAATTTCCCTCGCCGGCAACGTTCTCAAGCTGGCGTGTAATCTTTCTGACATTGTCGTCCGGTCCGGAGATGTATAACGGTTTGCCGTCCTTTCCAAATTCAACATCATCCCTCAGCACCAACGAATCTCTCTCCTCCAAAACATAGCGATAAAGTTCGAAATCCCGCTGCGGATAAAAGCCAAATTGGCGAGCATAGTCTATCGCCCCATAGATAATCGTATGGGCCAAATCGATGGCACACGGCTCTAGCCCTTGTTTCTCGTAGATCGGGTCTCGTAGCTCGGCCTCATAGGTCCATTCCGACAGATTAGCCCGGGCAAAGGTATTCTTCAGTCCCAAACAGAATGTATCCACCAAATACGCGCCGGCCACAATCCTGCCGTCCGGCTGGGTACGAGACAGAAGAATATGAGCCAAACCGCGTTCCCGCCAGCCTGGGCCAATCAGGCATTCACGGATCGGATAGCTCCTGGCTTCAAGAATGTGCTTTCGCTCAGAGGCTGTCCCGGACAGATGTGTATGAGCTCGTGCATTTCGGCGAAGTTTGTCCTTTCGTCGTTTTTTCATCAGCCTCTGCTGACGCCTGCTTTCGTTCCCGGCCATAGAATAACACTCCGATTCCAGAGGCCAGGTTTGTGAAACATTTCTACATTCTCTGCCGATGCAGGGATGCCCAAACCTGAGCATAAGCTATCTGATCAGGACCTGTTTGGGAAGAGCATTCCAGTGGCAGCCATTTCACCATTCACGGGACGGGGGTTTTGATATTATCACTCGCTATGCAAGTGTAACGTATCGAAACTATATCGCGTCCCGACAGGCTGATTCTGTAAGATGCGACAGAAAAACTTCTTCTGGACATGGGGACGCGTTAGGGGGTAGTCCCGACAAAACAGAGATTAAGACGCCAGAAAGAGATAAAACCAGAAAAAATTTGGGTAAACGGGGGTAACGCGTCCCGACGGTTTTGGGCGGAATGTTTTCACGCACGCAACCAAAGGTCTTTTGAGTGTTGGGGTTAACGAAAACGCCCAGGGAATGTAGTCCATAGGCGTAGTTTTGCCAGAGATGCCAGAGACAGTTTCGCACTGTTACACTCAATGGAGGCGGCGGGAATCGAACCCGCGTCCCGAGACATTTCAGCAGAGGCTTCTACGTGCGTAGTTGATCTTTTGAGTCTCGCCGATCAACGCTCCGCTCAACAGGATCGTTGCCCGGCCAGCGGGGATATTGTTTCCCTCTCAGCCGTCCCAGCCGCAACTGAGAAGTATCCTGCTAGTTGACGCCCAATCCAGCTCCGCAGGCTGAGCCGGTTGAACGGGCCGCTATTTAAGCAGCCATGCGCAACTGTGAGTTGGCATATAAAATTAGCGTCAGGTGTTTTACCAGGCCTCCTGACAACCTGGACACGCAACCTCCACCTCAATTTGTCCGGTCGAACCCAGTTCGCCCCCAAGCGTATATGCTTGCCAGGAATCGTCCCAGCTATTATTATATTAGCAGAAACGGGGCTGGCTGTCAAGTTACAGCCCTGCCCAGGGATGAATCTAATCAGGGGCTGTTCGCCTTTGCGAAGTAGCCTCTTGCCGAATGCGTCTTAGCAGGCTGTGCCAGGGTAGCTCAACGGTAGAGCTCCTGTTTTGTAAACAGGGGGTTGTCGGTTCGAATCCGACCCCTGGCTCATAATTCCCCTAACCACCAGAACCCAAAAAAATTAACTTAGATACCCCCGGGCAAGCCCGTGGAACTCTGCCCTTATTAGAAGGAACAAAACATGTTTAATACGCTAAAGATTTCTATTTTCATATCCTTGTTCTTAGTAGCCCCGTCCTGGGCGGATGTGGATTCGTTTTTCGACATCACCTATCAGATCAATTTCAGCGACGGGAGCTATCACACCTTAAACCTCAGAGGTGAGCCCCTGCCGGTTCTGAAGTTGGTGAACGTGGGCGTCGGGAGCGTCAACACGACAGACAGTTTCTTCGACGTCTTCTTCGATATCACGCTCAGGGCCGGGGCCGCGGCACCTGATCCCGCTTCACCCTCCATGAAGATAACCATGACGGGGCAGTACGTGCCCGAGCTGGCTACCTTGGCTCTACTGCTGATTGGCGGATTTCTGGGCCTGGCCAGGAGGTTGAGATAACGGCATAGCACCTTTTGATGATGTGTTGTAGACATTCAGGCACGCGGGGCAGAAGGAGAGTGCTTCGCGTGCCGACTTTTTCCTAAAGTGCCCACGGACTGATTACTTTGGCGTGACGGTCCAGCCCAACATGCCCCAGAATCTCGGCTGGGTTGCAGGGTGAGGGCCCGTCCGTGTGACGAGATACATTCAGCAGCCAGGGGCTCCGCAATTGGGGACGGCTAAATTTGTATTTTTTTCTCTTGCAATATTGGTCAAACTGTTTATCTATATTGGCTGCGAATGGCCGATTGAGTGTCATAATTTTGCTTCTCTTGTAGAAAGGAATCGGTAGTTATGGCTAAGAAAGCTAAGAAGGAAGTATTGGTCGTCAGCAGTAAGGTCAAGGCCTATATCCGTGGAAAGAAGATGATGTGCTCAGCCGATGCTATTGGCGCTTTGTCCGACAAGATCTATGGCATCCTGGATGCAGCAATAGCTCGGACTAAAGGCAACAAGCGAAGCACAGTCAAGCCTCAAGACCTTTAGTAGTACTTTAAACAAGCTGAGCGGACATGGCGGGCCTATTGGGTCTGTCATGTTCGTTTTGCGCGCGCTGATTTTGTTCTTCGCTGACAGCCTCTCCTTGCCCCTGCCAATGTGTACGCCGTTGCTCAGCCGGGAACCATCTACTGGGCGGGACGGCTAGGTGATGAATAGGATGATTTGCGGATTAGTCGGTAAGTTACTGTATCTCGTTCAAGGGAAACAGACGCCATTGGTTTTTCCCAAGCTTACCGGAACTTGACAAGAAGATATTCTCTGAAGGGATTTGGCATTGTTGTTGAAGGCTCTTCAGCAGGGCCTGCAATTGTCGCATTTGTGTGGGTTTTGGGCCGGCGGTACTGAAGTCACCTATTAAACATATCTTGATTGTCGCCCCCGGGACCGTGCCGGCTTGGCCGACTGCATAAGGACTATCCGGTTTTTGTTCCACCCACCGTTGGCTTACTTGAATTCTGCCGTCGGGTGCCCCATACCCGTTGTTAATAACGAAGTGATACGGTAATTCCTGTCGCCTTTCTTGCCGATAGGACTCAGCGATTGTTTGAGCATTTCCGCTCATTAATCCGGATTGATATATTAATATGTACTGCCATCTGGCCCCATCTACTGGTACGCGGGTCTCGAATACCCGTTGAATGGGTGTGAAAGCAGCGCTTAAGCTGAACGCGGTCACGTTGAGCAGCGGGTCCGGCTGCAAAAGTTTCAAGAGTAGCGCCCCGGCTGTTACGGACAGTACCAAACAGCCCAGAACTTTGGTCATCCTTTCCCGCGACGACATGAGTGAGTCCCTACTCCTGCGTTTTGGCACGGCATCTTTCGTAAGGGCTGGCTTGGAAAAGACCAGCTATGATATGCTGACTTGCTTCTAGCAGAAGTATCGGACCGGGTCAAGAAATTACTGTACCAAAAGTGCGGAAAAACTCTCTTTTTTGGTTCCACCCCATCCCCTTGTTGCCGAGAACTCCGCAGAGCTCCCGAAGGCTTGGATACTCGGCCATCCGGGCCTTGGTCGAGCTGCCGGCTCGCGTCGGATACTCTTAGCCCTTGCACAGTCGCCTTCGGCACGGTAAAAACCATCAAGCAGAAACCGGAATCTGCACCTTCGAGGCACTTCTATGGTCCTGATCTTCTGTGTATTTGTATTTGCCATAGGCAGTTGTGTGGGCAGCTTTCTCAATGTCCTCATTTACAGGCTGCCAAGACACCTCTCGATTGTTTGGCCGGGCTCGTATTGTCCCAAGTGCAAGCACCCCCTCAGTTGGTACGACAATATCCCCCTGCTGAGCTGGCTATTGCTGGGCAGATCCTGCCGACACTGCCACCAAAGCATCTCTGCCGTGTATCCGCTGGTGGAGTTGGTTACTGCCGGTGTGTTTACCTTGGTCTATGTCGCCTATATGGTCGTGGGTTTACGGCAGGACATGCCTATCATCACCGCTAGCCCTGCTGTCTCCGACTGGGTCACTCTGGGGCTGCACCTTTGGCTGGTGGCAGCACTGTTGGCCGCCTCTGCCGTTGATTTACGGCTGAGCATTATCCCGTTGTCTATAACTTCTCTGACTGGGGTGGTGGCAGTGGTCTTGCACGGGTTTTTTCCTCAACCCATGCTGGCCACCATTGCCGGTCCCACAGCCGGCTTGACGGTTGGTGGTTGTCTTGGCCTGGTTGTCTCAGCAGTTTTGCTTTTCTTGGGTATATTTCAGCCCACTTTTCGCACCATGGCTGAGGATGGTTTTGTGCGTGGGCCGCGCCGCAAGAGAAGCAAGCAGTCTCGTCGTCGGCTCAGAGCTGCGGGGCCCGCCCCATCAACTCAGTCTCCTGCCAACATCAAGCCGCGACTTGAGATCCTCCACGAGATACTGTATCTCACTCCTGCTGTAGTACTAGGTCTAGTGGGTTGGTTTATTGCCTCTGCCGACACACCTTTAGCCTTACGATGGCAGAGCTTCGTCGGCAATGCTCATGTAAACGCATTGACTTCCAGCCTGTTCGGTCTTTTGGTCGGCGGTGGCCTAGTCTGGCTGACCAGGATTTTGGGTACCTTGGCCTTTGGGCGTGAGGCCATGGGATTGGGTGACGTCCATCTTATGGCTGCCGCCGGTGCCGTTTTGGGCTGGTTGGCTCCTGTACTGGCCTTTTTCATTGCTCCTTTTTATGGTTTGTCGGCTGCACTGCTGACAGCCGTGAGGCATCGCCAGGGCGAGTTACCTTATGGCCCGTGGCTGTCATTAGGGCTCTTGACTGTTATGTTGTTTCAGGACAAGATATGGGCCTATCTAAGGCCGGGCCTGGAGGTTGCTTGGCAACTGCTGACCGGCTAGGATGGCCGGGCCCCTGCGGTCAACTTTGCGAACCTGGAGGGTTTCATGGAAGGCACCTGGAAAAAAATCAAAGTTTATACAAAATTATCTTTTATTTGCTTAGTTATACTTGCAGCCTTGATCTTTATAGTTTCTAATAGGCAACCGGTGACTATCAGCTTCCTGGGGCTGTCTGTGACAGCCGGGGCTTGGCTGCTGATAGTTCTGGCCGGGCTGGTAGGTATCGCGGTTTTTCTGATCGTCAAGCGAATCAGTTCTGTAATGCGGGACTTCAGGCGTATCCGCACCGAGAGCAAAACCCGAAACGCAGATATTCAGGCCACTGATACTGATACACTGCCTTAGCAATAGTCTTGGCTTGGACGCACGTTACAGCTCGCTGTCGAGCGATTTATGGTGCGTCGAGGCGAGTTTTTATTACACGTTATTTATGGTCAGGTTGGTTTAGCTCAGGTCATCGCGAATTAAGGAGGTCGATTATGACGCGAAAGGCTCTTCCGTTGTTGATATTGGTTGCAGCAGTGCTGGTTAGCGGCACCTTTGCAGGATGTGGACCGAAGAAGCAAGATCAGATAACTGCTCTGCAGGTGGAAAACGCCAATCTTAAAGGTCAGTTGAGAAATCAGGATGGATTCATGGAAGACATCCAGAGCCTTGAGAGCGAGGTCGCCCAGGCCAAGCAAGAAGCTCAAGATGCTCGCATGGAACTCGCCAGGGCTAAAAGCGCGGCTCCTGCTGTAGCTTCCGGTCAAAACGTCGTGATGAACGTTCCCGGCAGTGTTCTGTTTGCCGCTGGCTCGGACAAATTGACAGCCGCGGGCAAGAAAGAGCTCGATGGTATTGTCCGTACCCTACAGGGTCAGTATGCCGGCCATAGGATTTCGATTGAAGGCCATACAGACAACACGCCTTTGGTCAGAACCAAGGCTAAATGGCACACGAATCTATGGCTCTCGGCTAACCGGGCTCGGTCAGTTGCCGATTACCTGATATCCAGGGGCATTCCCGAGAATTCCATCAGCATCGTCGGTCATGGGGCTGGAAAGTCCAAGGGCAGGCTGGTTGAGATAGTTGTCCTCTCACGCTAGCTTTAGCAGAGTTGTGACTGCCGATCGGGGAACCGCTCGTGTTTGTCCGCGCGCTTGGCCCGAACTTCCGGAAGTGTTATGTTGGTAATCGTTGATTATGGCATGGGCAATTTGCGCTCGGTGGCCAAGGCCTTTGAGCATCTCGGTTGCCCAGCCCGGATCAGCTCTTCACCGGCTGATATCGACCGGGCTGATCGGCTCGTATTGCCCGGTGTTGGTGCCTTTTCTGATGCCATGGCTGCGTTGACCTCCCGCAGCTTGGCCGAGCCAATCTTGTCCTTTATTGCTTCCGGCAGACCTTTTCTGGGCATATGCCTGGGCCTGCAATTGCTTTTTGACACCAGCTACGAAGACGGAACTCACCAGGGCCTTGGGGTTTGGCCGGGCCGATCTGTCCGTTTTGATTTTTCCGACCATCCCGAATCCGCCGGGTTGAAGATACCTCACATGGGCTGGAACACTTTGGCTGGACAAAAGGACTGCCCGCTTTTCGAGGGCATCCCCCATAACTCTTATGTCTACTTTGTGCACAGCTATTATGTAGTCCCCGATGAGAAAGAGATTACAGCCGCGATTACCGAGTACGGCCCGGTAAGTTTTACCAGTGCCGCTTGGAAGGACAACGTGTTTGCTACCCAGTTTCACCCTGAGAAATCACAGCGTGTCGGCTTGAAGATGCTGCAAAACTTTGTTGAGTTTTGAAGATGGAAATACTACCAGCCATTGATTTACGAAACGGCAAATGTGTGCGTCTGATTCAGGGCGACTACCAGCGGGAGATTCACTATAGTAATGACCCGGCAGAAATAGCCGAAGGTTTCGAGCGAGCTAACGCAAAATGGATCCACATAGTTGACCTCGATGGGGCCCGCTCAGGCCGAGTCCAGAATCTTCCCGCCGTAAAGGCTATCATTCAAGCTGTCGATATTTGTGTGGAAATTGGCGGTGGAATCCGCAATTCGGATGATATTCGCGAATTGCTTGACGCCGGGGCTGCCCGTGTGATCCTGGGTACAGCGGCCCTGGAGGACTGGTCGTGGTTTGAGGGTCTGGTTCAGCGTTCGGAACTCGCTCGAAAGCTATCTCTGGGCCTTGATGCTCGCCAGGGCCGTTTGGCTACTCACGGCTGGACCGATCAGACTCAGCAGTCCGCGCTGGAAATAGCCCGACGGGTGCGGGGTTGGCCGCTGGCCGCAATCAACTACACCGATATCAGCCGGGATGGTATGTTGGCCGGCGCCAATCTTGAGGCCATTGAGAAGTTGGCTCAAGCTACCAATGTACCGGTCATTGCCGCAGGAGGTATTACCCGCTTGGCTGATGTAGTGGCTCTGAACAAATTGCCACTGGCAGGAATAATTATCGGCCGAGCACTCTACGAAGGGAGCATCAACCTGTCTGAGGCCCTGAGAATTATCTACAAGTCACCATCCGGTGATTGATCCACTGGAAAACTTGCTTCGTCGCAGCTAAACCGTGGAAGAATATCTAATCATATTTATAGTCTGCCCCCTGTTGGGGTTTTTGGTGGGGGGGATTCCCTTTGGTGTTATTCTGACAGCTGCCCGTGGCGTTGATATCCGCACAGTTGGTTCGGGAAACATCGGAGCGACCAACGTAGCCAGAGCCCTGGGGCGCAAGTGGGGATATTTTTGTTTTGTACTGGACGTACTCAAAGGGGCCATACCGACTGTAGCCATGGGCGCCCTGCTGAGCCGTTGGCAACTGGGCGATTCAGCCATGGGGTTTTTGGCCTGGGCCCTGGTGGGTTGTGCAGCCGTGCTGGGCCATGTTTTTCCGATATATCTGAAGTTCCGCGGGGGCAAAGGCGTAGCCACCAGTGCCGGTGTGGCCTTGGCTATTTGGCCGTTTTATGCTTTACCAGCCCTTCTAGCCTTGTTTGCCTGGCTAGTTACGACGCTGGTGAGCCGAACGATTTCGATTGGCTCGCTGGTTGCCTGCCTTGCTTTTTTGATTAGTTATCTAGCTGGTTTTTGGATTTTTTCCGAACCCCGCTGGATAATTTCAGCCTGGTCGTTGTCCACTCAATGGCCGCTGCTTATTTTTGCCTGCCTGGTGCCGGTGCTGATCATCATTCGCCACCGAGCCAACATTACCAGACTTCTCACCGGCCAAGAGCACCAGATCAAGCTCGGCGGCCCAAATCGCGGATAATCTTCTCAGGGTAAGAACTTGCTGGGATTTTTGAACTTGTCCGGCAGATATTTTTTGACCACAAAGTCCAGGCTGTGCTTGGCAAAGGCCTGCTGCTCCACACGTTGGCCCATCTCGAGCATCTGCTCCAGGGCCCGCTGCCAGAGCTTGTGGTGTTTGATAAACGGGTCGTTTTTCAAGGCGTCTTTGGCTCTTTTTATGTCCACTTCCTTCAGCGGATGCGTGGGCAGTTTATAGTCAATGATGTCCTGGGGAGTGACGCCCAAATAACGAGCTCGTGGCACGCAGAAGTATTCATTCAAATGAGCGGCATTGCCTGAGCCGACCTTCAAGGTTCGATAAATGTTGCATATCCCGTAGGGGTCGCCGTCAACGAAGGCATAAACGGGAATTCGCAGCTTGTCCGACAGTCTGCGGATAAAACGCCGACAGGCCCGGGTTGGCACACCCCCTAGAGATATCAGAATACAATTGGTTTTGTCCCAGTAGTCATACTTGAGCAGTCGTTGGAAGGCCCCGGCCGTCTCGATAGCCAGGATAAACTTGGCCTTGCTCTGAAAACCCAGGTGCTCGACATCAATAGGAATGGAATAGGCCCCGGAGCCGAACTTGGTGCAGTCTATTTTCAACTGTTTTCCCTTGGCGTCTTTATCGATAACCACCAGTCGGCCAGCCACGTCTCCGCCTTTCTCTTCGGGTACAAACCTGAGCTGCTCACGATTGACCCTGAACATGGCCTCAACGTCATCCATCACCGTATCGGATTCGGTCTGCTCGGCAAAGGCTGCCTCTCCCCAGTTCTTGGAGATGTAATATGCTTCTCTCTTGGTGGCCATATCGTCGGCCGAGATCAGTTCTTTGCTCAAGGACATCATCTTCAGGGTCTGAGCGAAGGTTTTTACCGTACTGGCTGTCAGCGTCCGGGTCTTCTGCCCCCGGCCCAACTGGAAGTAGCCCACAGACGGCTGGTATTTGACATTGCTTAGAGACCGCACCGGCATTTTCATGGTGGGTTTTTGCCGTCGCATGATTTTGCCGTGCACATCCTTGGCCGATTCTATAATTTTTTGATCAATAGCTGCTTTAGCCATTTTCAACTTTCTCCTGCTCGATTCGGAGAATGTTTTCGTCGAACGATTCCGCTACCTTTTCTCCCGGCTCCAGAACCAGCACCTCCTCTGCCTGCCAATCCCCGTCCACCAACCGCTGCAATAACCCCTTGTCCCCAACGAGTTCATCATAAGACCAGCCCATTTCTTGGGCACAGTGCCGGGTAAACTCTCTCTCCTGAACAGCTTCGGGCCAATTCCAATCCACATAGGTAGCCAGCTTGTAGGAACTTGTCCAATTCTGCTCGGTTTCCATAAGATACTTGGCGTTATCTTCTCCGTACTTAGCCGTATACTCGGCTAACACTTTTTCGTAACGGCTGCGGCTGGGCTGATCGTTGTGCTTGATCCAACCCGTGGAATACCAGTATATACCCGGATGTGTATCAAAGTACTCGCGATATTTTTCCTTGGAGCCCAGCAGAAACGTAATGCAGTCATGTCCGCGAGGAACAACCAATCGGGTTTCGTTGGCCCACAGACCAACCGTACCGCGACAGCACAGGCCATAGCCCATAATTATAGCGTCAAAATCTCGCTGCAGGGTCTGGTCGATGGCCTCTTGAGCCCGTCGCCGCAGCTCGTCCGGGGTGTTGTGCAATCCCTGCTCCAGCAAGAGCACCTCGATATCGTTCTTGGATTGCGATGCGCATAGCTGAAATTCACGCTCCAGTACGGCACAACTAATAACTTTTAGTCTCATATTTAGGGGGCCTTACTCTATATCCGTCAGCAATTGCTGAGTCAGTTTCGCTAATCTGTCCGACACATATACGGGATATCTCTGTGGATTGTCCAGACGCTTTAAGTTCGGGGGCAACAACTCGATAGCTTTGGCGGCCCGCTGTCGTATCTCAGATAGAGATTCTTGTTCGCCTGCTCTCTTGCCTGCTGACATCACGGGTTTTAGTAGCTCCTGGCACCGAGCCGCTGCCTCTATTTTTTTTCTTTGGTCGAGTTGCCCCGGTACCGCCACGCTGAACTCGGATTTTGCGGGCTGCTCCTCATCTGCCAGGGCTATCACGTCCGCTATACATAGGTTTTCTCTAAAACATCGCCACAGTCGTTTGCGTCCTGGCAGAGTCAATTTTTCCGGGCTGGAGGAAACCTTCATTCGCCCCACCCATCCGGACTCCCGTTCGACCGCCGAGAGCTTATACACCCCGCCCAAAGCCGGGTAATTGTACGAGGTTATCAGTTGAGTGCCCACCCCCCAGCAGTTGATTTTAGCCCCTTGTTGTTTTAGCTGTGCGATTTGACGTTCGTCCAGGTCTCCGCTGGCCACAATCAGCGGATTGCCAAATCCCGCCTCCGTGAACATGCGGTAGGCCAATTTGCTCAGGCTGACCAGATCCCCGGAGTCCAGTCGAACCGCAGCCCGAACATTACGACCTTTGTCTCGCAACTCCTGAAAGACTTTCAGGGCTTTAGGCAGACCGCTGCCGGCCGTATCATAGGTATCTACCAGCAGTACGAGTTTTTCGGGAAAGACCCCCGCGTAGGCCCGAAAGGCTTCCAGCTCCTCGTCAAAGCTCATTACCCAACTATGAGCTTGAGTTCCGCTGATAGGTATCCCATATTCCTTGCCTGCCAGCACGTTGCTGGTCGAGCTAACTCCCCCGATGTAGGCTGCACGCGAGCCACTGAGTCCGCCATCCGGTCCATGTGCCCGGCGCAGGCCGAATTCCATAACCGGATCACCTTCAGCGGCCAGACAGATTCGAGCAGCTTTAGTTGCCACCAACGTCGCGTAGTTCAGAGTATTTAGCAGAAATGTTTCTATGAGTTGCACCTGCCCGAGCGGGCCTTCCACTCGAACCAACGGTTCGCCGGGAAAAACGACCGTCCCTTCCGGCACTGCCCAGACGTTTCCGCTGAAGGTGAAATCTCGCAGGTAGTCCAGAAAACCCCGGCTAAAAATGGCCGTTGATTCCAGGTACTCCAGGTCTTCTTCGCTGAAGCACAATTGCTCCAAAAATTCCAGCAACTGTTCCAGCCCGGCACTTACAGCAAAGCCCGTGTCTGGCGGCAGCTCACGAAAAAAGTACTCAAAGCAGGCCCGCTGCTCAGATCGCCCGATGGCCTTATAGCCGGCTGCCATGGTCAGTTCGTACAGATCAACCAACAGGGCCAAGTCTTTGCGTCCGTTGGGCATTTCGCTATAGCCTTTCGCCTCAGCCGGTCACATCCTCTGCTTCGGCAGACGTATGCAAACCACCTAGATGAAATTTAGCCGCCACACGGTACAGCGATACGTATAGTGACGGCACAATCACCAAGGTTAGAATTGTAGCAAAGCTCAGGCCAAATATCACGGCAATAGCCATACTCGCCCACCATTGACTGGTTTCGCTGCGGGTAACCAACTTCATGATGTGGAAGTCAAAGCTGATGCCTGTAGCCATTGGTATTAAGCCGAGAATGGTCGTCACGGCCGTCAGCAGCACTGGACGCAGCCTGGTTTTGCCGGCTTGAACGGCTGCCTCGGATACCTCCAGTCCGCGTCTCTGTAATTTGCGGGTATAATCCAGCAGCACTATAGCGTTGTTGACCACCACGCCAGCCAAGCTGATCACTCCCACACCCGTCATAATTATTCCGAAAGGCATGTCAAATATCAGCAGACCTGCGAATACCCCAATTGTGCTCAGCCCCACCGTGGTCATAATGATTAATGGCACAGACAGTGTATTGAACTGTGTTACCAGGATAGCCACTATCAATAGGATGGCTATAAGAAAGGCCTTACTCAGAAATGCTGTTGATTCTTCTTCGTGTTCTTTCTCGCCGGCGTAGCGAATCTCATATCCTGATGGTAGTTCCAGTTTGTCGAGCCTGGCCTGAACGTCCTTTAGTACTTCTTCGCCTCGGCGACCTTCGGCATCAGCCGTGAGCGTCACTACGCGTTTTTGGTCGATGCGATGAATGGTGCCCAGCCCCGGCGAATATCTGAATTTGCCCAACGAACTTAGCGGTACAGGCTTGCCAGTGTTGTTGGGCACGCGCAGGCGAAGCATATCATCGATGTTTACTCGTTGCGATTCGGGAAGCCGGATGGTGATATCGTAGTCGTCCGTGAATTCACGAAACGTTCCCACCTTAGCTCCGAAGATACAGACCTTCAGAAAGTTTCCGATTATCGCCGAGTTCAACTCCAGTGTTTTGGCCCGTTCGCGATCTACGTCGAAGCGCAGTTCCGGCCGTGCCGTCTCCAGATCGCTGCTGAGGTTCACTATGTTTGGCACATCTGCAATCAGATTCTTGGCTTTCTCGCTGAGTCTCGTGAGGACCTGCATATCCTCACCGATAATTCGCACGGTCACCGGCGCACCGGTTGGCGGACCGTCTTTTTCTTTTTGGACGTTTACCTCTACGCCCGGCAGGTCAATCAGCTCTTGGCGAATCCGTTCGATGGTTTGGGCTGAAGGGGTTGCTCGATCGTTATAATCCACGAACTCAACTGTCAGTTTGGCCATGTGCGACCCGCTGCTACTGCCGCCGCCAAATAGCGTCCCTCCGCCGTTGGCCGAGCCCACATTGGTCACTACATTATCAATGATCTTGGATCCGCTCGGATCAATCCGGAATTTGTCGATCCTTTTTTCTACCTGCCTGGCCAGTTTATTCATATTGCGAATATTCATACCCTGCGGGCCCCGCAGGCTCACCATTGCCCGGAGAGGGTCGGCATCGGGAAATAATTCCGTGCCTGCCCCATACTTTTTGTAAAACAGAACAATACCGATTAACAGCAACACCACCAAACTGATGGTGGTCAAGCGATGATGCAGGGCCGTCCGCAACAGCCGGCCATAACCCCGCACAAAGCTGCCCTCAGTCTTCTTGTGGTTGGCCCCGCCGGAGAAGAGCGAGGCTACAACCGGGCTTATTATCATAGCCACGAAAAGCGAGCTGCTCAGCGTGATGATTAGGGTGATGGGCAGATACTTCATGAACTCGCCCATAATACCAGGCCAAAACAGCAGCGGTGAAAATGCCGCGATGGTCGTTGCTGTGGAGGTAATCACTGGCCAAGCCACCTGAGCCGTACCTTTCTTGGCTGCCTCGATCCTGCCCAGCCCCATCTCCATATGCCGATAGATGTTTTCTACGATCACGATGGCATTGTCTACCAGCATGCCCAGGGCCAGGATCAGGCTGAACAGGACTACCATATTGAGTGTGTATCCCAATCCTTGTAGCAGGGCAAAGCTCATCAGCATACTCAAGGGAATAGCCAGTCCCACGATGATGCTCGTGCGCAGGCCCATGAATAGTACCAGCACCATCACCACGAGGATCAACCCGGTCAGGACATTGTTCTCCAGGTCCTTGACCATCATCTCGGTTTCTTTGGACTGATCCAGCGTCAGTTCAAACCTCACGGTCGTTGGGGCAGCCTTGCGAAATTCATCGAGGATGACTTTGACGTATCCCGCTATATGGACAATGTTTGCTCCCACCCGTTTTTTTACGGCTACGGTTATGCTTTCTGTGCCGTCCAGCCGTGCATAGCTCATCCGATCTTTAAAGGTGTCGCGCACGGTGGCCACGTCGGTCAGGTAGATGGGCATACCGTTGCGGCTGGTTAGTTTGAGTTTTTGGATTTTTTCCGGATCTTTGAATTCCGCCGGCACACGGACGTTGAATTTAGTGTCCTCTGTTTCCAGTCCGCCGGCCGAAATGTTGACGTTTTCCGAAGGGATCAAGGACACTATTTCGTCGATAGTCAGGCCGTAAGCCGCGACCTTGTCGGCATCTATCTCGATCCGGATTTCACGTTCCAGGGCTCCGATAACGTCTACAGCCAATACACCTGGCACAGTTTTGATTTGATCTTCAAGTTGCTCCGCAATGTTCTTCAGTGCCACCGGAGAGACCTCTCCGGATATATTGATCATCATGATGGGGAATTCAGCGATATTGATTTCGCTGACGGTCGGCTCTTTGCGCTGCTCATCGACGGGCAATTGCGCTTTGGCTATATCGACCTTGTCCTTTACTCGCCGTAGGGCATCATCGATGTCTTCGTTGGGGAAGAACTCAATCGTGATCGAAGATTGCCCCTCCTCGGAAATGGACGTAATTTCTTTGACCCCCTTCATACCCATCAGCTCGTTTTCGATCTCGTTGGTAATCTGGGATTCGATATCTTCCGGCGAAACGCCCTCATAAGAGGTATTCACAACGATGTAGGGCACTTCTACATCCGGGAATGCCTCGCGGGGCAGCGTCACGTAGCTGTAGGACCCAGCCGCGACAATCAGCACGATCAGCACCATGATGGTCGTGCGGTTGTTCAGGGCTGCGTTGGATAGAATCATCTCAGTTCCCCTGCTGCTTTGTCTGGACGGACTCCTCGCGAATCACGTTGACCTCCTGTCCCGGCCCACACATCCAATTTCCCCGGACAATCAGCTCTTCACCCCCTTTTAGGCCCTCGACTACCCGAATTCGCTTTCCCTTAATGGAGAGAATATCAATCTGGATATTCTTTCTCGGCTGGGCCTTGCCGTCTTCGACCAGGTAGACCATGTATCCGTTTTCCAGGGGAATGATGGCATCCAACGGCACCATAATTACATCTTTTAGGTCTTGTCTTTTCAGCCGGACTTTGACGAACTGTCCGCTGTGAAAACGGTCCTCTCCGTTAGGTACCAAGATCTCCACTCGTGTCGTGTGAGCAAGTTCCTCAGCCACTTCGCTTATGTATGTGATCTCTCCCTCCAGTGTTATAGTCTCACCGTCATGGTCCGCGAATATCTTCTGTTTCTGTCCCACCTTGAAGTAACCGATATCTTGTTCTGATATATTGAAGACGACCTTGACGGTTTTTGTATCCACGATCTGTACGCAAGTCGTTCCCGGCTGCACGAATTCCCCGATCTCCACCGGCAGGCTGTTTACGACTCCGCTGATGGGTGAGACGATCTGCGTGCGATCCAACTTTGCCTTCACCTCATCCAGCGTCGCTTTGCTCAGAGCCAGATTGGTGCGGGCCTTGTCTAATTCTTTCTGTGTAGCCACATTCTTCTGCCGAGCCTCTTCGATCCGGCCGTAGTTCCGCAGGTCAAATTCGTATTGCGCCTTGGCCTGATTGTAGGCGGCTTGTAGCAGATCGGTATTAAGATATATCAGCGGTGCGCCCACTTCGACGTAATCACCTTCTTTCAGTTGCCTTTTATTTGCTTGGCCGTAGCGTTCGATTCGTCCTTCTACTTCTGCCGCCACGTTTACCACCCGGTTTGGCTCTACTATAGCATCCAGGGCAAACTCATCCGGCATCGTCGATATAATTTCCACCCGCTGGACGGTTACATTCACCGGTGGCGGCGGTACAATCTCCGGCTCAGTTTTATCGACGGGTAATTTGTATATCACCCCTACCACAGCCAGACCGCCTAGAATAATCACCAGCGGCAGCAGCTTGCTCAACAGCGACTTCTTTTTTGTTGCTTCTGTCATATTAGCGACCTCGACGCCTACGGGATTATTTTTCTTTGTCACCAAGGCTCAGAAACCAATGCTCGTTTAAGCATTCCAGCCTAAAGCTGCCTTTCCTGCTGGTCAAATCCCCCCTCTAAAACACGAATCACATCCATGCTCCGAACACGCTGGCCCACATGAAGAGCCAAGCTCTCACGGGTGTGATTATCGATTAACGTCAGGATTCTAATCTGAGGCCATCATACAACTGATCCGACATAAAATCCATACTCCAGGATTCGTTTTTCCGACCGGTGGTGGGCTTTAGAGCTTTAGTGAGCAGATCACCAAATAAAAAACACAGAACAAAACCTTTTCTGCTCTCGTAGTAGTCTATAGCTTTGAAACCAGCCATTTTTGCAGAGTACAGTACGAATTTTAAGTCTTTATAGCTAAAAGCTTAAGCGATGAACGAACGTGGTCGGCGGCCAAAGACAAAAAAGTAGGCTTGACACTGACGGTCGTAGCGTCCAATATCGTTTTGACATTTTTCGAGGTCTTATCGCTGGAGTAAACACTTGAAGCGGCTTCGAAGCAAGACATTCATAGTCTGGATTGGGCTGGCGGCGTACCTGCTGCCCGTACTGGGGGCTACGGGGGATGCTATGCTTTGTTATGGAGCCGACGGCCACGTCGCGCGAGAGCCCGCTCAAACCGGTTCCTGCGGCTTGTCGTCACAGTCTCCGCCGCAGGCGGAACGTTCATTAGGAATACGACTTCTCGCCACCAATAACCATTGTAGCCCTTGTGTCGATGTTCCAATTTTGCTCGGTAGTCTCGATGGGCTTGTCTCAGCCAAAGTTAAACCTGCCCGGCAGCAGGCCACGGCTTTTACCGTGTTGCCGATTACTGCTCTGTCCTTTGCTGAGATAGCGACTGAAAACCGTTTGCCGGTATCTTCCCTTGCGGTCAGTAGCACATTTACCTCCCTCCGCTCGGTTATTTTCCTGATATAAATCCTCTGAATTGCTTGCGGTTTCCGCGTTTTCACCAGGATCATCATCCTATTGGGAACGGAGATGCCTTCAGTCCTGAACCGGACAGTTCAAAGTGAGGGCAATTGCTACGCTAGGACGCCCTTTGAAACGAGAATTCGAATGTCGACCAAGTCAGTTATCATCATAACGGTCGTGGCTGTAGTATCCTTGACCCTGACGCTGGTCTTGCTGGCCGTCAAACAGGAACAGGCCCAGAAAGCGAAACTCACCGAGGTGGACAAACGCCTTGGGGAAGATGTCGTGGCCACCTTTACCGGCGGCGAAGTAACGGCCGATCAACTGCGCCGGTACATCAATGACGTTACCTATCGTGAAGGGCAACACACTGTCTGCGCCAAGCACGGCTCCGACCATTCCAAGTGCACCGCGGAAGAGGACTGCGAGAGCCATCCGCTCGATTCCGTCGAATCTTACCGAATTCTCCTCAAACAACTGATTATGGAGAAGATGGTCAACCGCTGGATCAGAGAAAAGGGACTCACCTCACGTAAAGAGGTTAAACACAAGCTCAAACACTTGGTCGAGGAGATCAATCTGGGTAGCTTAGCCGGCCAGATGCACGCCGACAAGCTCAAACCCGACAAGGTGGAAATGCGCCAATATTACGAACAGCACAAGGAAGAATATACAGACCTCCCGTTCGCTGAGGTCCAAGCGGAGATAGAAGGTATCCTCATCGCTCAGAAGCAGGCTGAATACATTCCCAAATACATCGAGCAGCTCAAGGCCAATGCAGTTATTGAAAGGAACTATGACCTGCTGAAAGTTCCGGAACCGACGGAGGCCCAGATCCGTGCCTACTACGAAGCTCATCCTAAGGAATATATCCAGCCGGAGTTCGTCAGCATTCAGACGCTGCGGATCAGTGCCAACGATGAGAAGACCGGAAGAGAAAAGGCCCAGATTGCCCTTACGAAGTTACGCGCCGGCGATGACTTCGACAAGGTTGCGGAGGAGTTTGCCGACGGCAAAATCGCCCCCATGGAGATGGTCCAGCGCGGTCAAAAGAGCAAGAACTTCGAGGAGCGAGTCTTTCGCTACTATCCGGGCGAGCTGACCCCCATCTTCAAGGACGGTGATTTCTTCTACATCGTCAAAATCCTGCAACGCGAGGGCCAAAAGCAAAAACCCCTCTCAGCGGTTCTGGCCGAGGTTCGGGGCGCGGTCCGCCGGCAAAAGGAAGAGGAGAAATTCAAGCTCAACAAGTACGAGGCCCTTTTCAGTATCCACGGTAAGCAGTTCACGGTGGAAGAGTTCCAGCAGGAGTTTTCCGAACTCACCGCCGAACAGCAGAAGCAATTCGCCAGTTTCGAGGCCAAGAAGAACCTGCTGGACCAACTTATCGTCAAGAACCTTTTGATGGAGAAGGCTGAAGACAAGGGTCTTGAGGCTCAGCAAAAGAAGGAGATTGAGGATCTCAAAAAGCTGGCCCTTCAGGAGATGCTCCACAAAGAAGAGGTGGACGAGAAGATCGAAATTACTGAACAGCAAGCACGCCAGTTCTATGAGAAACGCAAACAGGACCTGATGGAACCAGCCAAGGCCAAGGTGAGCATCATCCGGCTGGGCCTGGGCTTCAGCGACGATGAACGCAAGCGGGCCCGGAAGAAGATTGAGCAGGCTCAGCAGAAGCTCCGGGCTGGAGAAGACTTCACTAAAGTGGCCCAGGAATACTCCGAAGACTGGACGGCCACGCGCGGTGGCGAGATGGATCGGTGGATTTACGAGGGAAGCGGCCACCTTCAAGAACAAGTCGAGCACGGCTTTCACCGTTACGTCTTTGGACTTCAGCCGGGCCAGACGAGCGACTTCTTTGAGTTCTCGAACAACTACTGGATTATCAAGATGCGCGAATATCGTCCCAGCCGTCAGCAGACCTTCGAGGAGGCCCGTCCCACCGTGCAGGCCTACCTCAAGGCTATCAAACACCAGGACCGCATAATCGAGTTACAGAACGAGCTGCTGGAGAAATCGCAACTGGTCATCCGCGACTTCGTCCTGGGCCGGATGCTCCAGAGCGAGTCCAGACGTCACCAAGCTGAGCGGGCCCTATACTGACAACCGGGCCCCTCAGGATATGAGGAACACCGCACGTGGGAAAAAGAAAAGAACAGGCCATACTGATCAGCATTGGTGCTAACGCCCTGTTGATCTTCCTTCGCTTTCTGTTGGCCTTTGTCTCGGGCAGTCTGGCCATGAAGGCCAACGCCTGGCACTCGCTGGCAGACATCTTCGTGCTCGGAATAGTCTATCTCGGCCTGGTGGTGGCCAGGCAAAAGATGCAGTACACCGGACTGATAGCCCGAATAGAGAACGTGGTAGCCATCATCGTGGGCCTGTTCATCTTTTGGATGGGTTTTGAACTCTTCACCGAGGCGGTGGGCGGCGAAGCGGTTGAGCTTGCCTACCTGGTTCCCTCAGCCATTGGTGCTCTGTTGGGCGTGGCCATCACCTACTTCATGGGCCGGTACCTGCTCTTCGTGGGTCGGGAAACCAGCTCGCCTAGCCTTCTGGCCGCTGGCTTCCATGCCCGGATGGACATGTTCTGCTCCAGTGCTGTGCTGATCGGATTTATCGGAAGCATCTTCGGGCTTGCTGGCCTTGATAAGGTCGCGGCCACGATTGTGGTGGTCTTCATCTTTCTGGCGGCTCTCGAGATACTCAGCTCCAACGTGCGGGCCCTGATCTCCGGTCGGGCGGAAATCACCCACGAACACGCCCACGGTCTCAAAGGGCCTAACAAGCTGCTCACAGCCGGCCTTATCGGGCTGGTGATAGCAGGATACCTTGGCTCGGGCTTTTACTATGTTCGGCCAGAGGAGAAGGCCGTCGTACGCCGGCTGGGCAGAGTTCTCACCGAGTCCCGGGGGCCGGGCCTGCACTACCGTCTGCCGTATCCTTTTGATCGGGTCAATCTGATCAAGACCACAATCGTGCGGAAAGTCGGCACGGATAAACGTCTGCTGCTTAGCGGTGACGAGAATCTGGTGGAGGTGAATATCGCTGTGCACTACCGGGTCCTGGACCCGGTCAAATATCTGCTGAAGGTTGTAAAGCCGGATGCCCTGGTTCGGGAGGCAGCCCAGGCCAGCATTCGCAAGACGGTTGGCCACACACGCATCGACGACCTGCTGACCACCGGGCGCAAAAAAGTCCTGGTCCAGACGAAGGTCATCCTTCAGAAAGAACTCGACCGCAATGCTACAGGCCTGGAGGTGCTGGACGTATTGTTTCTCGAAGTGCAACCGCCCGGAGACGTGATCGAGGCCTTTCAGGATGTAGCCAGCGCGCGTGAGGACAAGATTACCTACATCAACGAGGCTTATTCCTATCGTAACGCCCTGGTGCCCAAGGCCCGAGGTGAGGCCTTCCAGAAGATTCGAAGCGCCGAGGCCTACAAGTTGGAAAAAACCAGTTACGCTGAAGGAGAGGCTGACCGTTTTCTCAAGAAACTTTCAGAGTATAGCCGGTCCCGCGAGATCACCGAGACCAGGCTCTACCTGGAGGCCATGGAAAAGGTACTGCCCGGCGTCCGGAAGTTTTTGGTCAGTGGTGAGCTCGAAGTAGGCGGGACCGATCTGTGGTTCGTCGGAAAAGATGCCGGATCGCTGCTGGGGACGAAATAATCCGCCGCGATGCGGAAAAGGAGTTAGATGATGCAAGCCAAGAGAACATGGGTGAAGGCAGGACTGGGTGTAGGATTCTTTGTATTTCTGCTGATCATCAGCAACCTGGTCCTCTTCGTTGTGGACACCACCGAATACGCGGTGGTCACGCAGTTTGGCCGTCCGGTCCGCTCGATTCTGGAGCCGGGTCTGCATTGGAAGTCGCCGGACCCTATCCAGACCGTGCAGCGCTATGATAACCGGCTCCAGGTATATGAGGCCGGGCAGATCGAGTTCCTGACCAGGGACAAAAAGAGCATCGTCGTGGACTACTACGCCTCGTGGAAGATCAAGGACCCCTTGGCGTTCCTTAAGACGGTTCGGGACAAGGTCGGTGCGGAGGCGCGTTTGTCGGACGTTGTATCCTCGGTGCTGGGTGTGGCCATCGGTGAGTTCGAATTGAGCGATCTGGTCAACGTGGACCCCAGCCGTATGAAGCTGCACGAGATGCTCGCCTCCATAACCGAACGCTGCAACCAGCAGACCCAAAGCTACGGAATCGAGACGGTCAACGTGGAGATGCGGACCCTGAATTTCCCGGAGAAGAATAAGCTCAGTGTTTTTCGGCGGATGAAGGCCGAGCGTGAGCAGATGGCCAGGAAGTACCGGTCCGAGGGCAGCGAAGAGGCCGCCAAGATTCGGGCCGAGGCCCGAAAGGAGGAGAAGACTATCCTCTCGGAGGCCTACAAGAAAGCTGAGATTCTCAAGGGCCAGGGCGATGCCGAGGCCATCCGTATCTACGCCCAGGCCTTTCAGCAGGCCCCCGACTTTTATCGCTTCATCAGGACCCTATCGGCCTACGAAAAAATTATCGACGATAAAACAACCGCTATCCTCCCAGCCGATTCTGAACTATTGCAGTATCTCGGCCAGCAAAAGCCGATACCGACTAAAGCCAGCACATCCGGTCGAGCAGGAGGCGTGCAGAAATGACCGAGGATAAACGTACACACAATCCCTTGGATGATATCCGCCAAGCCTTCGACCACTTGAAACTTACGGTGATTGTACCCATCGCGGTGGTCGTGTTGATCATCGTGTACTTCTTGACCGGCATTTACATCGTCAACCCTGGTGAACAAGCCGTGGTCAAGCGCTTCGGACGGGTCATAGCCACCAGGGGCGCCGGCGCACACTACCGAATTCCCTGGCCGGTGGACAGTGTTGAAGTTGTCAACGTGGGCCAGGTGCGACGGGCGGACATCGGCATGGTCCTGCCGGAACACGAACACCCGGCCTTTCTCCCGGAGAGACTCCAACTCTTGACCGGCGACGAGAACGTCATCAACGTCGAGGCCATTATTCACTACAAGATCAAGGACGCCGTCAGGTTCCTTTACCGGACTAACTTCAGCGAAGAACGCCTGCTGCACAACGCTGTCGGAGCAGCCCTGGTGGAACTGATCGGTCAAATGGGGGTGGATGATATCCTCACCACCGAAAAAATCAGCGCCCAGGCTAAGATCCTGTGGAAGGCCCAGAAGATTCTCGACCAGTATGAAAGCGGCCTTCAAATCACGGCTTTCAATATTCGAGCCATTGTGCCCCCGGTGGCGGTGGCCGATGCCTTCCGGGATGTCCAGACCGCCAAGGAGGACCGCGAACAGACCATCAATCAAGCCAGGGGCTTCGCCAACAGTGTAATTCCCGCAGCTCGCGGGAAGGCTCGAGAGATGGTCAGCGATGCCGAAGCCTACGGGACCGAGGTGGTCAACCGAGCCGGCGGCGATGCCAAAAACTTCGAGGCCGTGCTGGCTGAGTATCGGAAAAATTCGCAGATGTACACCGAGGACGTAACCCGCTATCGACTGTACCTGGAAACGATGGAAAAAGTCCTTCCCCGGATTAATAAGTACATCCTCCAATCCTCAGCCAACGGTGAGAAGGTGAACTTGAAGTTTATCAACCGCCAGTAGGCTCCTGCATTCGGAGAGCTGAGATGATCAGAATAGTACAAATCGTTTCCACGGTAATTCTGGCTGTCGGAATTGCCGCAGTCGTGGTCGTCCTGTTCAGGGTAAGTACCCTGATGACGGCTCTGTCAAAGCGTATGACAATCGAAAAGGAAAAAGATAACCCCTGAGCCGTTGCGTAACGGTTCGTGAATCCCTGTAAACTTCTATAAGGAGACATGCAAGATGGCTAATGTTGGAGAAATTCTCAATAATGTGGCAACCCTCCTGGTATCCATCGGGGCGGTGGTCGTACTCTTCAAAACAGCCGGTCTAATCACGGCCCTGTCGGATCGGATCAAGGAGTGGAAGGTATAATCCACTAGTCGCGTTCGTTCAGTTGCGCTGGAGGGTAGCCGCTTCGCGTTGAGCGTGCGGGCGTGCTACCCTTTTTGCTTCCCCCGGAGCGTAAGTGTAAGTGTGTGGAAGGAACTCAGGAAACTCTGCGGCGACTGGCGCTGCCAGGTGGCTATGGGCGTTGTTGCCCTGGTCCTTCTCTGGTTTCTGCTCGTGCGTCTGCCCCGTCCTCCGGAGCCCGGCCTTGTGGCTACTTATCAGGGCGGAAAGGTGACCAAGCAGGAGCTGCGCCGCTATCTGCACGAGTACTTACCGCGGTGTCCGAGACACCTTCGTTGTTCGCTTCACGGCCAGGACCACAATTCCTGTGCCGATGAGGAAGAGTGTGAGACCTTCACCGCCTGCGATAAAGAGCACAGCCAAGCCCACAACCACTCCGTTTATCGGCAGGCAGCGGCCAGTCTGGTTGTGGATCGGCTCATCGGTGACCTGGTAGCTAAGAAGAGGCTGGGTGAAAAGAAGAAGGTTCGTCATTTGATGAAACACGTTAGCGAACAAATCAATATATCCGATCTGCACCGCGACTGGCACAAGGGGAAAATCCGCGTCGAAGAATCTGAGATCAAGGATTATTATGAACAGAATCGGGACAAGTTTGGTTCCCTAACCTTATCCGAGGTCACCGAGGACATTAGAGCCCTTCTTACACAGGAGAAGGAAAAGGTTTTCGTTCAAAACTACCTGCAGGAGCTTCGGGAAAACTCCGGCCTCACTATCAATTATGATCTGTTGAAGTACCCGCAGCCCGACGAGGAACAGCTTCGGATGGTTTTCTTTGAAAAACGCGACCAGTTCCGCCTGCCTGCACGGGTGAAGTTACTGCTGATAGAAGTTCCCGTTGGCAGAAGTTCCCAGCCAGCCTCAGAGCTTGCCCGCCGGGTCCGCACGCTTCTGTTTTCGGGGGCATCCCTTGCGGAGGTCCGAAAATCCCTGGCCGATAGAGCCAAGGATATCGCCATAAGCGCAGAGAGCTGGGTTACCGAGAGGGACGACTTATGGAAGAAGATGGAACTGGCCCGATATTTTCCGGGTGAGGTCGCGGACGTTGTTGAAGACGGGCCCAAGTTGCTGGTGGCTCGAGTCGAGGATCGCCAGGAGCCCCGAGCTCAGCAGTTTGAGGAAGTCCGGGAGCAACTCGCCCAAGAGGTGGCAGAGGAATTTCGTGAGCAGCACCTGAAAGAAAACCTCAACGCTACACTCTTCACCATCCACGCAGAGCCCTACTCCCTGGGAGACTTCATGCAGGAATTCCAGGAACTAACACCTCAGGAGCAGGCCAGGTACAGTACTTTTGAGGATCGCAAGAAACTCGTTGAGGCTATGGTCGAACGCGTCCTGGTTGTTGAAGACGCCTCCGACGAGCTGCGCGGCAGCAAAAACCGCAAGCGGCTGGATGGCGTTCGGCTGGCAGTACTCAAACAAATTCTCCACCAGGAAGAGGTGGATGACAAGATCACCCTGACGGATGAGGAACTGCGAAAGTACTTTGATAAAAACAGTCGCTACTATCGCCAGCCGTCGCGCGTCAAGATCAGCTACATTCGGGTTAGTGCTGACAGTTCCGGTGAGGATGAGAAACGGGCCAGTCAGAAGGCCGAAAAGGCTCTGGCGGAGCTAAGGATCCTCTCTGGCGAGCAACTGGCCGGCGAGGGGTTTGGCCAAGTGGCCAAACGGTATTCAGATGACCCGGATGTGGTCAAAACGGGTGGCAAGATAGAGGATTGGATTTCCGAAAGTGCAGACCTGCTCAACGAGATATTCTATCACGAATTCCACAAGAACGTACTGTCTCTCAAGAAAGGTGAACTTAGTCCGGTCTTTCGTATGGGAGAAGATTTTTACATCGTCTTTGTGCGGGATCGCCAAGAGCCGCGACAACAGGCCTTCGAGGAAGTAGAGGAACTAGTCCGCGAGGATCTTACCGAGATGAAGCATTACGAACTGACGGCCAATATGGAGGCCGATCTGGTTCGCCAGGCCGGGGCGAGAATTTACGACTATACCCTTCTGAGGATGCTCACAGAGGAAACCCGTGAGCGAAGATAAGAGGTAAAATCGCGTGACAAAATGGTTCGCATATGGAAGAATCTTATCTTGAACGCATATTTGGGGAAGAGTACGGCTTTTACAAATCGAAGACCGTCAGATATATTGGTAGACTACAAGGATAATTCTGAAAGTGGAGACATTGCCCGAAGCGGTAGCGGAGACATTCATAATGGAAAATCGGCAATACAGGATTCGCGGTCTGGACTGCGCCGAGGAGACAGGCGCACTGCGTAAAACGGTCGGAAAACTCACCGGCGTCGCTGAGCTGGAATTCGACATACTAAACGGCAAGATGATGCTTGCGCTGGATCCAGGTGTCATCAGCGAGGAGGACGTCTTTGCCGCCGTACGCAAGGCGGGCCTGGAAGCTTTGCCCTGGGATGATGATCGCCCCGGCGACGGGTTATCATCCTCTGAAGGGAGTTTTTGGCAGCGTTCCGGCCGGCTACTGATGTGTGTTGCTAGTGGTGTTCTGCTGGTAGCGGGATTCGTCACCCATGCGGTCCTGCACGGCAGCATCCTGGACGTTTTGTCCACCGGCCACGGCCAAGAGACTCACGTCTTTCCACTGGTCTCCATTCTTCTTTATATCGGCTCGATTGTTGCCGGCGCCTGGTTTGTGGCTCCCAAGGCTCTTTCGGCAGCCAGGAGGTTTCGTCCGGACATGAACCTGCTGATGGTCGTTGCGGTTATCGGTGCAGTGACTATAGGTGAATGGTTCGAGGCAGCCACGGTTACCTTCCTGTTCGCGGTAGCTCTGCTCTTGGAGCATTGGAGCGTGGGGCGAGCCCGACGGGCCATCTCGGCACTGATGGACATATCGCCCACTGTGGCCCGCTACGTGTGTCCGCACGACGGCGATATCATCGAGAAACGCGTCGAGGATGTTCCCATGGGAGTAACCGTTCTGGTTCGCCCTGGTGAAAAAATTCCTCTTGACGGTCGGGTAACAAAGGGCAGCTCGGCAGTCAATCAAGCCCCGATAACGGGCGAGTCCCTCCCCGTGCCCAAGGCTCCCGGAGACGAGGTCTTCGCCGGTACGATCAACGAGGATGGTGCTTTGGAGTTCAAAACGACAAAAGCTGCCAACGATACCACCCTGGCCCGGATCATCCATCTGGTACAGGATGCTCAGTCACGTCGGGCACCCGCCGAGCGGTGGGTTGAAAAATTCGCCCGGTATTACACCCCGATGATGATGGCCCTGGCAGCAGCCATCGTGGTCGTGCCGCCCCTGTTTTTCTCGGCTGGGTGGATGGAATGGTTGTATCGCGGGCTGGTTATTCTGGTAATCGCCTGTCCTTGCGCTTTGGTAATCTCCACTCCGGTCAGCATCGTTTCCGGTCTGACCGCAGCCGCCCGTAACGGCGTGCTGATTAAGGGCGGCATGTATCTGGAAGCAGTCAGCCGTCTGCGGGCCCTGGCCCTGGATAAGACGGGAACCCTGACCTACGGACATCCTGAGGTCCAACAGATTGTCCCCTTCAACAGCCATACGCCCGAAGAACTCCTGGAAAGAGCGGCGGCACTGGAAGCTCCCAGCGAACATCCCCTGGCTCGAGCCGTCCTGCAAAAGGCACAGGAACAGGGTATCACGGTTCAGCGGGCTGAAGACTTTCAGGCCATCAAGGGCAAGGGGGCCGAGGCCAAAATTGAGGGCACGCCGTTCTGGATCGGCAGCCATCGTCTGATGGACGAAAAGGGCCAGGAAACTCCGGAATCCCACGGCAAGGCCGAGGAACTGGAAGATGCCGGACATTCGGTCGTGGCTATTGGCAACGATCAGCATGTCTGCGGCCTGATCAGTGTGGCTGATGGGGTGCGTGATACTGCCCGCGAAGCGGTGCAGGCTATAAAACAGCTTGGCGTTCGCAAGGTTGTGATGCTTACCGGCGATAACGAAGGCACAGCCCGGGCGGTAGCCGGGATCACCGCAGTGGACGAGTTCCGAGCTGAACTGCTGCCGGAGGACAAAGTGGAGGCCGTTGAGTCTCTGGTGGGCGAATTTGGCCAGGTGGGAATGATCGGCGACGGGGTAAACGACGCCCCGGCCATGGCGGTGGCTACGGTGGGTATTGCCATGGGGGCCATGGGTACAGATGCGGCTATTGAAACCGCTGATATCGCCTTAATGTCGGATGACCTCTCCAAGCTTCCCTGGCTCATAGGGCATTCGCGCCATACCCTTGGCATCATCAAACAGAACATCACCTTCGCCCTTGGGTTAAAGTCTGTTTTCATTGTTCTTACCCTGCTGGGCGTGGCATCGCTGTGGATGGCCATTGCCGCGGATACTGGGGCATCGCTGTTGGTGATTTTCAACAGCTTGAGGTTATTGGGCCGAGGAGAGTAGCCCCACCAACTGAAATGAGGTGAATGTGGCCACACGATTCGAACGGTTGTTAA
>JAACET010000016.1 GCA_011682385.1 Actinomycetota bacterium | reverse complement strand
CTTTCGCTGTGGAAGCAGGGCCTTGTGGAGCGTATAATCTAGCCTCCCTGGCCATTTCAGGGCATAACTTCTTATGTGTTCAGATGTTACGCCCTGAATTCGCCGGATTCCTTGGTCTGGAGCTACCATTTTAATGCAGATACGCCCAGCCACCACCTCTGACGTGCCCGCGATGGCCGATCTGATAAACTACCACGCCCAGCGTGGGGACATGTTGCACCGCTCGATGGCCTACCTTTATGAGCGGGTCAGGAACTTTTGTGTCTGCCTGGTTGGTACCGAGATTGTTGGTTGCTGTGCTCTCGAGCCCGTCTGGGCCGATCTCGGCGAGGTGAAGAGCCTTGCCGTCCGGACCGATCACCAGGGCAATGGTGTTGGTAAGGCCCTGTTGGACCAGGTCTTACGGATTGCTTCCGAGATCGGCATAAGACGTGTTTTTTCTCTGACCCGTCAGCCAGGATTCTTTGAGAAGCACGGGTTTAGCAGAATAGACCGTAACACACTACCCCACAAGGTCTGGAGCGACTGCCTGGGATGTCCTTCGCGGGATTCCTGTGATGAGATTGCCCTTATACGGGAAATCTGAGACCAGGTGGGCTCATTCTGGTCCTTAAAAAATTGCGCCGCCTTTGGGGGGCGGCGCAGTAGGAGTATGAAGACGTTGGCCTTGGCCTTGGAGGTGGAACGGAACCCTTCCGGTCATTTCCTGGGATCCTTTTTGACTGCTGAGATCGCAGTCGAAAAGCTCCTCAGGTGGCCAACCTAAACCTACAATATAAGCCCGAAAAAAGCAAATCTGCCACGAATTTCTCTGGATAACGCTCTGCCGGCCCCTGGCCGACATCTCCCCGTCGCTCTTAAATGAATAAATGTATCCACGTAACATTCTGTGAATAAAAGAGTTATGTGGCAACGCTGCCTAATACGGCTCCAGGTCCGCAAAAAAATCTGAACTTAGTCCAATATTGTGCCGAAGAATGATTCCAGCAAACTCTTGGGGCTTCACCAGTTCAGTGTTATGAACTGCCCTTGGGTGTGCTGGACTGGGGGAACGAGTTGTGATTCAAGTAAGGGGGCATATTTGAAGAAGACCGGGATCTAGTTATGATTGATTGTTACAGTAATGAAAGGGGACACTTATGGTTTGTAGAGACAAGATGATACGTATGAGTCTGAAATTAGCCTTGGTAGCTTTGATGGCCGTGTATCCTGGAATGGGTACGGTCAATACCGCCAATGCCGCCGCCAAGACCCCAGCCATACAGAGCGTATTTGCCAAGACTGGCACGCTGGATGGGGTTCTTACTGGAAGTGGTGGCAAGCCGGTTTCTGGCGTAAAGGTGTGGGTATTGGATTCTGCCGGCAAGAAAGTCGGCTCTGCTGTGACCGACAAGGCTGGTAAGTTCAGCTTAGCCAACCTCAAGCCTGGCCAATACCGCCTTTTGATCGGCAAGGACGTCGAGCTCAAGCTCACGGTAGCTGATAATGGGGTGACAACCAACCTTAAGGTGGTTTTGCCGACAGATGGCAAGGGTCTGCTGCCGGGCCTCACTGGAGGTACTGCTGGCGGGCTCAATTGGACCTTTATAGCCCTTGCCGGCCTGACGGCTGCTATTTTGGTTCCGGTAGGATACTCCGCTGGCTGGATATCGGGTGATGATGACGACAGCCACGATTAGTGGCTGTTTTCTACGGCAAGGGGGGGATTTTTGGGGTCGATTGCGCTCAAGCTTAGGGGGTGATATTGCCGAAGTAGTTATCGGAACAGGAAGAAGAGGGGACGAGTTGGGCGACAGTTAGTCCCCGGCGATTGGGTGGTGGTTTTGGCTGTCGAGCAGGAGGGTTGTTCGGATCGGGTGTAAAACCCACGTCTAGGGGGATTGAGAGCACGCATTCTGGAGTGCATTACTATCATCCAAGTACCTTCGGGTCCGGTTGCGTCATTTATGATGGCCAAGTGAGAAGGAGACATGAAAAAATCTACACAAATTAGCCTGTTATCGGCGATCTTTGGTGTTGGGCTGCTCTTTTGTACGGGTTGCGGCGGTTCCAAGGCCCGTCCACTTACAGCTGAATCTTCTGCTGTGCGCCCTAGTTATACCGACCAGGCCAGTCGTATTCTCGCCGAGCACACTTTAGCTCAGCTTTCCCAGCAGGACCAGGACTATCGGCTGGGCCCGGGTGATGTTATTGAGGTGAACATTTTTGAGTGGGAGCTCAGTGAGAAGGCCAAGACTGTTCCGGTGCGTGTTTCTCAGAAGGGTCTGGTGTCTTTGCCGATGATTGGCGATTTGCAGGCTTCCGGTGAGACTGTTTGGGAGTTGAAGAAGCAGATTGAGGAGCGTCTGCAGGCTGGCGGTTATATTCGTCGTCCACAGGTTAGCGTAATCATCAAGGAGTTCCACAGTAAGAAGATTGCCGTAGTTGGCAGTGTTCGCAAGCCTGCCGTATATGTGATTGAGCGTAACGTGACTACTTTATTGGACATTTTGAGTTTAGCAGGTGGTTTGAGTGATCGGGCCGGCCAGATACTTTATGTAATTCGTCGTGAGCCTTCCGCCTCCGATGGTGCCACATCCGCAGCCAAGCCGACTACGGTCACCATTGATTTACACGAGCTGATGGAGCGGTGCAATCTGAGTTTGAATATGGTTTTGCGTCACGGTGACATTGTCAGTGTTCCTCAGGCTGAGCGTTTCTTTGTTTATGGTTATGTGAAGGAGCCGGGTGCTTTTAGTCTTACCAAGCCCACCACTGTTCTGGAAGCTATAGCCATGGCTCAGGGTGTGGACTTGGAGAAGGGCTCTCCCAGTTACTGTATGCTCAAGCGGCGTAGCTCCAGCGGCGAGGAGGAGCTTATTCCCGTTGACTTGGAGGCCATCCGCAAGGGCAACAAGCCCAATCTTTATTTGGAACCTAATGACATCATTGATGTCCGACAGACTTGGCTCAAGGGTTTTGGCGTGGGCATGGGCAAGATCTTCGGTGGTATCGGGATGGGTCTTGGGTACACCTTGAATTAGATAATTGAAGATTAAGCATCCGTCGCAAAAGGAAGGAGCCTATAGCAACGTGAGATCAGAACTCAGCAGACTAGATATTCAGCAGACACGATTACAGCAGCGGGCCTTACGTGACGAGATCATTGAGGTTGAGGCCAGCACTCCCGGCGGTCCTCAAAAGCAGCCTCTGCTGCGAGAGTACCTGAGAATTATCCTGAGTCGTTTTTGGTTGGCCTTGGGTATTTTTGTTATTTCAGTGGCGGTCAGTATTGTTTATTTATCTACGCGGACCAAGATGTACCAGGCCACGCGTACTGTTCTGATTCAGCCTTCTTCTCCCCGGCTCACTGAGATTACGCCTGTTTATGACGAGCGTGGTTTTGGCCTTGGTTCTACCGAATCGTTTTTGAACACACAGTACAAGTTGATGGTCTCGAGGCCGGTTTTGGAAGCCACTTTTAATGATCCCCAACTGGGGTTGGCTTCTTTGCCGCAGTTTCAGACTGCCGATCCGCTTAAGGCCTTTGCCAAGTACTTTAAAGTTTCTCCGGTGGAGTTGACACGTTTGGTTAATGTTTCTTTCACTTGGTCCGAGCCTGTTTTGGCTGCCCGCGTGGTCAACAAGCTGGTTGACTATTACATTGAGGACTATCGTCACCGTAGCCTTGGTGTAACCCGTGCCGGCCTGGAGACCTTGGTTGACCAGGCCAGGAAGCTCCGCCCTGCCGCCGACGAGGCCACGCGAAACAAGTACAAGTTTATGAAAGAGCACAACCTGGCTTCTCTGGAGAAGGACCAGGACGTTACCTCTCAAAGGCTTAAGGACATCAGTCAGATTCTCACCAGGCTCGGCAGTGAGCGAATTCAGTGGGAAAGTCGCATGTACAGCATCCAGGATGTGCTGAAGCGAGAAGGTTCTGCGGAATGGCTGCCGGAGGTGGTTAACAGTGACACCATGCGAGCCCTGAAATTATCTTTGATAAAGAGCCAGCAGCAGCACGCGGATCTGCTTGGCCGTCTGGGTCCCAACCATGCTGCGGTGATTACGGCGGCCCAGAAGATAGAAACGATCCAGGAGAAGATGGCCGCTGAGGCCAGAGCGATCTTGGCTGCGGCTACAGCTCAGTATGATCGGATTCTGCGTCAGGAGAAGGAGCACCGGGAGAAGTTAGCTGCTGAGAATAAAAAGGTCATCGAATTCAGCGGTATAAAGATGGAATATGAGCAAATTTGCAAAGAGGCTGAGAGTAAGAACGCTGATGCGGAGGGGGTTGAAAAGCGGATCAAGGAAATTGAATTGAGTTTAGCCACAGGTTCGAAGGAGGACAGTATTTTTCCGCTTGGTGAAGCCCACCCGCCTGCCAAGCCCTATAGTCCACGGAAGAGGGCTTACATTTTTATGGGCGGCTTCATTGGTTTGATCTTAGCTGTGGGCACTTGTTTCCTGCTGGATTATTTGGATACCACCATTAGGACCCGTGAGGATGTGGAGCAGTTGCTTGGCCTGCCGGTGTTGGGCTATGTTCCTTCTTTGGAATCTGAGACTCGTGGCAGTCGCGTTGTGGGCCAGACCAATCGTCGGCGAGATTTCCTTGCCGTTGACGAGCCGCACTCGATTTTGGCCGAGAGTTTTCGTTCTATTCGCACAGCTTTGTCGTTGTCCGGCAACGGCCAGCGGGGTACTACCTTGATTGCTGTAACCAGCGCTTCTCCCAAGGAGGGCAAATCCATAGTCAGCATTAATTTGGCTTTGGCCTTAGCCCGGTCTGGCAAGAAGGTTTTGGTGGTTGACGCTGATATGCGTAAGCCGCGTTTGCACAAGTCGTTCCAGACCAATCCTCATCCTGGTTTGAGTAATCTTTTGGCAGGCCAGCGGGATGTACCTTTGGCCTTGGCCATTCGCGCTACTGACGTAGCCAATCTTTCGCTGTTGCCCAGTGGTCCGATTCCTCCGAATCCAGCCGAGTTGCTTGATTCGCCGATGTTTGGCCAGTTGATTGGTTCTTTGCCGGCCGACCTTGATTACGTAATTTTTGACACTCCGCCAGCCGGCAATGTTACAGATGCCGTGATTGTAGCTGCTCACATGCACAGGACCATTTTGGTGGTCAGGAGTTTCCAGACCCAGAAGAACGTGTTGAGTCGGGTTGCCCAGATGCTTCAGATGGCTCAGGGGCCGTCCCGATCGGTAATCCTTAACAACGCCGACGTTCCTCGCGGAGCGTACGGTTACTATGACAACTATTACTATTATCAGTCCCGTTATTACTACTACGGAGAGGGTAACGAGCGTCGTCGTAAGAGAAAGAAGAAGACCCGGACCGGAAAGCACCATTCAGGGCCGTCGGCGAAGTCGGCATCTAAAGAAGAGTCTGTTGTCTCTGCCGCAGAGCCCGTGGGGTCTCAGGCGTAGTCCCAGAGCTTCTGGTGCTCGCATCGGCAAAGCCAGATCATGTCTTAGTTGTTTTTGTGTTGTGCGGGGGAAGTGAAAATGATGGTAGACGTACATTGCCACATCTTGCCGGAGTTGGACGATGGTCCCAAGACCATGGAAGAGGCCCTGCGGATGTGTGCCCTTGCCGCCGAGGATGGCATCTCTACTATTGTGGCCACTCCGCACATGCTCAACGGTATCTACAACGTTAAGCCCTCGGATATTTTTTCTGCCGTCAATCGCTTGAATGACTCTTGCCGTGCCGCGGGTTTAGCTGTTGAAATCATTCCCGGTGCCGACATCTACATTGACAGGGACTTACCCGGTCTCTTGGCTGATGGCCAGCTCATGACCATTGCCAACCGCTCTGGCCACATCATGCTGGAGTTGCCCGAGGAGTCTGTGCCCGATCATTTGGATGCCCTGCTTTTTGATTTGCAGTTAGCTGGCGTTACTCCGGTGATTAGTCATCCGGAAAGAAACTACGCCATTCAGCAGGACATTCACCTGCTTTACAAGATCGTCGACGGTGGCAATCTCACTCAGATAACCGCCGGGGCCTTGACCGGCCAATTCGGCAGCACTGTCCAGAAGGTCGCCCTTCAGATTACCAAGGCCGGACTCGCTCATCTGATTGCCAGTGATGCTCACGACACGCAGCGTCGCATACCACAGCTCAGCCGAGCCCGCAAGGTTGTTGAGCAATTGCTTTCGCCTGAGCAAGCCGATCTGATGACCGCCGGTCGTGCTCGATCCATTATTGACGGCAAATACGTTCCCATTCCCGAGGTGGAACCACCGAGGAAAAAAGGATTTTTCGCTCGCTTTGTCAAAGCCCCAGCAGTTTCAGGAGGATAGCTGTGGCCCGGTCCAAAAGTAATATGACAGGGGTTCCCGCCGACCTTCGAGAGTGTCTGAATTTGAACCTGGACCTTCCCTGGCCCCTCCGACACCTGGAGTCCCTCTTGGTTGTGGGCCTGGCTGCGGTTTTGCTTATCAGTCCCGTGTTTTTTGGTTCAGTTGCCATATGGGCCCAGAGTTTGTTTTTTCTGATCGCTGTGGCATTGTTGGCTCTATGGATACTGCGAGGCGTTCTGGTTGGCCGACTGCCCATAGCACGCACCGGACTGTGGTTTCTGGGATTGCTTTGTTTGGCCCTGATTATTTTCCAGACTATCCCAATTTCCTGGCCCCTCCTCGCTCGCCTCTCTCCTAATACTGCCGTCCTTTACCAGCGGACCCTGCCTGCCCTTACGGAAAGTTCAAGAATGACTCTTTCCGTCAGCCCCCAGGCCACCCGTACCGAGCTTTACCGCTTGGCCATCATGATTATCGTTTTCGTTGTGGCCATTAATTCTATCAGAACTCCCCGCAAGCTCGTTTTTATGGTTCTGGTTTTGTTGGCCCTGGGTAGTTACCAATCTCTTTACGCTTTTTTAACTCAGTTCGCCGGCCAACAGACTCGCCTGGCCGGAACTTTTCACAGTAAGAATCAGTTTGCCGGATTGCTGGCCATGTTAGTCCCTCTTAGTTTGGCCCTTATAGTGGGCTTATCCGGGAGAAAGACTTCCAGCGTGAATTTCCGATCTACTTATGGCCTCGCCTATTGGCTGGGCACTCGCACCTTTGCCCAGCAGGTCTTGGTGGCCGCCGTGGGTATCCTGATGGGTTTAGCCGCCTTGTTTTCTCTCTCGCGAGCCGGTTTGTTTGCCCTGTTTGCCGGCGTCATTGTCTTTGGCTGTTATTTGTTCAACCGAGCCGGCCTGCGCCGATATGCTTTGGTCGTCTTCCTGGTTATTTCGATTGCTTTTGCTTCAGCCGCTTTGATTGGCATGAACAAGATTTTTGAAGGTGTCCAGGACGCCGCTTCTTTGCAGGCTTTATCCTGGCGTGGCCGTTTGGATTTGGCTCAATCCGCTTTACGTCTGATTCGCGATTTCAGTCTTACCGGCACCGGCCTGGGCACTACGCCCCTGGCTTTTAGCCGTTACCAGAGCCTGGTTGAGGGCGACTGGACTGTTTATTCGTTACACAACGATTGGCTGCAGATGGCCTGCGAGAACGGCCTGGTCGTTTTCGGCCTGGTTGTGGCCATGCTGATTGTATTCTTTTTCACTGTTTGCCGGCGTCTTAGCCGTAGCTGTGACCAGTTGAGCAAGTTCATCTCTATTGCTGCTCTGATTGGCGCCGGTACTATTCTTTTGCACAGCCTCTGGGACCGCAATCTCAGCAAGGTTACTTCCAACGGAATTGTTTTTGCGGTTTTGTTGGCCATGGCCTATAGCGGCGCTCATTTGTCTAAAGCTCAGCGTCGTGCACAGACAAAGCCCGGCTACTGGTACCTGCCTTTGGGTCCTCGACTGGTTTGGGTTAGTTTACTTGTGGTTATTTTTGCCGGCCTGGGTGTGTTGTGTATTTATCCTGCTCGGGCCGGACTGGCTGATATTCGCTTTAACGAGTATCTCCGGGCCAGTCCCACTTATCCGAGCATTTGTCAATCTTATCCTGGCCGGCGTGTGCTTAAGCGGGACGATTATTTTTGGCTCCGGTACACTGGCCCTATTGACGACCGCGACTGGTCTATTCAGCGTTTGAAGCTCGCTCGTCAGCTCGACCCCGGTAATCCTCGTTATATCCGTGAGCAGGCCCTGTGCCTGGTGGAGGATTTGGATCGACTTGTCGACCAGCAGGCCCCTCAGGCCGCCCAGAACCTTCTCGGAGCGGAGTTGGCCCGCGCCAGTCGCCTCCAGCGAGATCGGATTATCTGGGCCTTAGCTGCCGGAATTCGTCAGCAGATCTATACTCAACACAAGGAGTATCTGCTCAAGGCCCGTTTACTTTTGACTGAGGCGATTGATCTAGCCCCCACAAAGCCCAGCTACCATTCGGACCTGGCCTTTGTCTTATCTCGCCTGGAAAAGCTCTCCGATTCACCGAGCCTCGACACTGCCGGCCAACAGATGGACATTGCCCTTTGGTTGGCCCCCCACAAGCCGAACATCCTTTTTGGTTCAGCCTGTTTGAGTTTGGATCAGGCCAATGCCACTACCGATTTGCAGGCCAAGGAGTTGCTGTTATCGGCAGCCGTCAGGAATTTTCGCCGGGCCATGTTTGGCGGCCCGGACCCTCGTTTTTATTATCCCCGGAGAATCTATCAGCTCCTGGAGATGAGCGGCCAAGACGCTTTGTTGTTCCAGGCCACTCCTAAGACTGTCACAGCTACTCGCGAGTTGGCTCTACATTTTCTCCAGACACGGCGTTGGCGTTCTGCTTTAGAGGCTTGGCAGATACTCCAGGACATTGTGGACTCACCGGCCGAGCCTGTTTCTTTGGCGTCTTTGCTCGATCCATCTGCTGCCGCCGATGTCGCCGAGGATTTGGACTTCCAGCGCACTGCCGGCACCCCTAGTGCTTATAGTCCGCGTGGTAAGCCCGTTGCGTTGAGCCGCAAGTTCACCAGCCAGGCCGTTGTCGGCAGCGCTCAGGCCTTTGCGCAGCTTGGCCTCTGGGACGACTTTTCCGGGCAGACCGAGCGCTATCAGCAATTTCTCAGACGGGATGCTGAGCTTGTTTTGGACGAGGCTGAGCGTCTCGCAGCCAAGCGGCGCTATCATTCTGCCATGAGTTGCTACCTTAGTGTCTTGCGAACCGACTGGGCGAACCCTCGTGCTCTGCTTGGCGCCGCCGAAGTCATTGACATGCCCGGCCTGCCCAGGAACCTCCGCCGCTGGAACAGCTCGCTGGAGCAGCTTTATCGTTTGGTTATGTACAGTCCCAGCTTGAGTTCGCAGCAGTACCAGCGCGTTTCTAAGATCGCTTCCGGCCTTCGCCCGGATGATGAGACCTCCCGTTTGGAACTCGATTTTATTCTTGCTGCCGCCCAGTATTTGTCTGGCCACCACGAGCAGGCCATTGAGAGTCTTGTTTCCTTGACCAAGTTGGACAAGAACGTCCGACACGCCTGGGGCCAGGAGCATCTGATCTGGTACTTTTTGGGTAGGTCCCAGCAAGCCGTCGGTAAACCGCAGCAGGCAGTTCGCAGTTATGTCCGGGCCCTTAAGATTGTCCCCACGCATCTGCCCAGCCTCAAGGCCCTGCACGACCTGCAAGACGACAAAGCTTCCCAGATGCTCAGCCTGCTCACTCCCGCCAATCCTTGCAATATCGATTTTGGCGGCAAGGTGCGTTTGCTGGGCTATACCATTTTGCCTGAATCTGAAGATGCCGACCTTCCCTGGCGGGTGCGTTATTTCTGGCAGTTCCAGGATCGGGTTTTATCTGACTGCCGTGTCGAAATAAATTTCTGTAACGCTCAGGGCCGATCCGTCTTTTCCGACGTCCATCAGATTCGCGATGACACTGGACCATATTACATGCCCGCCGCCCGTTGGGGCCAAGTCGTCGTTGAAGAACGGCCGCTTAAGATCGACCCGACCCGATGTGACGAAATCAGCTTTGCCCTTCGTCTTGAGACTCCCCCGGTAGGCGTGGACAAGTACCTGCCCAACCGGCTCTCTTTGCAGCACACTCGCGTTGCTTGCATAGTGCCGGCCCAGACGATCGCGCGACAGTGAGGCACACGCTTTAGCTTCACAGACGTGAATATTTATAACATGCTATGCCCCAGTGGGTTACGCAAAAAGACTTGTGCGGCCCACGGGGACGGAGTCCCTTCGGAGCAGTTCATTGTTGAAAGCCCAGGAAAACCCTCCTTCTGTTTACCCGTCTGATGTTCCAATCGATCAGTTTACTGGGCAGTGGTGGGTTCTTCACACCAAGGCCCGCAATGAGAAGGCCCTGGCTTGGGACCTGCTTAACCGCGAGATATCTTATTTTTTACCGATGGTTGAGAAGGTCCGATCCAGTCATGGCCGGCGGATCAAGAGCGTAGTGGTCTTGTTTTCCGGCTATGTTTTTTTATGTGGCCACGAGGAGGACCGCTACACAGCCATGACCACCAATCGCATTGCTTCGACTATAGAGGTCATCGAGCAGGAGCGCATTATTAAAGAGCTCACCGCCATTCAGAAGGCTCTGGACACACCCAGGCAGCTCGATCCCTACCCTTATCTGCAAACCGGGAGGAGATGCGTAGTCACTTCTGGCCCGCTCAAGGGCATCGAGGGCTTTCTGGTCCGCCGCAAGAACGTCGACCGCTTGGTTTTGCAGGTGCACGTGCTTGGCCAGTCTGTTTCCACGGAGATTGATGCTGCCCTGCTGGAGGTAATTGATTAGCCCTTATGGGGAGTTTTTCGGAGATCGCATTATGCTTACTACTACAATGACCGAGATTGAGCAGATCACTGATACAGCCGGAAAGGTCTTGGCCGTCATCGCCCGCGCCGAGTATACCCCGGAGGCGACCAGTTTTGTCACTCCGGATAGTTTTACTCAGCAGTTGGGTTTTATTGTCTATCCTGCCGGTGGGCAAGTGGACCCGCATTCGCATCTGCCCCTGGAGCGTCATCTTTCCGGCACTTCTGAAGCTATTATGGTCCGCAGTGGTCGGGCCATTTTGAGCATCTACGACGACGACAGACTTTGCGTATACAAAAGCACCATGGTCCAAGGCGACGTCGTCGTTCTCGTTGCCGGCGGCCACGGTTTCAAGATGCTTGAAGACACCGTGCTTATGGAGATCAAGCAGGGCCCGTACAGTCCCTTGCCGGAAAAGGAACGCTTCTACATCCAAGAGCAATGAGCAATAATCAACCATTAGTATCGGTCCTTATTCCGACTTATAACATGGCTCGGACTTTGGGAGCTTGCCTGGACAGTGTTCTCAGTCAGGACTACCCAGCTTTTGAGATCATCGTTTCGGATAATTATTCAACGGATTCTTCTGCTGAGATTCTGGATCGTTTTTTGCCACAGCAAAATCTAAAGGTAGTCCGACCGCCCCGGCACGTACCGATGTATGGCAATTTCAATTGGAGCCTGCGTTCTGCTCAAGGCCGGATCATCAAGTTCCTTTGTGCGGATGATGTTTTATTACCCGGCGCACTGTCGTGTATTGTTGCGCACTTTCAAAAATATCCCGAAGTAGGCGTGCTGCAATTTGGCGGACCTTTTCTCAACGAAGATGGCCGGCGGATGGGCCCCTATGGCCATAATCGCAACATACGCATGGGCCTTTGGTCGGGAGCCAAGTTGGCTTTGGCTCAGGTGCCGAGCATGGACTTGGCCACGCCTAGCCATACTGCCTTTCGCCGACGTGTTTTGGAGCAGGTCTTGCTAAACGGAACAGATGTGTTTGATGCAAGTATGATCCAAGCTGATTGGGATTTGCTTTTGCGTTTGTTTTCCCGTTGTGATGTTTTCCGTATCCCTGGTCAATTAGTGGCCTACCGAGTAGGTGGCTATCATCGCCAGGTTAGCGACTCGACCTGGGCCCTATCGGACGCCCTGAGGATTGCCGAAAGATACTACGGTCATTCTTCAACGGCCAACGGGCATGGCGGCCAATGTAAGCGGATGATCCAGAATGACGTATCGGAGCGTTTTGTGTGGTGGATCATGAAGAAGTTCGCCTGCTGTGAGTTACGATTAGCTACCAAGGCCCTGAAAATACTAAGCCGGCATAACCTGGTCTTTTGGGCAGGACTTAATGCTCTGTGTCGAAGCCCGCTCTACCTCTCTCAAAAAATCATAAGGACAAATTGACAGCTTGAATCTGCAGGAACTAAAAACATTTCTAGCCCTTAGATGGCGACGTCTGAGTTGGGAAACCACCTTCATAATTTTGGGCCAGGCCGGCGGTCTAGCCGGTGCCCTTATCGGGATGCGTTTGCTCACTCAACTGCTGGATACATCTACCTACGGCACAGTCGCTTTGTTTATTACCCTGGTGATGATGTCAGGATTGGTATATTCCGGTCCCTTGAGCAGTTGGATGCAGCGCAATCTTGCGCCGTACCGCGAGCGCAAAGATTTAGACGGATATTTCGGACTATTGGGTTGGATAAACCGCTGTTTTTTGTGGCTGGTACTGCTCTGCGTTGTGATTTTGATGATCGTCGGCACAGCCACGGACCGCTGGTGGATTTGGCCCACGATTTTGACCGTGGGAATCGCCTATTTGTTTGGCGCTAACCGACAGATGATGGCCATGCAAAGTGCCGCCCGACGGCGAGCCACTACCGCTGTACATCAGATTGCTATGGCTTGGCTCTATCCCTTGTTAGCCTGTGCGATAGTACTCATAGCTGGTGCGACAGCGACAAACACTCTGAGTGGCTTTCTCTTGGCCTTGGTGATCATTTTTGCAAGCCAGTTATTCTTCCTGGGAAAAATATGCCCCAAGGCAGGACTTAAATTCGCAGGGATCACCGCCCTGAAACGTCCTCCTGCTGAGCAACTCAAGAGCGTTGTTTGGCTCGGAGGTCCCATTGCCATTTGGGGTGTAACTGGTTGGCTGCAGTTATACGCAGACCGTTGGGTGGTCGGATATTATCTGGATCTAAGTTCGATAGGCATCTTGGCCGTCTCAGTCATGCTGGCCTCGAAGCCGATCTTATCCCTTTCGGAGGTTGTCTCCAATCTTTTCTACCCGATCATTGTGGAAAGGGCCGGCGAGGCAAACTCCGCCCTGCGGATACAGCGGGCCTTGAGGGTTTTCAAATTAGAGATGCTTACCTTCACCGTACTGGCTTCTCTGTGGATGGGCTTGGCCTTTGTTTTTCGCTATTGGATCGTGGGCTTGGCCTTGGCCAGCAAATTCCAGGACGCCGTAAAGTACTTTCCCCTCCTGATGCTGGGCTGGTTTTTTCTAGCCTTGGTAATGCAACTGCATCAAATGGGCACGCTTTTTAATGCCACCAGGCGTTTTTTGGTACCTACGATGAGTTGCTCGGTTATGGCCTTGTTGTTGGCTATCGTCGGCACCAGCCGCTGGGGATTAGTCGGCACCACTGGAGCCTTTGTTCTGGCCTCTGGCTTGACCTTTTTGGTAATTGCTCTGACCGCCGGAAAGCTCGTCCGCAGCAAGAAGGCAGCCTTACAAGCCCAAGCACCTGCGGAGTATAGCCGTCTCAGCCGAACGGCACTTACCACAAGACGGTCTTATGCTCTGGAAAGTTCAGCCGGAGCATGATTTCCATAATTAAAACTAATTCAGCAGAAAACTCATTATGAGACGAAATTCAGTAAATCCTATTGTAGAGAATTTACTTGCTAAGCGAGTCCCTAGCAGTCCTTCAGATCAGGGTCTGGGCAGATTCTACGTACCCGGGCAGGAATGGTTCAGGAGCAACCGGGCCGCGGGGGACGAGCGAACGCTTTGGATACTAACCGGCAGAGGTAGAGTTATTCTGTTGACCACAGCCCTGGTAGTTATGCTGGGCATACTGTTACTGTATCCTCGTAGACCGGTCTTGCCTTGGTACTGCGTGTTAGCCTGGACTGCTGCTTGCCTTTGGATTGGGCGAATGTGCATCAGAACCTCGCCCATGCTGATGGCCCCGGTACTTTTCCTGGCTTATTTTTTTGTCGGCTATCCTTTGAAGATAGTTTACGGTCAGCTTTCACCTCGGATGTTTTCTATGCTCAGTACGGGGCTGTACTTTGCCAGAAAGTCTCCCAAGCTGGACATGGAGATTATGTTCACCGCCCTGGCCAGTCTGGTTGGTGTCGCCTTGGCCGTGAAGATAGCCTTGTTTATTCGGGCCGAACGGCTCCGTAGAAGACAGGAGGGGAGTCTCGCTGATCGATCTCGTTCTTCCAGGCTCCCCAACAAGCAGGCCCTGACCTTGGCCATTTGTGTCCTGACCGTATTTGTTCCTCTCTTGTATGTTTTTATGTGGCGTTATCACATTGGCCAAACGGGCGTCCGGGCCGTTGTTTTGCCTTACCGCTTATCCGGAATAGCCGTTCAGATCCGAGCTGTTTTCATCCCCATGATGCAGGCCTATCTGTTATGGCAAGTCCTGAAGTTGCGTTCCCGCGGACTCATCTGGTTCATGGCTGCGGTCATTGTTACCGAGGCCATGCTGTGCGGTTTTCTGTCCATGAGTCGAGGTGCCGTCGTCGCCCGGGTTATTGTTTTTGCCGTGTTGTCTGCCAAAATATACAAGGAGTTTCCCAGCAAGATGTTGGTCAAGGCCATCATCGGCGGAACACTTCTGCTGTTGTTACACATATTCGTAGTGGTCCCTTCGATTACCATTTTCCGCGTTTACAGTTGGCGGGGCCATTCGATCGAATCTTCCATGCAGGCCGCCCTTACCGAGAGCATTCAGGCGGGCAATTACGAAACCAGGCTGAATTTCATTTTCGGCCGAATGCTTGGCGTGGAGGACCTCATGGGTGTCGCTGCCTATCAGGATAAGAGTTTTTCCCTCATGTATAATGCCCTGACCACTGGCCGGGGGATGCGTTTCGTCAACTATAAAATGTTTTGTTTGCGTCAGTTCTCCGGGCGACAGCTCGGTGGAGGCACCTTTATAGGCCGGGGCATGAGCATTATTGGCCACTTGTACCTTTCCGGAAGTCTGTTACTGGTCATGTTTGGCTCGGCTGTTATTTGTTTGCTTGTCTGTCTGGTCGAGATGTATCTGGACCGGATAGCGATCCCCGCCAGTGCCGTTTGGGTAACCATTTCCATACCGGGCATCTGGGAAGGTGTTTTTCGCATTGTATTCTATGCCCTGATTGTATTTATCTGTTGTTCTTGGTTCCTGGTCAGAGTACTTGAGCCCTGGCTGCAGGGAAGAACCAGCCGCTCATTACTGCTCAGGCGGACCCGCCCCCAAATGGGGGTGTCATTCCGCACTTGATACGGAATCCCGTTGTTTTTTACTTCGTGACCTTCGTGGTGATATTTTCCTTTTTGATATTTGCTTTTTGATTTTTGATCTTTTTGAGGGGTTAGCCATGAAAGTAATCATACTCTGCGGCGGAATGGGTACCAGAATCCGCGACGTCTCTGAGCTCGTGCCCAAACCTATGGTCGAGATCGGCGACCGCCCCATTCTTTGGCACGTGATGAAGACCTACGCTCATTATGGCTACAAGGACTTTATTCTGTGCCTTGGTTATAAGGGTGAGGTCATCAAGGATTACTTTTTGAATTACGAGACCCGCAACACTGACTGTACCATCGAGCTCGGCTCGAACAATGGTGTGCACATTCACGGCACTCACTCTGAGCAGGATTGGCGGATCACCTTAGCCAACACCGGCCTGGAGACCATGACCGGCGGTCGTCTTGGCAAGGTTAGGCATTACTTAGCCGATGACGACGAGTTCATGCTCACTTATGCCGATGGTGTCGCTGACATAAATATCGACGACTTGGTAGCTTTTCACCGGGAGCAGAACAAGATGGTTACCATCACAGCCGTGCACCCTTCAGCCAGGTTCGGCGAGATGCGGATTGATGGTTCTACTGTTCAGAGCTTCCACGAAAAGCCGCAGACCAAGAGCGACTACATCAACGGTGGTTTCATGGTTGCCCGGCGTGAGTTCCTCGATCTTTATATTAATGACGATCCCGCTTTGATTTTGGAGCAGGCCCCGCTCCGGCAGGCCAGCCAGGACGGTGAAATGGCCGCCTTTTGCCACGATGGTTTCTGGCAGTGCATGGATACCGCCCGCGAGCGCATGATGCTCGAAAAGTTGTTGGCTCAGGGAACAGCCCCTTGGCTCGTTTGGAATCACCCGGCCTACCAGCACGTTTGATCGCCCCGGGCTGGATCAGCCTGCTGTGCCCCTGTCATTACCCGCGCTTTTTCAGCGTCCGTGGAGTTAGATATGAGTAATGCTTGGCA
Source organism: Actinomycetota bacterium (assembly GCA_011682385.1). Lineage (GTDB taxonomy): Bacteria > Planctomycetota > Phycisphaerae > JAACET01 > JAACET01 > JAACET01. The sequence continues at coordinate 10,035 of JAACET010000016.1, read as the reverse complement.
GGATAGAAGAGTTTTCATTACTGGCGCCACCGGTTTGCTGGGCAGTTCGCTTACAGCCGAGCTGGTTGAGAAGGGCGCTTCCGTTGTTGCTTTGGTTCGCGACAAACTTCCCGGCTCAGAACTTATCCGTTCCGGTTTGATCCACAAGATTGACCGCGTTGACGGCGAATTGGAGGATTATCCCACTGTCCAGCGGACCATTAATGAGTACGAGATTGATACTATTTTCCATTTGGGTGCCCAGACTATAGTTCCCACAGCCAACCGCAATCCGTTGTCTACTTTTGAGGCCAACATTCGCGGCACTTGGCACGTCTTGGAGGCTGCCCGGCACACCTCTACGGTCAAGGCCGTTGTGGTTGCTTCTTCCGACAAAGCCTATGGTTCTCAGGAGGTTTTGCCCTACGATGAGTCTATGCCTTTGCAGGGCCGCTTCCCTTATGACGTCTCCAAGAGTTGTGCCGATCTGTTGGCTCAGTCTTATGCTCATAGTTATTCGCTTCCGGTTGCCGTCACCCGTTGCGGCAATTTCTATGGCGGAGGCGATCTCAACTTTAATCGTATTGTTCCCGGCGTAATTCGCTGGGCCTACCGCGGGCAGCGTCCCATCATTCGCAGTGACGGCAAGATGATCCGCGATTATTTTTACGTCCGTGATGGGGCCTGCTGCTATATCGAGTTAGCTCAATACCTCCACTCACACCCTGAGATTGCCGGGGAAGCGTTTAATTTCTCTAATGAACAGCAGATTTCTGTTTTAGAACTCACCGAACTCCTTTTGAAACTAATGGATAAAAGCGACCTCAAGCCCCAGGTCCTCAGCCAGGCCAATAATGAAATCCCCCATCAATATCTTTCTGCCGCCAAGGCCCATAAGATTCTGGGCTGGCAGCCGCGCTGGTCTCTGGAGGACGGACTGAAGGAGACCATCGCCTGGTACGAAGAATATTTTAAAAGCTTTCAAACTACGGATGCAGGATGAACACATCATGATTGACGGAGTAAAGGTCATACCGCTGCGAAAGATTCCCGACGAGCGTGGCTGCATTTATCACATGCTGCGCAATGATGCCGAGCACTTTGAGAAGTTCGGCGAGATTTATTTTTCCACTGTCTATCCCGGCGTGGTTAAGGCCTGGCATTTGCATCAGGAGATGGCCCTTAATTATGCCGTCATTGTCGGCATGATTAAGTTGGTTTTATTTGATGACCGTGACGGTTCACCCACCAGGGGTCAAACCACCGAGTTGTTTATTGGCCAGCAAAACTATCAACTGGTGCACGTACCTCCGCTGGTTTGGAATGGTTTCAAGGGCCTCGGCGGCCAAATGGCCATTGTGGCCAATTGCGCTACTTTGCCCCACGATCCTCAAGAGATTATTCGCCAAGACACTAATTGGTCCAAGATAAGCTACGACTGGACCCGGAGGGACGGATGAATAGCAATACACTCACGTTTTCTAATGCCCCCGGCCTACGTGCCGGGGGTCTCCTTCTGTCATTCCGCACTTGATGCGGAATCCAGGTCTTTCTTATATTTAGTTAGCCCCCGGTTTTACCGGGGGTTGATCTGCTACCGGACATCTGATGAGCAGCGGAGATAACTACCCGTCGATGGTCATTGGCGCAACCGGCCTGGTTGGCTCCTGGCTGATGTCCAATCTGCCGGAGGGCACACTTGGCACATACTACAGCCAGCCGTCGCCCGGTTATACGCACTTGGACATCCGCGATTCTCAGGCTGTGGATAAGCTTATTTGTTCTGCCCAGCCGGTGGTCATTTATTGCCCAGCCGCCCGTCCCGGCGTTGACTTTTGCGAAGAGCACCCTCAGGAAAGTTACGCCATTAATGTCGCCGGCATAGAGAACGTTGCTCGCTCAGCCAGGAAGATTGATGCTCTGATGGTTTTTTTCTCTTCGGACTACATCTTTGACGGCCGCGATGGTCCTTATTGCGAGTTTGACGCACCCAATCCGATATGCATTTACGGACAACACAAGTTGCAGGCCGAGAGATTAGTTGCCGATTTGTTGCCGGACAGCCACGTTATTGCTCGGATTACTGTCGTTTATGGCTGGGAATCTGCCGGCAAGAATTTCGTGTTCCGATTGGTCCACTCGCTCAGAAACAGCCGGTCCGTCCGCGTTCCCAGCGATCAGGTTGGCTCACCCACTTATGCTCCCAGCCTGACCGCTGCTGCTATTGAGTTAGCCCAACGGCAACTGGTTGGCACTTGGCACATTTCCGGCCCACGATGTATGGACCGCTATGAATTTGCGATTTTGGTTGCCGAGACCTTCGAGCTAGATGCTTCTCTTATTCAGCCGGTCACTACCGACCAACTGCAGCAAATAGCCCCGCGACCTCTTCTGGCCGGCATGAAGACATCCAAGGCCCGGAAGGCCCTCAAAACCGAATTAGTTGCCCCAGCCTCTGGTTTGCGGGACATGTGCAACACAGAGACGATTTGTCATCCTTCGCGCTAAAGACGTGGGCATCCAGGTTTTGTCTCTATATCAAAGATCAAAAATATTACGGACTTTTGTGCCTTCTTCTTATCTGTATTCATCCGTGAAGCTTGTGCCCGCGAAAGCGGGTATCTGTGGCTAATTCTCTTATCCGTTTCTTTCTCTGCTTTCTTGCTTTTTTCCTCTCTTACTCTCTTCAGCTTCGTGACCTTCGTGGTGAGTTCTTCGCTTTCTTCAGCGAAATCTGCGTAATCAGCGTCAAAAAATGATCTCTGAGAAACAACTCCGTTCGCAGATTGCCCAACAGGTGGAGCAACTTTTCCGGCTCCGCTGCAAAAACAGCCAATTTAATCCTGGCCAAGACCTTGTACATTATGCCGGCCGGGTCTTTGATCATGAAGAGATGGTTAGTTTGGTTGACTCTGCTCTTGATTTCTGGCTCACTGCCGGCCGCTTTACTGCTCAGTTTGAACAGCAGTTTAGCGACTACCTTGGCCTTCGTGACACCGTTATGGTTAATTCCGGTTCTTCCGCCAATCTCATAGCGATATCTGCTTTGACTTCCCCCAAGCTTGGTCCGGACCGCTTGAGTCCTGGCGATGAGGTCGTCACTGTAGCCGCCGGTTTTCCAGCAACGGTCGCTCCGATTGTCCAGAACCAACTGGTCCCGGTTTTTGTGGATGTGGATATCGGTTCTTATAATGCCGCGCCCGCCCAGCTCGCCCAGGCCATTGGTCCCAGGACCAGAGCTATTTTCTTGGCTCACACCCTGGGCAATCCCTTTGATTTATCTGTGGCCACGGACTTAGCCGTCAGACACAATCTTTGGCTCATCGAGGACAATTGCGATGCCTTGGGTTCAACGTACGATCATCGCCTTACCGGCACTTTTGGTTCTATGTCTACCGCCTCGTTTTATGCCGCTCATCACATTACCACCGGTGAAGGCGGAGCCGTTTCCACTAACGATGAGAACCTTGCTCGCATTTGCCGTTCGTTTAGGGATTGGGGCAGAGACTGCTGGTGCGATCCCGGCAAGAATAACTGTTGTGGCCAACGTTTCACTCAGCAGTTCGGTACCTTGCCCTTGGGTTACGACCACAAGTATGTTTATAGTCACATCGGTTATAATCTTAAGGCCACCGATATGCAGGCTGCCATTGGTTGCGCTCAAATGCCCAAGCTCGATCAATTTACCAAGGCTCGCAAGGCGAACTTCCGCAAGCTGCACGCCGGCCTGAGCGCCTACCAGGACCGTTTGGTTTTACCCACTGCTACTGAAAAGTCTGATCCTTCCTGGTTTTCTTTTATTATTACCATTGCCGCCCGCGCCGGCTTTACCCGTGACGACTTGACTGGTTTTCTGACTTCACGGAAGATCGAAACCCGCAACCTCTTTTGCGGCAATATCTTACGCCAGCCAGCCTATGTCGATATCCCTCACAGAGTCGTTGGTGATTTGACCAACACCGACCGTATCATGAAGGACACCTTTTTCATCGGCCTCTATCCCGGCCTGGGTGATGCCCATATCGAATATGTATTGGCTAGTTTCGCTGAGTTCATGAATACCCATTGATATGATCCAATCGGTTAAGCAATTTTTGAAACGCAATCAGACCATCAGCTACTATAACAGTTTACTGAAGGGTTTTTTTCAGCAGCGTTTGGCCGCTAGGACTTTGGCCCAATACCACCAACGGGCTGAAGATTTGCATCTGCCTGAATATGATGAAGCCGAATTGAGAACAGCCCTGGCGGAGCGGTTAAGAGAAAGAGGCCTAATACCGCAAGGGAAATATAGAGGCGACCTGCACATCTTTTTTGCGTACGCTTTGGAGAACTGGGAGCGTGTATTAGCTCCAGCCCTTGGATGTTTTGGCCAAGTCACTGAGTTTGAATGGACCTCGCTGGGCTTCGATCACCACGCCGCGGATTGGCTCAGCGTGCGTGACGACATGAACCGGCAAATGCTCGCAGCCTTCCATCAGGCCAATTCCGAGAGTCCCGTGGATGCCGTTTTTGGTTATCTTTCCGGTTATACCATGGACCCGAATATCTTGGCCAAGATGGGCCGGACCGGCGCCGTCATTTTCAATTTTTCACTGGACGATAAGCTGCACTTTCCCGGCAAAGTGGTTGGTGGCCGATACACTAACGCCGCCTCTTTGGCCAACGTCGTCGATTTGAATCTCACCAATGCTCCCCAGAGCATCATCAAGTACATGGTGCACGGCGGATTGGCCGCGTTTTGGCCCGAAGCCGCCTCGCCAGCCGTGCATAAACCCTATGATTGCGATTTTGAATTTGACGTTTCGTTTATCGGCAAATGTTATGGCTGGCGGCCGCGTTTTATTCGTCGGCTGACCAAGATGGGCATACCTGTCGAATGTTTTGGTACCGGCTGGCCCAACGGACCTTTATCCGACGACCAGATGGTCAAGCTTTACTCGCGTAGTCGCATCAATTTGGGTTTTGCCGGCGTAGCTCATTCCCGCCGCTTGATGTGTTTGAAAGGCCGGGACTTCGAGGTTCCTGCTTCCGGCGGCTTGTATCTCACTCAAGATAATCCCGAGTTGAGTTTGGTCTACGATATTGGTCGCGAGATTGTTACCTATACAGACGAGCGCAATTGCGTAGAGCAGATACACAGGCTGTTAGCCGATCCTCAGCGTGCCCAACGCATCAGACTCGCCGGCCAGCGTCGGGCCTTGGCCCAGCACACTTGGCAGCACCGCTTCGAGCAGATTTTCACTCTTGCCGGCCTGCTCCGGCAGAAAGTAATGAAACCCGAAAACACGAGAGCACTAAAAGGTAGAACCGAAATCCAAAGAGTCTCCTTCCATTTTTGAATTTTGATTTGTAATTTTGATTTTTTATTTTCATTCATGGGGGATACAGCCCAATGTCGAATAACAATCGAAATAAACTATTAATTATCGTTCCGCAGAGCACTTACCTGGACGACAATTTTGTTTTTCCGCCTTTGGGAGCCATGGCCCTCAAGGCCCATCTCGATCAGGCTGGGATTCCCTGCGACCTGGAAGATCGATTTGATCAGAGCAAGGATTACGCACCATACAGTCATTTTGGCTACAGTGTGATTACCCCCAATTATCCCGAGGCCTTGCGTATCAGGGGTATTTTACAGCAGAGTTGCCCGCAATCTCGGCACATCATTGGTGGCCCTCATGTGGCCAACTACGATGTCGCCCCTGACGGCTGGGACTGCATTGTTCGCGGCGACGGCCAGATTCCCTTGGAGCGTTTTGTGCAGGGTGACCCCCGAAAGGTGTATAAGCGTTGTGATTGTCTCGTGCAAGCTCAGGATTTACTTGCTCCCTGGCGGGAAAATGGTTTCCTCCAGAAGTACCATTATCAGCTCTGCGGCTCCTATCGTACTACCACCATTATGAGTGCTTATGGCTGTCCTATGTCCTGTGCTTTTTGCGAGAGTGCCCGCACCAAGGTCCGCCTCAAACCCGTCGGCTTAGTCGAGCAGGAGCTCCATGATTGTTTGGATTGTGGCTTTGAAGCCATTATGTTTTTCGATGATATTTTCGCCATCAACAAGAAGCGCGTAGCCGAGATGACTTCTCTTTTAGCTCCGCTGCCCCTTCATTTCCGTTGTTTTGTCCACGCCCGCAACTTCGATGACGAGATGGCTCACATGCTCGCCGACGCCGGTTGCGTGGAGATCGGCTACGGTGCCGAGCACGCCCATCAGAGGATACTGGACAATGTTAATAAGAAGACCACCGTTCAGGCCAACTACGACGTGATCACCACCGCTCATCGGCACGGCATAAGGGTCAAGTCTTTTCTGATGGTCGGCCTGCCTGGTGAGGACCACGAAACCCTGGCTGCCCTGGAGGAGTTTATAGCCACCTCCGGCGTGGACGATTTCGACCTGGGCATTTACTATCCCTATCGCGGCACGCACATTCGCGACCATATCGACCAGTACGACCTTCAGCTTGAGGCCCTGGATGGTACACTCGGTTTTTACAAGGGCAAGGATGGCCAGGCCGAGTGCTGTGTCCGCACCTCCCAATTGAGTTCCCAGGATATCCGCCGGGCCAAGAACACCCTTTACCGCCAGTATAATAAGCGTTTCCGAGCTGATGTTCCCGTGTTTGCCGAGTCCGCTGTTTTGTAGGATCGTCGAGATTTTGAATTTGGATCGTGTCATCATTTACGGCGAAGACTGGCGTGGTTCCATGCCCCGGGCCTTTTCCCAGGCCCTTTGGCAGTTGGGCTACCAGAATACCATTTTTGATTACACCAAATTCCTGGCCCCTCGCAATACCAACCTGTTCGCCAGGAAGATGTCCCAATGGTTGGATAAGATCAATTCTCCCCGTCGGCTGACAGCCATCAATGATTCTTTTGTGGAGTTGACTTGCAGCTTCCGTCCCGAACTGGTCATGGTTTTTAAAGGCCTGCACGTTTTGCCTGACACCATTCGCTCTATACAGAAGCTCGGTTCGCTGGTTATCAACTGCCATGTGGATGAGTTTTTCAATCCCACTTATACACGCCCTTACACGGCCGAGTCTTTTCAGCTTTACGATATGCACTTTTCGATGCGTCCGCATCTTTTTGACGAGTACCGCCGGAAGGGCGCCCGGGCTATTTGTTTTTATGAGTGCGCTTACGACCCGACCGTTTTTTATCCCCTCAGTGTCAATGGTCAATCGATTCCCCGCTGCCAGGTCAGCTTTGTCGGCTCCTGGAGTCCTTACCGCACCGAGCTGATCGAATCGCTCGCCGGCCTGGACGCCGAAGTACATATCTGGGGTTGGGGTTGGAATCGAGCCCGAAGGCAATTGTCTAAGTATTCAAACATCAAGATTTGGAACCGCCTCGCTTACCGGGAGGATTTCTGCAAGGTCATCGCCGGCTCGGACATTTGCCTGAATATTCTTACGCCGGACAACCGCGACCAGAGCAATTTGCGCAATTTTGAGATTCCCGCCTGCGGTGGTTTCCAGTTGGCTCAGCGCAGTCGGCAGATACTCCAGACCTTCGCCGAGGACCGGAACATCGCCTGTTATGATGGCCCCGAAGAGCTAAGAAGCAAGGTAGTTCATTTTATTAAGCACCCCGACCAGCGTAAGGACATTCAGCACGCCGGTCATGAGTTGGTGACAACCGCCGGGCACAGTTTTACCGACCGCTGCCGAAGCGTCCTCGAGCAGGTGTCTAACCTGCTGGCTTTACCGGAAGATTCTTCCAATGCCCCCGGCCTACGAACCGGGGGTCTTAATTCGTCATTCCGCACTTGATGCGGAATCCATCTTTCTTCTTTTTTTCCTTCGTGAACTTCGTGGTGAATTCTTTCCGTTTCTTCAAATGCCCCCGGCCTACGTGCCGGGGGTCCGGGCCTTGAATAGGATAGAAAGACAAGTGGCGATTACAGGATCGAAAACAGACTTAACCGCCCATCCCCTGGTAGCCGTGGTTATTCCCAATCGTAACGGTGCCCAGTTTCTAAGACACAATATGCCTTCTTTAGCCGCCACCGACTATCCCCACTGGAAAATGGTCTTAGCTGACAATTCTTCCACGGACGATTCTGTCGAGTTTATTCGACAGGATTTCGATTTCTGCCAAGTCATCGCCAGCCACGAGGACCGCGGCTTTGCCGGCAACGTCAATCGGCTCTTGCGTTGGTCCCTCGATGCTAACGCCAAGTACATCGCCGTAGTCAGTAATGACGTCACTGTACCACCGGCCTGGCTCAGTTATGCCGTACAGGCCCTGGAGGATAACCCCAACGTTGGTATTTTAGGCTTCAGGGAAGTGGCCAATCCTGACTGGCTCATTATACCTCGACACATCGAAGTAACCGAGACGGTCTATCCGTCGGGTTGTGCCTTTATTCTGCGAACTGACGTCATCCGCAAGGTCGGCCTGTATGACGAAACCTTATATATGTACGGCGAAGAGCAGGATTATTACCCTCGCGTTATCAGAGCCGGCTTTACTCTCGCTAAAACTAACATACCGCTGCTGCACGAAAGGCATGGCCTGCAAAATGTATCAAGGAAGACTGTGTGGTTGCGATACCGCAATGCCATTTATTGTGCCCTGAAGAATTTCGGACTGCTGGCTGGCGCCATCGTAGCCGCCAAGATATTTTGTTATGCCGTACTGCCCGATGCTTTGCTAAAGCGTCTGCGGGCAGGATCGCTGGCTCACTTGGCCAGTCGGGCTACGCTAAGCGAAGGCTCAGCCGCCACAGTGGACAATAGTGTCGCCTTGCGAAACGGCCCTTGGATATCGCGCTTAGGCATATTCATTGCAGCCATCACTTGGAATATTTTTCATCTACCCAGTACGCTTACTAGAAGAAGTTTCACTTTGGGATTCACCAACGAGTAATGTCTTCAGGTCTTAAACGTTTACGAGCATGTTGTTTTGGATTCGATGGCGACCCGTCTACTGCCGTACGCCAGGCCATGCAGTTTATTGGCTGGCAAGACATCATTGCCAAAGACGCCCGGGTAGCCATAAAGCCGAATTTGACTTATGCCCACTATAAACAGGGCGTAACCACTTCGCCTCAGGTTCTGCGTTCGTTGCTGGAGATGCTCAAGGAGCGTACTGCCAATATCAAGATCGTGGAGACCGACGGTGGCTATGGTGCCTGGAAACTTGCCGACGCGTATCACGGCCACAGCTACGACAAGATCGCCGCCGACCTGGGCGTCGAGTTGGTCAATCTGATGCAGGAACCTTCTGAGCAGATAAGTTTCGATGCCCGCGGCCGCACCTATCAACTGCCCTTACCCCGGCTCCTGCTGCACGAGACTGACGTATTTATTACTATGCCGGTCCCCAAGGTCCACGCCATGACCTACCTTTCCTTGAGTTACAAGAACCAGTGGGGCTGCGTACCGGACCTCATGCGTCTGCGACGGCACTACATATTCAATGACGCTATTGTGGCCATTAACCGTGCCCTGCGGACCAGGATTTGTCTGGGCGATGGCACTTATTTTCTGGACGACAATGGTCCCATGGAGGGTCAGCCCATACGGATGAATTCTATTATTGGGGCTAACAGCACGGGTGCCTTTGCTTTGTATACTTCCCAGATGATGGGCCTTGACTGGAATAAAGCTCCTCATTTGCGGCGGGCCGTAGCCTTGGGCGACATGCCGGATGATCTGAGTATGATCGACATGAACATCCATCCGCACAAGCTCCGCCGGCACAAGTTTCGACTTCGGCGAACCATGTGGAACAGGTTTATTTTGTTGCCCTTTCGCAGCAAGATACTGACTACTATTGGCTACGACAGTGCTTTTGGACGCTTTTTACACAAGATAAAGTACGCCATCAAGCCGCCCACCGAGCGCCAATAGTCTAATGCCCTCGGACTGCATTCCTGGGGGCTTAGGAATTCCCTGATGGGGTTGTCATTGCGAGGAGCCTGATCTTTTCTGTATTTCTTTGTCTGTACTTTCAGCGCAATCAGCGTAATCAGCGTCGAAAAATCTTTCTTTCCGTTTCTTTCTTTGTTTTTATCTTCGTGACCTTCGTGGTGAACTCTTCGCT
>JAACET010000081.1 GCA_011682385.1 Actinomycetota bacterium | reverse complement strand
AAAAATCTTTCTGTTTTCTTCTCTTTATCTGCTTTGTGTCTTTCCTCCCCTTCGTGGTGAATTTCTTTTTTGTTTTCTAATGCCCCCGGCCTACGTGCCGGGGGTTAGTTTTTACACCTGGATTGTGAAGTCAAGACGCTTGCTCTACAGACTCTGTTAATGTATCCTACCGACCTGACAAGAAAAACCCGCGAGAGGATGGATATTAAACCTATTTTTTTTACACCCCTTTGAGTGAGACAATGACAGATTTGATGCAGACCATCCGATCCCGGGCCAAGAGCGCCCCCCGTTTGATTGTACTGCCCGAGACTCAGGATGCCCGAGTCATCGAGGCTGCTGTGGCCATCCGACGGCAGGCCATTGCCAAGCTCGTTTTGTTGGGCAATGTCGAGCAAATCCAGCGACAGTTGCAGGAGTTCGACGGCTCAGACGGTGATTTTATTATTCGCGACCCTCAGCACGACCCTCAGCGTGACCAGCTCATTGAGGCCTACTATCAACGGCGTAAGCACAAGGGCCTCACTCTCGCCCAGGCCGAAGAGGATCTATCGGACGCCGTGTCGTTTGGTGCCATGCTTTTGCATCTCGGCCAAGCCGACGGTTTGGTTTCCGGCAGTTTATCGCCCACAGCCAAGGTTTTACGAGCTGCCTTGCGTTGCATTGGTCCAGCCCAGGGCGTCCAGACGGTATCCAGTTATTCGATTATCACCACGCCGAATGCCGAGTTTGGCGTCGACGGTTCGTTATTGTTTGCCGACACTGGCGTGATCCCTGAGCCCACTGCCGAGCAGTTGGCAGACATTGCCATAGCCACTGCCGCCAATTGCCGATTGGTTTTGGGTGTGGCGCCGCGTGTAGCCATGATAAGTTTTTCCAGTAAGGGTTCTGCCCGGCACCCTGCCGTAGCCAAGGTGGTCGAGGCCACCCGTTTAGCCAGGAAGTTGTCTCCTGATTTGATTATTGACGGCGAATTGCAGATTGATGCCGCCCTTGTCGAGTCGATTTGTCAGCGTAAAGCCCCGGATTCACCCGTTGCCGGCCGGGCCAACATTTTGGTATTTCCCAATCTCGGTTGTGCCAATTCTGCTTATAAGATTGCCGAGCGTTTGGGTCATGCCCGGGCCGTCGGACCGGTTTTGCAGGGCTTGGCTCGTCAGTTGAATGACCTTTCTCGCGGCTGCAGTGTCCAGGACATTGTTGACGTGGTTGCTTTGACCTGCGTCCAGGCCCAGTTGATTGAGCAGCATTCCACCTAGTCTGTCATTCCGCACCCCCAATCGAGTTGAGGGCATGCTTGATGCGGAATCCAAGTCTTTCCTCTTTTCCGTTTTACCTTCGTGCTCTTCGTGCCTTCTTCTGTTTTTACTTTTTGATATTTGCTATTTGATTTTTGATATCTCTTCCCCCATGGCGATCGCCGATGCCACCGCATGTTCGCGTGTATGCGATATGCTCACCAGCACCTGCGAGACCCCTGTTTTTTTAGCGACGTCTGCGCTTTCGCCGCTTAGCGAAATTTCTGGTTTGCCCAGATCGTCGTTAGCAATTTCTACATCCGTCCATTTCATTCGCCCGCGCATCCCTGTGCCCAGGGCCTTGAGTACAGCCTCTTTGGCCGCGAATCGCCCCGCCAGGTGTTGAGTACTTTCTTTGTGCCTATGGCAGTATTCCAGTTCATGTTCGGTGAAGACCCGTTTTAGAAACCTATCTCCGTGGTCTTCCAGCAGCTTGAGTATTCGCGGACACTCGATTACATCTACGCCATGTCCCAGGATACGCATTAGTTCAGCTCCCGGCTTCTGAACATAGCCATTCCTACCAGCAGGGCTGCCGCGCAGTACATTGCTGCGCACACCCCCGCCAATCCCACGTAGGCCCACACTTCCGACCAGGGGCAGGCTACTGTTCCCAGGGTCCGGTAGGCCAGTGTCGCGGTGATATTGAAGTTTTCCAGTTGTGGGATCAAGGTCATTATGGCCGAGACTCCCAGGTAGCCGGCCCAGCTTGCGTCCAGGCTCAGAAAGCTGATCATATGCCCTGCCACGAAGATCAGTGCGCAGATCACCACGTTTAGAGCCATCCCCAGCCTGGTGCTGATGGCCACCGATACAGCCGTCATTACCGCCACTTGCCAGAACACCAGCACCATCATTGGCGGCACCGACCAGAAGTGCATCCATTGATTCACCCGTCGTTCAGCTATGCGAGGTTCTGTGGCGTGGAAGGCGTCTTTGATTTTGGCAATGAGTCCCACAGCCTCTTTGGAGAAGACATCTACGTTTTTATCCCACGGCGGGCGGAGCCAGGCGAAGATCATTATAATCACTCCGCAGGCAGCCACCACCACCGCCACTGCCGTGCAGACACCCAGGAACTTTCCCAGTATGATTTCGCCGCGCAGCACTGGTTTGCTCAGCAGGGTCAGCATGGTTTTGTTATCGATTTCTTCGTCTATTACTTTGCTCCCCGACAGTACTGCCAGCAGCAGCCCCACAAACAGCGTCATAGCTGTGGCCACGTCTTTGAACATTTTGACGTCGTCTTCCAGTACCAGAGTGAAGTATGGAATCATCCCCAGCAGCAGCACTGCCACCATCCCCACGATCGCCAGCACCACGAACAGGGGGCTCTTGAGTACTTCCCAAAAGGTATTTTTGGCTATGGTTATGGTGGTCATTTGAAGATTCTTATATATTTAGCCCCGGGTTTCACCCAGGGCTTCTTCTAATGCCCCCGGCCTACGTGCCGGGGGTCTTCCGTCGTCATTCCGCACTTGATGCGGAATCCAAGTCTTTCCTCTTTTCCGTTTTACCTTCGTGTCCTTCGTGGTGAGTTCTTTCCGTTTCTTTTCTTTATCTGCTTTGTGCCTTCTTCTATTTTTGATATTTCTCAATGAATTGTTCGACCTTTTGACGTGCCTCTTCGTCCGTGTATTGTTCTGGCGGATGTTTCATAGTGTAGGCTGCTATATCTTTTAATGGCCCAGCCACGCCGCGGTCCCTGGCCAACTGGCAGCAGCGGATAGCGTCGATAGCCACTCCTGCGCTGTTGGGTGAGTCTTCCACGCTCAGCCGCAGTTCCAGATTTAGTCCCACCCCCCCGAATCCTCGTCCTTCCATGCGGATGAAGCAGACCTTGTTGTCTTTTTGCCAGGGCACGTAATCGCTCGGCCCGATATGCACTTGGTCCGGCGGCAGGGGCACGTCCAATTGGGACTGTACCGCTTCGGTTTTGGATACCTTTTTGCTCTTGAGTCGTCTGCGATTGAGCATGTTCAGGAAGTCGGTATTTCCTCCGGTGTTTAGTTGGTAAGTTGCATCTAGCACTGCTCCGCGTTCGTGAAACAGCCGTGTCAGCGTCCGGTGCACGATGGTTGCCCCCACTTGGGCCTTGATATCGTCGCCTACGCAGGGAATCCCAGCCTGGCTGAATTTGTCAGCCCATTTGGTATTGGATACGATGAACACCGGGATGCAGTTCACCAAAGACAGGCCCGTATTTAGACAGCATCGCGTGTAGAATTGGGTTGCCTTTTCCGAGCCTACCGGCAGATAATTGACCAGGATTTGGGCCCCGCTTTCGCGTAGCACGCGTTCGACGTTTACTGCTTTGCGTTTAGCCAATACGAACCGCTGTCGCCGCGGGAAATCATCCATGTGCCTGCTGTATCCGTCCAGCAGCTCACCCATCCGGACTATGGGACTGTTGCTTGGCAGCTTATGGCAGAAAACTTTGGTATTGTTCGGTTCGGAAAAGATGGCTTTGTTTAGCCGTTTGCCTACTTTGCGTGCGTCCACGTCGAAGGCCGCCACTACTTGCAGATCGTAGGGCTCATACCCGCCGATTTTCCGGTGCATCAGACCGGTGAAGTCTCCGTCGTCGTTTTTTAGTTGCCTGTAGTGGCTTATCCCTTGGACCAGGCTGCTGGCACAGTTGCCTACGCCTACCAGTGCGATCTTTATTTTAGGCATGGTTCCACTCACAAACCAACGCGCTCAAGCCTTCTATTTAGCCCCCCGATTTTTCGGGCCAGGGGCATTAGCTTCTCTACTTAGCCTTTAGTTGAGCCAGTTTTTTTGCTGCTTGAGACTTTTTCCGTGCCGCCGTATTTTTATGCATTGTACTTCTCAAGGATGTTGCATCCAGGCAGGCCGTCAGTTTAGCCAAGGCCGTCTGGGCCTCCTTTTGATCGCCCTTTGCTATAGCCTCATCGAACGCCTTGGTCAGGTCGCGCATGGTACTCTTGCGTGCCCGATTACGGCTGCGTCGCGTTTCATTTTGCCTGATTCGTTTCTTTGCCGAAAGTGAGTGAGCCACAAAATTCTCCTGTAGAACTTAAAACATTAAAACCTTAAAAGCTCAAGACTTCTGAATGAGCCTTCTTGCCGAACTACTTGTATTTTTTTATACCTCCGGGCTCTTGTCCGCGGGGTCTTTTTTCTGTTTTCGCAGCCGATCCAGCCGTTCCCTTACGTCCTTATACAGGAAATCTATCTGGGCCACTGTCGAGTAGGTTTTAGCCGCCTTGTCGGTTTGTCCGTCTGCCTCGTAGGCTCGACCCAGATAATACCGTAGTTCTTTGCCGACGTCTCCAGCCGTTGCCTCCGGAGATTCCAGTGCCCGCAGATATACGTCGATTGCGTCGGGGTACCATTCTTTTCTGTAGAAGCATTGGCCCAGCAGCGATAGTGCCTTCAGATGGTTTTTCGGGTCTTTCTGCCCGTCCTGCAGTACCGGAATAGCCTCGTCGTATCGTCCCAGTTGCAGCAATCGTCGGCCCATTTCGTAACGGAGCCGCATATCTGTCGGATAGTGTTTAACGCCATCCTGGTAATGGGCCAGCTCAGCTTCCAGATGCTCTTTGAGCATTTGCTTATATGCTTGCCCCAATTCTTTGTTATCCGGTTGACCTTTGATTTTAGCCCGCATTGCCCGGGCCTTTCGCCGATTGGACCTCAGCCGTATTTCTCCTGCCCGTTGTTTGAACCGATAGGCCCCGGACTGTTGGTAAGCCTTTAGCAGTAGTTCTATAGCTTCGTTTTCGCCTTCTTCGTCGTCTTTTAGCAGCAGGGCATCCACCAGGGCCATGATTTTGCTGGACTCGGTTGGGTTTTCCTCCAGACTTTTCCTGGCTCGGGTGATATTTTCCTCTGCGGCACTTTTCCGTTGGCTCAGTGTTTCGGTCTCTTGCAGTTTATCCTGATCTTCTCGATTTTGCAAGGATTGCCGAAATCCCTCGTCGTCATATTTACCTTTTCGCATGGTCTGCATGGCCAGCATGTTGTTGAGTTTGGAGGCCAGTTGCGAGTTTTCCGGCAGAACTGCCACGGCTGCTCGGCAGACCTCTACGGCCTTGTCCGGTTCGCCGAGTTGGGCAAAGACGTCAGCCAGCATCGAGAACCTTGGCCCGTCGCTTTTTTCAGCTCTGGCGTTGGCTTCCCCCAGCCATCCCGCCATCCACTTGGCCGATACCAGGCATCCGCCCGCCATCATTTTTTCCAGTACTACGTCGACCAGCGCCAGATTCATGGGGTCTTTTCCCCAGACGCCTTCGGCTTCCAGCAGTTCGTCTACGGGGTCTTTTGGTCCGCGGCGGGTGAACAAATGCGTGGTGCTGCCTTTGCGGGCCAGTTTGAGTTTAAGGCTGGCCATTAGGCCGGCCTTTTTTCCGCCGGCAGCCTGTCGTCTCAGGGCCTGTTCCAGTAGGAGCTGGTGGGCTTGGCAGGCATCGGGATTGCGTCGCAGACCTTCCAGGCACATTTGGATGGCGTAATCATGGTTTCCCTTAGCCCCTATTTCCTTTGCCCGCTTGAAGAAGTTTTCTGCCTGCTCCTTCATTTGAGCTGGCACATCTATTTGCACAGGGCCGGCGGGCGCATCAGGCTGTTGTTCTGCTTGGCCCTGCGTTGGGGGCTGCGGAGCTATCGGTTCTTGATCTGGCATCTACGTTCTCACCCATACATTCTTGGGATCCCCGTTCAGGCCGGATTATAGCCCATAATCTCCCGCTCCGCCAGTATAGATATGGAGTTTGCTTTGCGGGTAGGCTCAAATTGTCTTGACTTGCTCAGTCCCCTGATTTACCCTGATTTTCTCCCGATGACTCCGGTCCAGCCCTTGTTGGTTTTACCATGCCGCATACTGAGCCGTCAAATTGCTTTGGTTGCGAGAACGAGCAATTTTCTCGTTCGGCTGCTGTTTCACGGTCTCCAACGCTGGTTCCTGGACATTTACGTTCCTGGGGTTTTCTGATAGGTTTGCTTTGTACGGTTGTTCTGTTGATTGCCTGGCACTTGGAGCCTGATTATTTGCCTTTGGGTCCTGGCAGTCAGTTGTCTTTTCCCGGATGTTCTTTCCGTGACAGGACCGGCTATCCCTGTCCCACTTGTGGGATGACCACTGCCTGGTCCAAGGCTGTTCGAGGCCAGTTGGTCACTGCCTTTCGTGCCAACATAGCCGGGGTCGTGTTGGCTGTTGTTACTTTGCTTGGTGCTCTATTTGGCTTGGCCACTGCCGTTGTCGGCCGAGTCTTTTATCTTGGTGTTGTTGCTCCCGTCTTGGATTTGTTCAGTCCCAGACGTTGGCTTTATGGCCTATTGGCTCTGATTCTTTTGGCCTGGGCCTGGAATGCGTTGTGGGCTTTTGTTGCTCAGCTTAGCTTTGGTTCCTGAGTGACACTTTTACCCGGAGTACTTATGAAGATCGGCCCCAGAAAACAAACCGGTGGGCTTAGCAGGCTGGGTTTGTTGTTATTGATTTTTTCGTTTACGGGCCTGACCGGCTGCCAGGCCGTTCGTTTCTTGGTGCACCTGATGGTCCCGGTTGGCAAGGGCGAGTGGGTGCCCGCTGAGAGTGAGGTTCTCACTCCCGGCAAGAAGGTCCTGATTCTGGTGTACGCTGACCAGTCCATCCAGTACCTGAACCAGCAGTTGGCTCGGTTTGATACTGCTGCTGCCGTTGCTGCCGAGTTGGATTCCAAGCTGGAGTTGGACGTAGTGGACCCGGCCACGGTCGAGCATTTCCAGGCAGCCAATTTCAACTGGGCTGATCAGCCTTTATCTCGCATAGCACAGCGTTATCGAGCCGACTATATTTTGTACATTGAGTTGTTGAAGTTTACCACTTCAGCCGAGCAGTCCGGCGAGCTTGTTCGGGGGCAGTTGGAAGCGACTTCGTCCCTTTATTCTGCGGATGATGTTTCCACACAGCTCTGGCAGGGCAAGGTCAAGGTCGTTTATCCCGATACTCCGCTGGTAGCCGACATGGGTGTGTCCGAGCGTATCCGTTATGAGACTCTCAAGCTTTTTGCCGAGCGTTTGGTTAAGCACTTTTACGGCCATTACGAGCCATTATGAGGACGCCTATGTTTTATTCTCGGAAGAAGACTCCCTACGGCCCACGTCATGGTTGGTCCAGGTGCGTTTGGCTGTTGTTTTGTGTTTTGCCCCTGTTTTTAGGTGGCTGCCCGATTGGGGCCGTGGTGGCGTTGTTTGTCAAGAAGGACCCCATGGTCGTGGTGGAAGCTGAGTACGAGTTCACTGCCGACAAGTTGCTTGTTTTGGTTGACAGCCCCACCGAGAGGACGGGCTTAAGCGGCATACGTCCTTTGTTGAGCAGACGGTTGGCTGAGGAGATTTCCCGTTATAATTTGGTTCCTGCTGTCGTGCCGGCCGGGGAATTGGCTGTTTTGCGAATTAGTACGGATGACTTTGGTCAGCTCAGTATTCCCGAGGTTGGACGGCGTTTATCTGCCGATCAGGTTCTGTATGTTAAGGTTATGGAATTTAGTCTGGGCACTATGGTTGACAAGCCTGTCGGCCGGGGTATAGCTCGGGCTCGGGTCACGGTCTTTGATGTTGCCCAGGACCGGAGGGTTTGGCCCAAGGACCGACCGCTTGGCCGCGAGGTATTGGTTCGCACTCCCTTTCGTGAGCCGACCGGCCAGGATTATCGCCAGGAGTTTGCCGAGGACCTTTCTAAGAGGACTGCCGAGTCTGTTATCAAGCTCTTCCGCGAACACGAAGAGCCCCGTAAGCCCGCTGACCGATAGCGGTTGGCCTTGGATTTTTCAGTGGGTACAACAATGATCCTGAAGTTGTATAATCAGCCGCGTTTCGTCTAAATGGGAAATTCACCACCTAAAATAGCTTTTCTCCTGGATGCCAACATTTCCACTGACCTGTTGGTTCAGATAGAGACCTTGGCCCGCGGAATAGGGAATAGTTCCCAGTTTCGAGCCCGGCTGGTTGTCTTTGGTTCGGTTGATTCTGATTCTGCTGTTTTCCGCCGCCAGGAGAGTCTTCGCTCCTGCCCGGACGCGTCATCGCCGCAGACACAGTTGTTTCATTTACCCTTACGGCAGAGCATTCGTCTTTTGGACGCGCTTAGTTTGGCCCGTTCCCAGGCCTTGGCCGACTGTGACCTGTGGCATTGTTTTTCGTTATCGTTGTTGGACAGCCTTTTGGGTCTGCCGGCCAACCGATTGCTTTGCCCTTGTTGTTTGACTTTATCTTCCTGGCCCGGTGATCGCCTTGTGCGTCGGCTGGTTCGCCGAAGCAGTTCGTTTGCCGCTATTGTTTGTTTTACTGATGATTTGCGGGACGCTTTGATAGCTGCCGGTTTTCCTGCCCAGCGGTGTACGGTTATTTCTCCGGAGTTGTTCCTTGAGCAGCAGTCTCTGGAGAAGTCGGCCGCCCGTCGTCTGCTTGATTTACCCTCGGATTTGGACCTGATTTTGGCTGATTCACATATGTCTTTGTGTTCTCACCAGCAGCAGATCAGTTGGGCCATGGCCGTGGTCGGCCAATTTCGGCACCGTGCCCGAGTGATGTTCCCCGGCCGCGATCCTCTCCTGTCTCGGATTAGACATCTTGACGCTACGCTGACTCCGCCGTTTTTGGGTATTTACCCCGCCGAGAAGTACGAGCCGGAAGTGCTTTATGCCGCTGCTGATTTGTTGGTTTTGCCGGCCACAGGTCCGATTTCGCCTTTGCCGCTTTTTCGGGCAGCCCGGGCCCGTTTACCCGTGGTGGCCTCGGACAGTCCGAGCTTTCGCCGTTACCTTGCTCACGAGCGCAACGCTCTGCTTTTTTCGCCCAGTACTTACAGCGTCGGCAGCCGGAGCAGCAGGCGTATTCGCCCTTTGGCCGTCGCGATTGCTCGAATTTTTGAAGACCGCGACTTAGCGAACCGGCTCGGGGGGCGGTTAGCCCAGGATATTAACTCTTCCTTCTTGCCCGGCGGATCGTTACCCGCCCATCTGGCTCTCTACCAGAATATCCTGGGCTTGTGCCCACTGGCGAAAATCTAGTTTTCTATCTATCGACCGGACCGCTGCTGTTGCCGCCAGCCCGGTCGATATTGTTCTCAGCGTTTGCGGCGGAAGCCGAAGTACAGTCCGATCATTACCAGCAGACTCACAGCCGTGGCCGGTTCCGGGATGGTTGTGAAGCCCACTCCGTTGGCGTAATCGAACAGACCGTAATAGTCGAACGAATCAC
>JAACET010000080.1 GCA_011682385.1 Actinomycetota bacterium | reverse complement strand
CCGAGTCCTTACGCAAGACGATCAAGGAATTTAGATTCCCCCGGGCAAGCCCGTGGAACTCTGCCCTTCGGGTCATTAGATGCGATTGCCCTGGAAGGAGCTTGCCCAAAAGTGGCCGAATCTGTATGATAGCCCAATTACCCGATTGAGGTACTGATGTTGATGAGAAGCAACAAACCCGCAGAATCATCCGGTGCAGGCAGACTTCCCGATGATCGGGGCCGATTTGGGCGGTACGGGGGACAATATGTTCCGGAAACCTTGATGTCGGCTCTGCACGAATTGGCCGAGCAATATGACAAGGCCAAGCAAGATCCGGAATTCCAGGAACAGCTCAACTGGTACCTGCGCCACTACGTCGGCCGACCCAGCCCGCTATACCACGCTCGGCGGCTCAGTGAAAAGATAGGGGCCAAGGTATATTTCAAGCGGGAAGACCTGAATCACACGGGTGCACATAAGATTAATAACACTCTGGGGCAGGGCCTTCTGGCCGTGCGGATGGGCAAGAAACGCGTAATCGCCGAGACCGGGGCCGGCCAACACGGTGTGGCTACAGCGACGGCTGCAGCAGCCCTGGACCTGGAATGCGACGTGTATATGGGCACCGAAGATATTCGCCGACAGGAGTTGAATGTCTATCGGATGAAGCTGCTGGGCACCAAAGTGGTACCCGTAAACAGTGGATCAAGGACCCTGAAAGACGCGATCAACGAGGCCATGCGAGACTGGATGGGCTCGGTTGAACACACGCATTACTGTATGGGCTCAGTTACCGGGCCGGAGCCGTTTCCGCGGATGGTGAGGGATTTTCAGTCGGTGATCGGTCGGGAAACACGACAACAGATATTGGAACTCGAAGGACGACTGCCGGACATTCTGGTAGCTTGCGTGGGCGGCGGCTCCAACTCGGCAGGAATCTTTGCGCCAATGATAGAAGATAAACAAGTGCGCATGATCGGCGTGGAGGCTGGCGGGTACGGCCTGGACACACTAAAACATGGAGCTACGATATCAAAGGGTAAGCCAGGTATCCTACACGGCATGGAAAGCTATGTGCTGCAGGACGAGGAGGGACATACGCAAGAAGCACACTCAGTGGCTGCTGGTCTGGACTATCCCGGCGTCGGCCCCGAACACAGCTACTGGCACGATATAGGGCGAGTAGAATACGCGGCAGTAACCGATCAAGAAGCGCTGGAAGCCTTTACTATCCTGGCTCAGACCGAAGGATTAATACCGGCTCTGGAAAGCGCTCACGCTGTGGCCCAGGTCCTAAAGATGGCTGGGACGCTGCCGGTGAATACAATCGTAGTGATGAACCTCTCCGGTCGGGGCGACAAAGACTGTATGGAAGTGGCGAGGCTGCTGGAAGAGCTAAACAACACAAAGGAAACAAAGTGAACCGAATCGAGGCCCTGTTCGAGAAACTCAGCCATAACGGCCAAAAGGCGGCGTTAATGCCCTATATCACGGCTGGCTTTCCGGACCTGGCGACCACAGCAGCCTTGATAAAGGAAATGCCACAATGCGGGGCCGGGATGCTGGAGCTGGGCATCCCCTTCTCAGACCCCATCGCAGATGGTCCGGTGATACAAAGTTCGTTCACCGAGGCCTTGGCCAAAGGTCTAAAGCACAAGCAAATCTTCGAAATGCTGGCCGATATCAGGCGAGAAGTGGAAATACCAATTGCGGTCATGGTGTCCTATTCCATTGTCAACCGTTTGGGGCCGGAACAATATATCGGATACTGCGCGGAGGCTGGAGTAGACGGACTGATCATTCCCGATCTACCCCTGGAAGAGGCTGAACCCACAGCAGCACTGATACAAAAAGCCGGCTTGTCCTGTATCATGCTGGTGGCGCCTACATCAGAGGTTGAAAGACAAAATCAAATTGCTAAAATGAGCAGCGGATTTATATACTATATTTCCGTGACCGGAATAACCGGCGAGCGAAAAGAACTACCGGCTGAGTTGGTCGATAACGTGGCTCGATTAAAAGAAGTCTCGGGCGGAAAACCAGTGTGCGTGGGCTTCGGGATCAGCACACCAGACCAAGCAGCTATGGTAAGCAAAGTGGCCGACGGAGTAATCGTAGGATCGGCCATCATCAGGCGAATAAGCGAAGCTCAAAGTAGCGGTCCAGACGGCATCGTGACCCAAGTAAGTCAGTACGTTAGGAGTCTGGTTGAGGCAATGGCCTCAGCTTAGCTGCATCTCCCAGCGGAACAGACGAGGCAGCCCAACAATGGCTGTAGGTAATTATAAACCTGCCTATCTTCTCTGCCTGAAAACTGTGACAATTGTAGTTGTGGCGGTAGCCCTGTGCACCTCAGTCGGATGTAATAACTTCGACCGGACAGGCACTGCCGAAGGGCAATCAATTGTTGGGCCTTTCCAGGCAAAGGATGAGAATCCCTTTCTGCAAAAAGACAAAGAAGAATCAACCAAACGCCAAGAAGTGGTACAGCTAAATGTCTATCGCATCGTAATCAGCCCCCAGGACGATGCCAGCCTGGGACAATTGTGGTCGCTGCTGAGGCCGGCACAGCTAATCAAAAGTAATAAGAAGCTATTGAGCCGTAACGGGCTGCAAATAGCTGTAGGGGGTGCAGACGATTGGCCTAAAGCAATAAACATTATGGGGCTGGGGCCGCCAAGTCAAGCGGAGCAAAATCCCGCCCCAACGACCGATGCTACAGCCAGACTGGATCGGCAAATAGAGACCTGGCTGGCTGAGGGCCTGATGGCGGAGCTGTCCATAACCAATCTGCCCGGCGAGCAGACGTTATTCTTGTATCAACCTGATGGGCAACTGGTGGGCAAAACTTACGAAGAGTGCTACAAATTGCTTGTGGTTACGGCCAAATTTCAGCCGACAGGCCAAATCCAACTACAAATAATGCCGGCTCTCAAAACGGATCCACCCAGGTTCACCGCCCTGCACTGGATGGTGAAGCAACGAGCGGGAAACGAACCGGAACGGTATGTGTCACTATTTGAACCGTTAGCCTTCACCGCGATGGTAAATCCAAACGAATTTCTGGCTATAGGCCGGTCGGAACACGTGGGCGATGCGTCTTTCGGAGCAGTATTCTTTCGAGCCGACCAGGCCCAGAAACTCAGCACAACCGTGCTGCTGATTGTACCTAAAATTATGACCAACAGGAAAAGCAAGGGCTTTACCGGGTTAGGCGGCTCCGTGCCGAAAGAACTTAAATAGAAAAGGTGAACCATACGAATAGAGGCAAGATGAGTAATCTGGAAAAAGACTTCTGTCGACTGCTGTACGATCAAACGGATATAATCATCGTAGGTTTGGATTGCCATTGTCGGGTCGTCACCTGGAACGCTTCGGCTGAGCGAACCTTCAAACTCAAACAAAAAGACGCGCTCGGCAAAGAAGTATCCGAGGTTCTGCCCAAAGAAATCAGAGCCGAACTCGGACAAGCCTGCCGAAGGGCTATTGCCACAGGCACTAAGTCCATAGAGTCCGGCCGGGCCGAGGTCGAACTAAGGCTCACACTGGGAAGCGATGATGGGCCGAAGCTGGAACTGTCGGCCAAGGTCCGTCCCCTGTATGACGCCAACGGCAAAACGACAGCCTGCGTGATCTGGGCTGAAGATATCACTAGGCTGCGTCAGTTGGAGCGCGAACTAGCGGCCTCCGAACGGCTGGCCTCGTTGGGCACATTGGCCGGCGGCGTAGCCCACCACTTCAATAATATTCTCGGCGGGGTGAGCACCTTTGTGGATTATGCTCTGGAAAGCGACGATCCGCGGGCGGCACGGCGAGCACTGCAGATGACGGCTCAGGCGGCTGAGCGGGCGGCCAATATCACCAAAAGCCTCTTGGCCTTTGCCCAGAAAGATGCCGGCGGGGAAGACTTGGCTGACCTGACGGAAGTGGTGCTGACCTTTGCCAGCCTGGTAGAAAAAAGTCTAGCTGAGAAACATATCAAGCTGGACCTGGAATTGCGTCCGGTGCCGGTTGTGCCGGTGCGGGTGGATTGGATGCACACGGTCCTGGGCAACCTGCTGGATAACGCCGAGGATGCCATGTCGAACGGCGGGCGAGTGGATATCGAAGTGGGGTCTGATCAGAAAACGGTATGGCTAAGGTTCACCGATGAAGGGGTGGGGATAAATCCCGACGATTGGGAACACATATTCGAGCCGTTCTATACCACCAAGGGACTGACGGGCAGCGGACAACAAAACAAAGCCGGCCTGGGTTTGGCGGTGGTGCACGGCCTGGTCAAAGAGATGCACGGCGAAATCGATGTCAGCTCGACGCCCGGCGGGGGGGCGACCTTTCGGATTCGCTTTGCCCGGCCAAAGACGCCGGAAGCGGACAAACCTTAAGCTTTTGTTCACCACGAAGTTCACGAAGTTGAAGAGAGCAAAAGAGGAAGAAAGCAAGAAAGCAGAGAAAGAAACGGATAAGAGGATTAGCCACAGATGAACACAGATTACACTGATTATAAGAAAGGCTAATTAGAAGGGGGGAATACACCTTTGACGCAGATTGCGCTGATTTCGCTGAAAGATCAAAAAAAAGATTAAGTATTATTCAATCAGCGGGGGGCCAGAAGACATAATCGCCTTTAGCCTTTCTCATTCTAAATACATCTGGATTGTGTTGCCCACCGTGGTCCTCGAAGTTCAAGCCCCAACTGTAGAGAATAAACTCATCGTCTTTTCTCTTATAGGTTAGTGGTCCCGGGCCGAAGGGATCCAGTGGAACAGCCTTTAGGTAATTCCGGGATAAGTTGTTCGAGGCTATCTGGGAATTCGTTGTGCTCTGCCTTGTATCGCAGGAGGGCGACGACAGTCTGAGCCGCTTGGTGTTTAGCCTTGTTTGTGTAAGAGTACCAAACTGCACGCTGCGTAGCTGGAAGCAATGTCTTTATGAAGAGATTTCGTGGGTTTTCTTCTATGGTTCTCCTGAACCAAACATCAACAGGACGACCCGCGACATAATCCTGATAAGGA
This sequence comes from Actinomycetota bacterium, assembly GCA_011682385.1. Lineage (GTDB taxonomy): Bacteria > Planctomycetota > Phycisphaerae > JAACET01 > JAACET01 > JAACET01. Next base: position 9,293 of record JAACET010000080.1, on the reverse strand, counting down.
GTTGTCAAACGGTATGAATCCTGCATCTTCTTACACTGCTTAATAATCTCGACCGTCTCACGACGCGAAGGATGAATCATGGTCCTGGCCACAAAAAATGGATCACCGGCAGACGGATAATAATAGCCGCGAGTATTATCAATAGTGCCTGTAGGGAAAAACCCTCCTGCGGCTGAGGGTATGAAATGGCCATCACCCGATCCGTCGTCAGTAAACACACGCTGCGCGGCATCCAGAAGACCGAGCGACTCGAAACTAATGTCAGCGATTGGATAGCCGGAGGGAAAACTCTCGTCGAGGGCTTGGGCCAAGCGTTGCAGGGCCGAAGGCGGCAAAGAATAGCGTCGCAAGACCTGGATTAATTGCCTGTGAGCCAACTGGTCAATATATTGACCTTCAAACTGCTCGATCAAGAACGGACATTGCATAAGATGCCTAGCAAGCGTCTTTACAGACTTCATATCCGCAGCAAACAAATTCCAGCTCCCCCGCTCGGCGGCAAACTGCATTTGCCAGGAGAGGACATTGGTAATTTGCATCGAACCGTTTAGAAATAGAGGCGGTACAATAATACTTGCTATTCTCCGCTCGGAATGTGGACCAACCTCGTATTTGAACCAACAATGAGGCTTGGCTGTAGCGAGGCGCAATTCTTCAACAGCAGGGCGGTTCGCTTGGAGCCATTTCGTCAAGACTTGTAATTCTTGAGGTTTACTTTTTAAATCCAACGATTGTTGAAATTTATTCCACTTATGACGTCTGTGCCAATCATATTCTTCTTCAGGCTCAACGTATAATTCGATAGCTTTCAGGTAATACGGGGCCGCGTTTAAAGATTCATCCGCCACAGGGCGAGCCATTTCGTTAAATTTGGTTACATAGTCTATGCTAATAGTGGGCTTGCCCCGAACAAACCAAAATGTATAACAGATGAGGATAATAAACGTGATTATTATAGTACGACAGGCATAGCCCACGACTTTAATCCACGTGGGGTAGCTCTTTTCGGTCAAGATTACTGCTCATAATAAATTTCCCATTTATCAGTGAGCTGGATTCCGCATCAAGTGCGGAATGACAACGCATAACAAGGTGTTATGCTGGGGCTAAGTTAGGCTGCAAGGCCAGCTTTAGACCCTTTTGCAGAGCCTCAAGCTGTTCTAGTGACTTGGCTAGTTGCCGTTTGCCCTTACCCGTCAGCGAATAATATTTACGCTCTCGGCCGGTGGAACCCGTCTGCCACGCACCCGCGATCAGCCGTTTGGCCTCGAGGTTGTAAAGCAGCGGATAGAGCGTGCCTTTGCCAAGATTGAAGATACCATTGCTGCGTTTGGCCAGGGCTTCGGACAGCTCGTAGCCGTACATTGCCTGGCTGGCCAGTAGCTCCATCACCAGCGTAGGAGCAAGGCCTTTTAGTAACTCCCGTTCAAATCGCATTGTTAATTCCTCTCTGCAAGTCAAAGAAAAAAAATCTAAAAGGGAGGTTTTTAGCGGGGGGGGGTTATATTATCTCCGTTTAATTCATGCGCTCGCTGGGCTGAAAGTGACGATTGCTGTGGGTATCATTGTACCCCTCGGAGGCCAAGATGCTTGTCCGAATCACAAGGGTTGATTTGCGCGAGCGCATTAACTAAATCTGAAACGGTATGAGATATGTTATGGATCGGCTGCGGATGAACTACAATCACCATTGCCGGACCATTATTATCACCAAGCGGCTTGATTTTGATGAAATCCTGGTAGTAGAACGACATTTCGGACCGCCCCTTAATGGCTCGCATCAAGACACGCCGACTCCTTTGTTTAAACGTGCGGGCTAGCTGAGTAGTTCCGTAGCTGTCGCAACTCGCGATATCTTCTGCTCTGACGGTGTTCGTGGATTATCCGATGATACAAGTGGCGTTCTTGTAAAGACCGCCACAAACCGCTAGCATATACTTACAGCCCAGTGTGGTTGTCCTGGCGCAACGTTCTTTGCCGAAAGGCACTACATGAAACAAACAGCTAGAAGAGTAAATGACTGGCGATTCGGGCGCCAGCGGCGGCGCCTCATCATTGTTGGCTTGCTCATTGCCGTTGTGGGGCTATCTCACTGGCTTACCCCCGTTGCCGGCAATCCGTTTCATGTTGTCCACGTGTCTTTACGGAAATTATTTATTCTCCCTATCGTCCTGGCAGCCATCTGGTTTGAATTTAGGGGGGCGATCATCGCCGCTGCGGTTGTTACGATCGTTTATCTACCCCATGTGTTCTTGCAGTGGTCGGGAAATCTCACTGAAAATGTCAATCAGATGGGAGAAGTCGCTACGGCCTGGATTATTGCCCTTTTATCAGGCTTTTTCGTCAGGATCGAAAAGACGGCTCTGCGGGAGACAGCCCGGACGCATGAAGGTTCCCTTGTTGCCTTGGTGGCTGCCTTGGATGCTCGTGAGCACGAAACACAACTCCATTCCTTGCGCGTGCGGGCCTATGCCCTTAGGCTCGGGGCAGAACTGGGAATGAATCCGGACCAGATGCGTGTTCTGGGACAGGCTTCTCTTCTACATGATATTGGCAAAGTCGGGACACCGGATCCCATTCTGCTTAAACCCGGCCCCCTTACCGACGAAGAGTGGGAGATGATGCGTCGTCATCCAGAGGTGGGCCAGCGTATTCTACTTTCGGTTCCTTTTCTAAGGGACAGCGCGAAGATCGTTTATTCCCATCACGAACATTACGACGGAACGGGGTATCCCAAGCGACTTTCAGGTGACCAGATTCCGTTCGGATCCCGGGTGTTTGCCATTGCAGATGCTTTTGATGCGCTAACCTCTGATAGACCTTATCGCAAAAGGGTTTCATGCGGTGAAACGCAAAGAATAATCAAAGAAGACAGTGGTAAGCACTTCGATCCAGAGGCGGTTCGCGCATTCCTCAGAATATCCTGTGCTGAATGGGAACAGATCGACCGTGAAGTTGCCGCTGCACCCGACTTCCTGGGAGTTGGCCCCAGCAATCCTGCATCCGGCGGCTGATTTGACTCAAACTGATTCGCCGCTTGGCGCGTGATGGCGGGGGGTTGGAATGCAACTGTGGCGTGTTCGCCTTGGGGAGGCTTCTTCTGTAAAAATCGGCAAAAGTCGAGCAGATGGTGGTTTATAGAAAAGTGATCAGCCAAATGGCGATGGTGAGCAGGATGAACCCGCCGATCATTGTGGCAAAGAGCAGTAAGGCAGCAGGGAAGATGTCTCGGAAGCGGGCGGCCCGGGTAGTTTTATAGACCAGAGATAGAGCCAGGCAAATCGGAAAAACCAGCCAGAGCCAATAATCAGCTACAGGCAAGGGCTGGTGAAAGAAACTTCCGAGCACAGCGGGCATTTCCATAAGCTCCTAGTCAGCGGGTAGCGGGACTTGGCCGCTGTTGGCCCGGCCGGCACGGATCACAGTGTCAAAAATCGCCAGCAAATTCATAAGCCCAGCCACACCAGTATAAAGCACGCCCATATAATAAGACCAATTACGAATCAACACTGTAGCCTGCACCTTGTCCAACCGAACAGCCCATAGATGACTAACTATAGTGTTCAGGCCGGTAAACGCCTGGGCAAAAAACCATAGGAAACTATGGGCAGGGTTGACGATCCGGATGGTACCAATATACAGGCCGATAAAGAAGGTCACTTCAACACAAACGAACAGAAGAACAGCCCTCTTGCGCAGTCCCAGGTAAAAATGGCCTCCTCCGGGTATGAACCAGGCCAACAAAGCAGCTCGGATAAAATCCGCAGTAGTAAATTTTGTGGTAGTCTGTTGCTTGGGCATATTCTCAGGAACTTGGCCAACGGCGGTAATCATCAAAAGCTAAGCAATGCAAAGAGCTTAGGCACATGAGCCGAGGCGGTCAAGGACAAAAAGAAATTAGTCCATAGTAACACGGATGACCTCGGCCAAAGTGGTAGCACCCGCCAGGGCCTTGGTAATGCCATCCCGGCGAAGTGTAACCATTCCCTCCTCAACAGCCAAGCGCTGCATCTGCTCAGTCGGTGCGGTCCGCATGATCAATTGGCCCATGGCTTCGCTGATAGGTACGATTTCAAACAGACCCGTGCGATTAAGGAACCCTCTGCCACGGCACGTGGAACAGCCACGCCCCCGGGCTAAATCCACGGCTTTGTCCGTCTTGCCCAATTGGCAGTAAGCCATCTCCTCCGGCGAGGCACGATAAGTCTCTTTACAATGGGGGCAGACACATCTTACCAGCCTTTGAGCTACACAGGCCATCACGCCACTGGCCACCAGATACGGTTCGGCCCCCATGTCCAGAAGGCGGGTCAGAGCCCCGCTGGCAGAGTTGGTGTGCAAGGTGGCAAAGACCAAGTGGCCGGTCAAAGAAGCCTCCAAAGCCAAGTGGGCTGTCTCATGATCGCGTATCTCGCCAACCATGATTACATCCGGATCGTGCCGTAGTATGCTCCGCAGGGCCGAGGCAAAGGTAATCTTAGCATCCGGGTTGACCTGGACCTGAGCGACGCCCTCAATGTTGTACTCTACAGGATTCTCTATAGTGACAATGTGCTTAGTTACATCATTTATCAGAGAGATGGCTGAATAGAGAGTAGTCGTCTTGCCGGAGCCAGTCGGGCCGGTAATCAGGATAATGCCATGCGGCTTCTTGATAAGCTTGGTTAAAAGCTTACGGCTGGGTTCACTCATGCCCAGGACCTTAAGGCCCTGAAGGGATCGGTCCACACCCAGCAGACGCAGAGTAATCCGCTCGCCCAGAATAGTAGGTATTATCGCTACGCGGACATCGATGGCATTATCACCGGCATAGTAGCGAAATCGTCCATCTTGTGGAGAGCGCTTCTCAGCAATATTCAGGTTGGACATGACCTTAACCCGGCTGACCAAAGAGGCTGCTGCCGAGGCCGGCAGGGTGCGAACTTCCTCCAGCACGCCATCGATGCGTATGCGCACGCGGATACCCGTGCGGATGGGCTCGATGTGCACATCGCTACAACGGCGTTCGGCGGCCTCGTCCAACAAAGTATTGATGATATCCAAGGCACTGCCCTGATCGGCAATATCCTCGGCGTCGGAAACCGAAGCAAACCCCGGAACGAACGCATCGACTAATCTAGCTTCGACCGGGGCGGACTCATCGATGAAATGAAGGTCAAAACCACCAATACTAATAACGTCTCCGGCAGTGAGCACATGCTTGCTGACCGCTTGGCCGTTCACCTTGGTGCCATTGGCGCTGCCGTGGTCGGCTATAGTCCACTGACCGAATTTGTCGCGGACCAACTCGGCGTGGACACGGCTGACACGATCCGAATCCAATGCCAGCCAGCAGGCATCAGAGCGGCCTATACGCAGGCGATTACCCGACATAACCAGGGTACAGGCTTCGTCTTGAAGGTCTCGGTACCATAAACGCGGCATAATACACTCCCCAAATGTTTGTACAATACTTGTACCACAACCCAAGACATCCGTAAAGGCTGCAGTGTCGGCCCCGGTCCGGTAAACGGCCGGCAAAAAATCGGCCCCAAAGGTATCTGCGCCGGCGTTGACAGTCGGCCTCCGGGGCGATAGCATCAGGGTAATGAGTCGAGATGTTCGCTCAGAGAGGAAAGGTAAGCACAGGATATGGCTGAGCCGCAATTCGTTCATCTGCATACACACACATCTTACTCTCTACTGGATGGCGCCACGCGGATCGACGAGCTGCTGGAACTGTGTAAACAGTTGGGCATGGACTCACTGGCCATCACCGACCACGGAAATCTCTTCGGGGCGGTGGAATTCTATACCAAGTCCCTGAAGCTGGGCGTAAAGCCCATCATAGGATGCGAGTGTTATGTCGCACCGGGAAGCAGGCTGGACAAAGAAGCTCGAGGAATATCCGACGCCAGCTACCATCTGGTCCTTTTGGCCCGCAACAATCAGGGCTATCAAAACCTGCTGAAACTGGCCAGTCGAGCCTACACGGAGGGTTTTTACTACAGACCTCGTATCGACAAGGAAATACTGGCAGAATTCTCCGAGGGCCTTATTGGCATTTCAGGCCATCTGGGCACGGAATTAGCCATCCAGGCCGGGGCAGGAAACATCGACCGGGCTGTCGAAGCAGCCAAATGGTACGCCCGTACGCTCGGCGAGGAGCACTTCTACATAGAATTACAGAACCACGGACAGCCGGAGCAGTTGACTTTATTGCCCAGGCTGTTGGAGGTATCTCAACGCAGCGGTGTGCCGACAGTGGCCACGAACGATGTGCATTATCTTGGGCCCAAGGACGCACGGACCCAGGAAGTGCTGATGTGCATCAACACCGGCAAAACGCTGGACGATGAAAACCGAATGCGCCAAGAGACCGATCAGATGTACCTGAAAAGTCCGGCTGAGATGGCGAAACTCTTTGCCGACTATCCCGAGGCCTTGGCCAATACGGTGCGCATTGGGCAGATGTGCCAAGTAGAACTGGACTTCTCTACCCGCCATGCGCCGCGCTACAAGACCCCGGACGGCCAACCGGCATCCGAATACCTGCAGAAACTGGCCTATGAGGGTTTGGAAAAAAGATACGAACAGATTACGGATGCCCACCGCGAACGACTGGATTATGAACTGAAAGTAATCAAGGACAAGGACTTTTCGAGCTACTTCCTGGTAGCCTGGGACTTCGCTTACTACGCCCGAACGCATGAAATCCCCTGTAGCGCCCGCGGCTCGGGATGTGCATCGCTGGTAGCTTATTGCGTAGGGCTAAGCGACATTGATCCGTTGGCCTATGGGTTAGTGTTCGAGCGCTACATGGACCCCGAACGCAACGAGGCCCCCGACATCGACATGGATATTTGCCAAGCTCGACGCGGCAAGATCATCGATTACGTTCGCAACAAGTACGGGCACGTAGCTCAGATTATCACCTTTGGGACTCTCAAGGCCAGGCAAGCTATCCGAGATGTTTGCCGAGCAATGGCTGTGCCCTTGGCCACAGCAGACAGAATCTCCAAGATGGTTCCCAACGTCTTAAACATCCGCTTGGCCGAGGCCCTTAAGGCTGAACCGGAGCTGAAACGATGTTACGAACAGGACCGCACGATCCACGATGTTATCGACATAGCCCTGCAACTGGAAGGAATGCCCCGACACGCCTCGGTGCACGCGGCAGGGGTAGTGGTGGCCGATGAGCCTTTGGATAATTTCCTCCCCCTATACAAACAAGCCAGCTCTACTGATCTAATAACTCAGTTCGACGGGCCGACCGTGGACAAGATTGGCCTGCTAAAGATCGACTTTCTGGGACTGCGGACCCTAACCACACTGGAACGGTCCCGGCAATTGGTACGCAAAAACCACGGAGTAGATATCGATCCGGAGAAGCTCACTCCCGATGACAAAGAAGTCTTTGAACTGTTCGCCAAAGGCCAAACCAAGGGTGTATTCCAATTTGAATCACCGGGTATGCGTGATCTGTTGATGAAGCTGGGTCCCAACAGGATACAGGATCTGATCGCGGCTAACGCCCTCTATCGGCCGGGGCCGATGGTAATGATCGATGACTTCATCGAGCGCAAGCACAACGGCCAATGGGCCAAAGTGCACCCCATCGTCGATGAGATACTAACGGAAACCTACGGGATCATGGCCTATCAAGAACAGGTCATGCAGATAGTGCATCGGTTGGGAGGAATATCCCTGGGGCGGGCCTTGACCCTGATCAAGGCCATCAGTAAGAAAAAGAACTCTGTGATCAACAAAGAACGCCAGCCGTTCATGAAAGGTGCCCTGGCCAACGGGTTGGCCAAGGCGGAGGCTGAGCAAATCTTCGATCTGATCCTGCGATTCGGCGGGTACGGATTCAACAAGGCTCATTCGTCCCGCTACGCTTTGGTGGCCTACCAGACGGCTTATTTCAAACGATACTATCCGTTGGAGTTCATGGCTGCTCTGCTGACCTTCGAAATGAGTAACACGGAGAAGGTCGTCGAGTATATCGAGGAATGCCGGCGAATGGGTATTGAGGTGCTTCCGCCGGACATCAACGAATCGGATGTCGATTTTACGACAACTCAAGGAACGATCCGTTTCGGACTGGCGGCGGTAAAGGGAGTAGGTGAAAAAGCTGTAGAAGAAATCATCGCTGCTCGGAACCGCAATGGCGCCTTCAGGTCGTTATTCCATTTCTGCGAAAGTGTCGATCTGCGGGTAGTAAACCGAGCAGTAGTGGAAGCACTGATCAAATGCGGGGCCTTCGATTCTACCGGGGCATTGCGGGCCCCCTTGATGGCTGTGGTCAACCAGGCTATTGAGCGGGGGTCCAGCACGGCTGAGGACCGGCGCAGGGGACAGGGCAACCTCTTCGGGAGCATGGCCGGTCAAGATGAACCCGAAGATGACTATGCGAATCTTCCGGACGTGAGCTGGAGCGAATCAGAGATGTTGGCTCACGAGAAGGCTACCTTAGGCTTCTACGTGACGTCGCACCCATTGGCAGCTTATGCCGAGTGGTTACAGGGACTGACCACTGCCGGTTCCCAAACACTGGGAGAGTTTGCCGATGGGGCTGAGGTCATCGTGGGGGGAATGCTCTCGCGGGTGCATTACCGAGTAGCCCAGAACGGTCGGCGAGCCGGCGGGAAAATGGCCCTATTGACTGTCGAAGACCTCGAGGGGTCAATGGACGCGGTGATCTTCTCAGAAGAGCTGGCCAAACACGCCGAGCATATCCACGCTGAGCGCATGGTCTTCTTGCGCGGGCAAGTATCCCTGCGACGCGAGACACCATCGGTACGGGTAATGGATGTCTATCCGATAGAGCGGGGAATGGAATCGCTAGCGTGCTCGGTAGTAGTACACCTAAACGGAGACCACACAGAGAAACTTCTGTCGGCAGTTCATAAGATAGTAGAAGAGTACCCAGGACAGTGCCCGCTATATTTCCAGGTAGATACCGGCCAAGGATACACCGTAGCCATCCAGGCGGGCGAGCAAATGAGGGTACAACCCAGTGCCGCGTTCTGCGGTCAAATGAATGCCTTACTCGGATCTGGTCGAGTGGAGATTATTGGGCCTAACGGTCCGGTGGGAAGAACCACAAGTCAGAGCAGCTCGGAAACAGCAGACGAGCAAATCGAAGAAGTTGTAGCCCAAGAAAACAACCCCTAGGCAGTTTAACTCAACTGCCCAGCCATCGGCTAAGGAAACCTGCCTTACGTTTGGCTTGGACGGCAGCGGACGAGGTGTTAGAGAAGTCGCCTTTATAGAGCCGTCTGGCCATCTGGGCAATGGCCTTGCGCACAGGC
>JAACET010000175.1 GCA_011682385.1 Actinomycetota bacterium | reverse complement strand
TCCGCATCATTGTTGTAGATACGTTCCAGGGCCGTGTAGTCGGTCCCGCCGATGGTCAGGTTGCAGTTGGCATCGTCAGCTACATGGTGGGCGGTCAGAATCCAGTATGGGTCGATCGCTACGCCGCTTGAGCCATTGACGTTGTAGATATAACTCCAGTCCAGATTGTAATTCCCGCTGGATTCCAGATTGGGGTTGGCTTGCTGAATCGCTTGTTCCCCACCGGTCCTGGTATTGACAGGAACCGCCCACGAAGAAGCCACAGGCAAGAGCAGGACACAGACCAATACAAACATAGTCTTTCGGATCATCTTAGTCTCCGAATACTCTTGGGCTTTGCAACCGCCTGCACCTACAGCAGTTGCCTAGACCAGCTCAGGCAGGCCCTGTGCTGATTGACACATATTCCTTCCGAAAGAGATATACTCTGGGGGAGATATCTCTTCTCTCTCTGCTCACTCTTCGCCCACGTATATTACTATATTGAGGTACAAATGTCAAGCCAAATCTTCGCCTAAGCCCTGTTCATATCCACGCTTCTGATCAGATTTCCGCATTTTTGCTTTTTTCTTTCTATCCTTTGCGGTTAGAATCTTTTGGTCATGTCTGATATGCAGAATGGTTTTCGCATACTGGATCACACCGCTGACGTCGGTCTTCAGGCCCACGGTTCTGACTTGGCTCAGCTATTCAGTAATGCCGCCCGCGGAATGTTCAGTGTCATTTCTTCTTTGGACGCTATCCAGCCAACCGAGCACATTTCTGTGTCCGTCACCGCCGACGGTCTTGAGGACCTCCTGGTCGGCTGGCTCAGTGAGTTGCTGTATTTGTTTTCTGCCCGGCAGATGCTTTTTTGCCGCTTTGATATCGCTGAGATTGACGACCGCCACCTTCGAGCCGCCGCTGTCGGTGAACCCATTGATTTGTCTCGCCACGAGTTGTCCACGGAGATAAAGGCCGTCACCTATCACGACCTGAAGGTCGAAAGGATCAACGATATATGGCAAGCCAGGGTTTTGTTCGATGTTTAAATAAAGGGAGTCTGATGTCATGGCCACTGAATGGACCGGACCTCTTGAGCAGATAGATTCCTGCCGTTACCTCCTGCCCCGTTCGTATAAGCCGGGCATGCGTGTTGACGGCCTTATCTACGCTGACTCTCGATTGTTACCCAGCATCAAGGCCGACCGGGCTCTTGATCAAGTTGCCAATGTTGCTTTTTTGCCCGGCATTCAGACCGCTTCACTGGCCATGCCCGATATTCACTGGGGCTATGGTTTTTGTATTGGCGGAGTCGCTGCCACTGACCCGGAAGCTGATGGCGTTATTTCACCGGGTGGCGTCGGCTATGATATCAACTGCGGCGTTCGCCTTGTGCGTACTACTTTATTGCTGAAGGACGTCCAACCTCGCATCCCGGAGTTGACCCAAGCCCTTTTTAGTCACATTCCCTGCGGCGTTGGGCGGACGGGCCGGATCAAATTTGATACCGCCCAGCAGCGTCACCTACTCACCGAGGGCGCAGCCTATCTTGTCCAACGCGGCTTTGGCGTGCCAGCCGATCTGGAGCATACCGAGAGCCACGGATGCCTGGCCGATGCCGATCCTCATTGCCTCACTCCTCGTGCCCAGCAGCGTGGCCAGGGCCAGTGTGGCACGCTTGGGGCCGGCAACCATTTCATTGAGATACAGACTGTTGATGAGATTTATGATTCGCGGGCCGCTGAGGTTTTTGGTTTGGCCCTTGGCCAAATCACGGTCATGATCCATTCCGGCAGCCGCGGCCTGGGTTACCAGGTCTGTGACGATTCCGTCAGGTCTATGGCCAAGGCTCCTGAGAAGTACGGGATTGACCTCCCTGACCGTCAACTCGTTTGTGCTCCGGTTAATTCGCCTGAGGGCCGGCGTTATTTGGCTGCCATGGCCGCCGCTGCCAATTATGCCTGGGCCAACCGGCAGATGCTCATGCACCTGGTTCGCCAGACCTTTGCCCAGTTCCTCAGCCAACCGTGGCAGAGGTTCGACCTTAACCTTATATATGACGTCACCCATAACATAGCCAAGTTTGAGACCTATGAAGTTGCCGGCCAAAAGAAAATGCTTTGCGTGCACCGCAAGGGAGCCACCCGTTCCTTTGGCCCGGGCCACCCGGAGTTACCCGCCGATTATCGGACCATTGGCCAGCCGGTGATTATTCCCGGCGACATGGGCCGTAACTCGTATTTATTGGTTGGCCAAAAGACGGCTGAGCTCCAGACCTTTGGCAGCACTTGCCACGGGGCCGGCCGTTTGATGTCCAGGGGTGCTGCTATCCGATCTGCTCGAGGGCGAGACATTAGACGTGAGTTAGCCGCCAAGGGCATCACCGCCCTAGCTCGCAGCCGGCATGGCCTGGACGAGGAACAGCCCTCTGCGTATAAGGACGTGAATCTCGTCGTTGACATTGTCCACAACGCCGGCCTATCCAAAAAGGTCTGCCGTTTCCGTCCCCTCGGCGTCATCAAAGGCTAGTGAGGCTACTATTTTGTATCTTTTTCTTATCTGCCTGAGCCCCTATCTTGTTCCTTGACATCCACTTTTTTCCCTGTATATTATCAGCCTACAGACTCCCTGCTGCCTGGCAGGACGTCGAGCGTTGGTCAATAGCAAATAACTAATAACTAATGGCTAATGGCTAATGACTAATGAACAGGGGCCGTAGCTCAATTGGATAGAGTTCCGGACTGTCGATCCGGTGGTTGCGGGTTCGAATCCCGTCGGCCTCGTTTGCTTCAGGGCTTGTCAAGGACTGACAAGCCTTGGCTATTTTCTTCCAAAAAACAAAACGAGCCATCGCAAATCCAATGCGTGGCTCGTCAGACAACATCGCGTGTAAAATACTCTAATGCCCCCAGCCTATGTGCTGGGGGTCCTATCCTTCTTTATCTGCTTTGCGTCTGCACCTCGTATAGGGGATCTCTAAACACCAGGCTAAATCGTCCCTCCGCCTCCAATTGCTCAACCAGTCCCCGCTGCCGAACCGGGCTGATGATGAACACCCGCCGTCCCGAGTCTAACCAGCCCTCCACGGTA
>JAACET010000079.1 GCA_011682385.1 Actinomycetota bacterium | reverse complement strand
GAACGAATCGGGCGGATTATTAGAGAACTGTCCGAGCGGGAACCGGGGGATAATCGTCTGGCCCAAAAGGCTGCACGAGTGAGCACGGCCGCGATCTCAACGATACATTCGTTCTGCCAAACGGTACTGCGTCAGAACTTTGCCCGAGCCAAGCTCGATCCTCAATTCAAGATTGCCGATGCCGACCAGGCTATGTTGCTGAAGAACGCAGCCTTGGAGGAAGTTTTCGAAGAGCTATACCTGGACGGCGGGCCCGCCGGCGAAACCTTCCGGGAATTAGTCCAGATGTATGGCTCGGGCGAAGACAACAGGCTGGGCAAACTGGTGATACGCCTGCATGATTTCTTCAGCAGCCTGGTATCGCCGGAGCAATGGTGTAAGAAGGCCCGGCAATGGCTCGAACCGGTAGGCGATAGACCCAGTCCGGAAATGCTAAAAGCCTACGGTGAATTACTGGTGGAGCATTTCAAGCAGCGAATGAGCCTCTGCCAAAGTAACGCCCAGAAAATCCGTATGCTTCTGGAACAGCCCGAATTGAGGGCCTTTAATCCCGGAGACTATGACAAACTGGTGAGCTTCACTCAGACGCTTGAAAGACTTACAAAGGGCTGGCTAGGACTAATCGAGCAGGTTCAAAAGGGAGCATTCGATAAATTAGCTGACGGTATTGAAAGACTAATAATACCGCGAACTCCGCAATCACCCCGCCCAAAAGACCCCCAAGTAAAGGCTGCAATTGAGCAGATAAAAAAACTCTTCCGCGAAGCTGCACCATCACCCAGCAAGGAAACTCTACTTGAACTGTGCGCTACACCATTGAAAGATCAGGCTCGGACCCTAAGGAGCAGTCTTCCTTATGCCCGAATGATGATCGACTTGGCCAACAGATTGGATCACAGATATGGACGAGCTAAACAGACTGAGAACCTGTTGGACTTCACCGACCTGGAGCGGAAATGTCTCGAACTGCTGAACGACGGCAGCGGCGAAGAACTGAAGCCTTCGATAGTCGCCAGGCAGTTGCAGGAAAAATACCGCTATGTGCTGGTGGACGAATATCAGGACATCAATCCGCTACAGGACGCCATATTACGATTGGTCAGTCGGGAGCTGACCGATGGGCCGGGCAATCTCTTTGCAGTGGGGGACCTGAAACAGAGCATCTACAGATTTCGATTAGCTGAGCCGCAGGTCTTCCAGGATAGGCTCCGACGCCTTGGTGCAGAGCAACTGGGCCGGGTCATTGACTTACAAAGCAACTTTCGCTCACGGGCTGGGATAATCAACGGGGTGAACCTGCTTTTCGAGCGTCTGATGCAGGCCGAACCGGCGGGGATCGTATATGACGAACATGCCAGCCTAAAGCCGGGGCAAAAGGACTACGAGAAGGTCCGTGATCCTGAGAAGCCAGCCTTCAGTGGAGCTGCTGTAGAAGTGCATCTGCTCACGAAACGAACCAGTAGCCGGGCTACGACCGAGGACGAGGAAGGCGAATCCATCGAAGCGGCCGCTCAGTTGGAGCAAACGCAACAGGAGGCGGTGCTTCTCGGCAAGCGGGTTCGGCATCTGATGGGTCTGGAAGAATCTGCGGGGCGGATGCAGGTAATGGATAAAGACCCACAGACCGGCCGGGCTATCCTACGACCGTTAGCTTACCGCGACATTGCTATCCTGCTGCGGGTAACCACCCGGCAAGCGGAGGTGTTTGCTCAGGTGCTGCGACAAATGGATATTCCAGTGTACGCGGATGCGGAAACCGGCTACTTCGCTGCGACCGAGGTGCAAGATGTGTTGGCCCTGTTGGAGATACTGGATAATCCGCTACAGGATATACCGCTGGCAGCAGTGCTGAGAAGTCCTATAGGCGGATTTGAGGCAGACGAGCTGGCTCAGATAAGATTGGTCAACAAAGAGGGGGCGTTTCACCAAGCAGTCTTTGAACTGGCTGAGGCAAGCGATAGCGATAGATTAACGAAGCGGCTGGGTGAGTTTTGCCGGCGGCTGCGTAGCTGGCGGAAGTTGGTGCGCGATATACCCCTGGCAGAAGCTATCTGGGAAATATACCAACAGAGCCACTATCTGTATTACGTGGCCGGCCTGCCGGGCGGGACGGGTAGACAGGCAAACCTACTGAAACTTCACGAAAGGGCTCGCCAGTTCGGAACCTTTACCAGGACAGGACTGGGCCGATTCCTACAATTCATACGCGACCTGCAAAAACGCGAAGCAGACCTTAAACTGGCTCCGGGTATCTCCGAGGCTGAAGATGTGGTGCGGATAATGAGCGTGCACAAAAGCAAAGGGCTGGAGTTTCCGGTAGTAATACTGCCGAGGCTGAGCCGTAGTTTCAATTTTACAGACGCACACGGCAATATCATTATAGATCGGGACCGCTACCTGGGTCTGCACTATGTGGACCGCCAGCAGCAGACCGCATATCCAACACTAGGGCACAGATTGGCTGAGCGGAATATCAAAAAACATGTACTGGCTGAGGAAATGCGGCTACTCTACGTGGCCATGACACGAGCGAAGGAACATTTGATCCTGGTCGGATCGGGCTCAGAGAATAAATTAGAACCATTCTCACCAGAGGCTCTCAATAGACAGATTAGCGGATGTGATCCGCCGGGGCCTTGTGAATTGGCCGCCGGAAAGAGTTGGCTCAATTGGCTTGTGCCGACATTGGCGTCATTGGGGCCGGCTGATCTGCAATTCGGCGGGCCTGTAACACATCCGGAGCTGACTCATGGTAAATCAACCTTCGTAGTCAGCAGCTATGAGCCGGAGGTTTTTGCTGAAGATATATTCGCGGAGGATTTCGGCAAGCATCACCGACGCGGCGGATTGACCCTGGAACAAATTGCCTCATTAGAGCCGCCCGCCGAAGAAATCAAACCGGATAAAGATTTGATTGAAAGCCTGGCAATTATTGAGCAGCCCTACCGTTATGAAGGATTGTCCGGGATGCCGGCGGTAGTGCCGATCACGGAGCGCAAAAGGCTCTTTGAGGCCGGGGCTGATGAGGACCTGGACGCGGCGGGGCAAATTCAAGGCTGGGACGAAGCACTCGTGGGGTTGCCGGAGTTGCTGTCGGCAAAGAGTGGGGAGCTGTCGGCGGCGCAAATCGGCTCCTTAAACCATCTGTTCCTGCAAAAAGTCGATCTGACCCGAACCTGTAATCTGCAGGACCTTCAGCAACAGGCCCAAAAGATGGCTAAGCAGGGGCTATTCGAGAGCGACAGCCTGGATGTTCTAGACTTTAAAGGAATTGAGGAGTTCTTTGTCAGCGAGATAGGCAAAACGATGTTGGCCAAGCCGGAGTCAGTATATCGAGAAATACCGTTTATTCTGGCTATTGAGCCGGGGGAAATTGTCAAGGGTACTGAGGCCCAAGGCCCGGCAGATTGCCCACTGCTAAGGGGAGTTATTGACGTGTTGATTGTAGAAGACGGGCAGGCGACGATTGTGGACTTCAAAACCGATAGAGTTCGGGGGAAAGACATAAACCAGCGAGCTGAACATTATCGTTGGCAGATGCAGATGTATGGCCGGGCTGTAAAGGATATTCTGGGCTGGGTAGTGAGCCGGAAAGTCTTGTATTTCCTAAGGCCGCGGCAGTCAGTAACCATCAATTAGCGTGGGAGACATAAATGGCAGCACGTGAGTATTCATCGTATCAGCAGGGAGTCATCAAGCGTTACTACGACAATTTGCCGCAGGGGACACTGGATAAGCTGGGTGAGCTGGTTACGGAACTGTACTTAGCCAAGACCGAAAAGAGGCGCGAGCAATTATGGCAGCGTGTGGCCAAGGCCATGGCGGTGATAAAGGTGCCAAAGAAGATCGCCCAGCACATTCTGAGCAAGCGCGACCCCGTTATCCTCGCCGCCAACCTGAAAGATTGGCTGAAAGCAAATCAATAATATCAGGTCTGGCTGAACTGCATATCTTCGATTTGCAGGTCGACGGTGCGGTAGCCATTGAAGTCATTAAGAATCGGACGGTAAGCTAACGATACCTTCTTGCAGGTTGAAAGCTTCTTCAGCAGATTGGCCTTTCGAAAGGCGACACATTTGCGCGTAGTGCCATCGCGGGCGACAGCAAACTGCAAGGTTTGCCCGCCTTTGCCGACACAGCGGGGTTCGTCCAGGACTGTGCAACCTTCGGTAGTAAAAATCGGCCTCCGATTGCCCTGGCCAAACGGGGCTAACCTGTTCAAATCCAGCAGCAACTCCTCAGTGACCATATCCAAAGAGGCCATCGCGTCGATGTGCAACTGTTGCTGAAGGTGGGCTAGGGTTAGCTGCTGTTGAGCATATTCACTGAAAGCCTGGGTAAAAGGCTCAATGTTATCAGCGGATATAGCCAGTCCGGCAGCCATAGCGTGACCGCCGAATCTGTCGAGCCATCGAGCGCAGGCATGGAAGGCCTCACAGATATTGAAGCCGGGGATACTGCGAGCTGATCCCTGGCCAGTGCCGTCCTCAAGGGCAATCATCACCGTCGGCCGATGGTAGCGATCCACAATCCGCGAGGCGACAATGCCAATCACGCCGGCGTGCCAACCCCGGCTGGCCAAGACAATGGCTCTGGTGTCGGATTTATCCAGGCCCCGCTCGGTAATCTGTTGGATGGCTTCATCGAGAATCTTCTTCTCAACCTTACGGCGCTGTACGTTCTGCTTAGCGAGATAGTCTGCAATCTTGGCGGAGCGAGCCGATGAAGCCCGCGTGAGAAGCTCCAGAGCCAACTGGGCGTGGCCCATTCTTCCGGCAGCATTGAGCCGTGGAGCTAACTTGAAGCCGATGTCATAAGCATCAAGCTTGGCTGAGGTCAGGCCGGCAGATTCCAGCAGGGCTTGCAGGCCGGGCTGTGATGAATTAGCTAATCCCTTCAGGCCAAAGGCTGCCAAGACGCGGTTTTCGCCGGTAAGCGGAACTACATCAGCTACGGTTCCCAGGCCGACCAGACCGGTGGCGGAAACAAGGAACTCACGGAAAGAACCGGAGACACGTATGCCTGAACCATTGGCGGCTGGAGTCTTCGGGACCGAGCCGTCGGCCACAGTAAATCGTTGGGCGAGCAACCAAGCCAACTTGAAGGCCACGCCGGCCCCGGAAAGCTCCCGGTACGGATAACAACTTCCCGGTAACGAAGGATGAACGATACTGTGACAAACGGGCAAATCCGAATCGATAAGGTGATGGTCGGTAACAATCAGATCCACACCGGCAGCGGCAGCCACCTTGGCCGGCTCGACGGCTGAAATCCCGCAATCAACGGTAATAATGAGCCTGGCACCCTGGTCAATCAGATTAGTGATAGCCTGGGTGTTGAGCCCGTAGCCCTCCTCCAAGCGGTGGGGCACATAGAAATCCGCCTCGGCACCGGCCAACTTCAAACAGTGCCAGAGAATAGCGGTAGCGGTCAGGCCATCGACATCATAGTCGCCGTAGATGACGATTTTTTCGTGGTCGCGCACAGCCCGACAAATACGATCGGCTGCGGCCGTGGCACCGGGGAGACTGGAAGGCTCGGCCAAATCATTGAGGCTGGGCTGAAGGAATCGCCGAGCAACGTCAGGATCGCCCAGATTCCTCTGATGAAGCAACTGAGCCACGATAGGAGAGACTCGCAGACAGCGAGCCAAGGACTCCCGGCCCGGCCAATCCGGCGCTATCTGCCATGTTTTCGTCATCCCCGGGCAACTCCGTCGAGTACATCACAATTACGGCTTGTCGAAGATTGCCGTTTCGTTGATAATACCCGGCCTATAGCCACAGGACAAGGATTTCGGCGAATAAGAGGAATTAACGGGACACATGAAAATCTTCGCGGATGAAAATATGCCCTTGGTAACGGAACTGTGCGGTGGCCGGGCTGAGATTGTACGCGGTCCGGGACGAAACATAAGTCCAGAACAACTAGCCGGCGTAGAGGTGTTGCTTATCCGCAGTGTCACAAAGGTAAACGCTGATCTTCTGGAAGGTACGGCTGTGAAGTTCGTGGGCACAGCCACGGCGGGTACGAATCATGTTGATCAGGGGTATCTGCGCAAGGCGGGCATCGAGTTTGCCTATGCGCCCGGGTCCAATGCCAACTCGGTAGCGGAATATGTGGTAGCAGCATTGCTTAGCCTAGCTATAAAAGGCGGCTTCGATTTACAGGATAAGCGGATCGGCATTGTCGGGCACGGCGAAGTGGGGTC
The DNA here is from genome assembly GCA_011682385.1 of Actinomycetota bacterium. Lineage (GTDB taxonomy): Bacteria > Planctomycetota > Phycisphaerae > JAACET01 > JAACET01 > JAACET01. Next base: position 3,488 of record JAACET010000079.1, on the reverse strand, counting down.
GCGGGTGGCTGCCAAGTGCCGGGCGTTGGGTATGCAGATGCTGATTAATGATCCGCCATTGCAGCAGCAGGGCGTAAAGCTGGACTTTGTTGAGTTGGAGGATTTACTGGGTGTAGATATTCTGACACTGCATGTGCCGCTGACCTTTGAGGGTCCATTTGCCACAGCGAATTTGATAAACCATGAGTGGCTTGGCCGAATAAAAAAGCCCAATATGATTGTGCTGAATACTTCTCGCGGCGGCGTACTGGACGAGGGGACGCTTTGGCAGGCTCGGCCGGCTGGGCTTGTCGGGCAAGTGGTGCTGGATGTATTTGAGGCTGAGAAAACTCCCCAGCGCGTATCCGATGCAGCTTTGAGTCAAGCGGATATAACCACATCCCATATAGCCGGCTATTCCTACGACGGCAAAGTGGCTGGCACAGTGATGCTCTACGAGGCGTTGGCTGAACATTACGGTTGGCCAACAGTGGGGCGGATAAATGCGCTGAAGAGCCAAACAAAGGAATTGGTTGGCCCAGCCGAGGGGACGGCATATCTGGAGCAACTTCGCTGGGCCGTGCGCCAGGCCTATGACATTCAGCAGGATCATAAAAAGCTGCAAAAGGCCATTGAGTATCAAGGTGAAGAGCGGGGGGCTTACTTCGACAGTCTGCGCAAAAATTATCCGGTTCGGCGAGAGTTTAAGAATTATCGCGTGTCAATCGAGCAGGGCTATTTGACTGAGGCAGTCAAGGCCCTGAGTGAACTGGGCTTTGCCAGCTAACCGAACTAATCAAGGCACAACATAGCCGCTGGGCTCACCGCCGGCACCTTCGGAGCCATCAGTTATGACCGTACCCTTGGGGTACCAATACTCGGCTCGGTAGGACTGCTCCCGAGAAAGATACTCACAATGACCATCATAAAAGACCGCTGCGATACCGTCATCGTGGCGATAAGAATAATCCGCGGCTGGTGAATATTGGCCATACTCGCGTGAATCAATCCACCAGGCGCCAGAGCCGGAATAGCCGCCTGCTCCAAAGAGCGAGTAGCCTATATCGTAAGTGAACTGCCCACCCTCATCGACGTAGCGAGCTGCATCGGCCAAGAATACCTTTCTGGAGGGCAGGCCGATCTTGGTAATCTTGGGCAGAAAATCCCTGGGGAGCACTTCCGTCCAAGTAGCCCCGTACAGCCAATAATAGACCCCCGAAGTAACCTGAGCGCCGGCATAGCCGTCACCAGCCAATAGAAAATTCCAACAGGTCAGGTAGCTGCTCGCCTGGCTGGTGGTAAAGTCGGCAGCATCGGGAATGGACTGATAGCCAGTCCAAGGCTCAGACCGGTGGTCGTTGGTCGGGCATTTGAAAACACCCAGACGAGTCAACTCCTGGCGATCAGCACGGTTGGCGGGAACAGAAGTATTCAAGAAACCCAACAATGGTGAGGCATAATCAAAGGCATTGGTGGCAACGACCGTCTCCGGGAGGATTTTTCTGGGGCCCGCGCCTGAAGTGTTGGGTGAGCCGGGCAAATAGCCGTTGAACGAATCAATGTACATGCGCATGGCCAAGGCAATATTTCGCTGATTGCTCTGACATTGGATCTGCTGAGCCAAACCACGGGCGCTGTTCATGACAGGAACCAAAACACTGGTCAGCAGGGCAACAATGGCAACCGTTATCAAAACTTCAATCAAGGTAAAGGCATCAGCAGTACGCAGAGAACCCCCTAAGGAACCCCCCCTGCAGGAGTCCTTCGACAAACACTGCAAGAAATAATCTCCAAACGTGGGGTCTCGCCACTGTTACTACGTCTTGAACCCTGACGATTACTTCAGCGCTCGGGCAGCCTTGGCAAGAGAATCGACCCGAAGGACCACCGGAGCTTCAACGGTCTTGGCTCCGGCTGATCCGTACATATACTCGATGTTAACCTTGGCCCGGGCGAGCTTGCGGCAGAGCTTCTGCAAGGCACCGGGCAAGTTGGGTAAATCCACCACTAGCACATCCTGAGTGGTGCTGCAGATACCAGCCTTGGCTAAGATCCGAGCGGCCTGATTCGAATTGCCAGCCACCAGCCGGACGGCGCAGCCATCGACACTGTCCAGAACGGAAACAGCTAGTAAGTTGGTCTTGCCCAGCGTAGTAAAAAACTTGGCGGCAATTCCAGGCTTGTTGGGCAACCACACAGTAAACTGCTTGGCTCTCTTAACCATGGGAAGCCTCCTTATTAACCAGACTCCTGCTATTTCAAACAATACGACTCTAACTGACGTGTGCGTGATCGGGCCCCGATAAGTCAATGACTATTATATCCGGCTGAAAGGTCGGCACAAAGGTATTTTGGATAGGTCAGGGCGTGGAAAGAGCTTGATTTCGATGATAAAGATCAGTAGAGTACGCACTAAGCAGTACCGGGCTGCTTATATTATTGTGGCAAAATTGGCCCCGTCGTCTAGGTAGGTCCAGGACACAGGGTTTTCAACCCTGCAACACGGGTTCAAATCCCGTCGGGGTCACTTGACTAGCCGAGGTTCAGCTCGGCTAGTCAAGTAGAGCAGAGCAGAAGAGCAGCTCGCCTGCTCTAGTGTTCGACTGCTTCACCAGCCAAATAGCTTTCCGGCATTCTTGCTGCTAAGCTCAGCCAATTCCATCGGGGTGCAACCCAATAGATCAGCCATAAACCGAACCGTATGAACCAAGAGGGATGGCTCGTTGGGTTTGACTGTGCGCATGGGCTCTGGGGAAAGGTAGGGCGCATCGGTTTCGACCAACAGACGATCAAGCGGTACCTTCTTGGCTGCGGCCATACACTTCCGGGCATTGCTGAAAGTAATCATGCCGGAAAAAGAGATGTAAAATCCCCTGTCTATCAATTGCGGGACCAACTCAGACGAACCTGTATAGCAATGAAATACGCCGACCGTCTTACCGGTCCTGTTCTCATCGAGCACAGCTAGGCAATCGTCCCAGGCATCCCGACAATGGATGATTAACGGCAAGTCGAGTTCCTGTGCCAGGCGGACCTGCTCAGAAAAAACCTTCCGCTGGACCTCTCTGCTCGGCTCATCGTAGTAGTAATCCAGGCCCACCTCGCCCAAGGCCACCACCTTGGCAGTAGGGGTAAGTCCGGCAAGCTTTTTGAAATCGCTTTTGGAAACATGCTCTGCCCCGTGCGGGCCGAAACCTATAGCAGCAAAAACCTCTGAATTGCGCTGAGCTAAATCAATGGCAGCTGATGAATCGTCCAGGCCTTGGCCCACAGTAAGCAAGCGGCTAACACCAACCTTGCGAGCACGATCCAGAACGGCTGGGATATCCTTGCTAAGCTGGGGGCAGCTCAGGTGGCAGTGGGAGTCTGTAAGATTGGCTAAATTAGCGGCGTTCACAAGAGTCCATCCACGAACTAGTACTCAGTCCCGGCTAAATTGTAGGATAAAGTTTTTTTAGCTTTATCCGAGCATCGGCTGTTGTGAATCGCCAGTCAAGGCCCGATTTGTT